>JADJXA010000002.1:0-341276 GCA_016716065.1 Candidatus Leptovillus gracilis | reverse complement strand
CACGCAGGGGGTACGGCCACGCCCAATAAAGTGAAAGCGCTGTGGCGGCGCTAAACACGCTGCCATCCGGCGGACCAAGCAAAGTAATGGCCGCCTCTGGTGGCAACGTAGGCAGCGCTGTGGGCGTTGGCGTTGGGGTGACGGTTGGCGTGGTCGTGGCTGGGGGCGGGGTGGCTGAGGCAGCGGGGATGGGGGTAAGGGGCACGGCCGTTTCACCACCAGTTACCAGCGCGGCCATCTCTGCCGCCGGTTCGTCTGAAACAAAATTGATAACGCCCAAACAAAGCAGCAGCAGAAACAGCGGCATGATCGTGTAAATGACCCGTTGTACTTTGCTCAGGTTTGGCTCCTGGCTTGTTGTTTGCGTCACAGAGTACGGCCGTCCTTCATCCAAGATGGTAATCCGTAATCCGTATTCCGTAGGGTGCTGCCACCGGCAAATGCCAACGGAAAACGGCTTACGGACTTCGGCTTACGGTAACTACTCCCCAATGATCTCCAATTTTGCCATGCTGGCGGCCAGACGCTTCATGCCAACGTCCGCAAAAGCCACACTTACCTCTTCATCGCTGCCGGTCGGTTTGCTTTCGATGACAATGCCCTCGCCAAATTTGGCGTGGCGCACTCTTTGGCCGGTGCGATAATTGGCAGCGGCGGGCGCGAGGCGTTCGGGTTCAGGGTCGGGTTGGGACAGGTAATTGGGCCTGGGTAACGGCCGTCGTTCTGGCGGTTGGGTGGTGGGTGTCGGGCGGGGAGTGGATGGACGGCCGTATGCCCCAGACGACGAACCGGCGGCGCTGCTGCGCGCGCGCTCCCCCGCGGCGGACCACGACCAGGATGGCGTCTTCTGATTCCAACTGCTGGCGCGGGCCACACTTTGCTGCCGGCGCGCCTGCGGCCGACCGCCGCTGGTCAGCTCGGCGGGAATGTCCAACAGAAAGCGGGAAGGCTGCGACGGTTCCGTCTCGCCATACACCGAACGGCGGAAGGCGTGCAGCAGATACAACCGGTCTTTGGCCCGCGTAATGCCCACGTAAAAGAGCCGCCGCTCCTCGGCCAACTCCTCGGCGTCATCCAGCGAACGGCTGTGGGGCAGCATCCCCTCTTCCAAACCGGTGATGAAAACCACCGGAAACTCCAGCCCTTTGGCGGCGTGCAGCGTTAACAGCGTGGTGGAATTGGGCACATCCTGCACATTGTCGGTTTCCGACACCAGGGCGACCTGTTCCAGAAAATCGCTCAGAGTCAGGCTGTCGTCGGCGGCCACGTTACGCAGTTCCAGCACATTCTCCCAACGCTCTTGCCCTTCGTCCGTGCCATCATGAATATGTTCGCGGTAATGGGTCTGATCCAAGACCAGGTCGAACAAATCGCCCACGGTGGCGCTGTCGCGCAGATTCAGCCAGGCGAAGAGCATATTGCCAAACTCCTGCAAGGCGGTGAGGGCGCGGGCGCGGAAGGGGTGTTGGGCGTGGGCATTAGTGGCAATTTCCAACACCGCGTCACCAGGCTGCCAGCCGTTGGCGGCGGCCCATTCTTGCAACTGCTCCAGGGTCTTGGCCCCAATGCCGCGTGTGGGCACGTTGATGACCCGGTTAAAGCTGACAGAATCGGCCGTGTTGTGAATCAGGCGCAGGTAGGCAATGATGTCTTTCACCTCGCGCCGTTTGTAGAATTGGGTCGCGCCCACAAGCCGATAGGGCATACTGGCGCGGACAAAGGCTTCTTCCAGCACGCGGGATTGGGCGTTGGTGCGGTACATCACGGCGATGTCGCCGGGCGAGTAGCCATCCAGCAGCAGGCTTTGGATGGTGCTGATGACAATGTCGCCCTCTTCCAGGTCATTATAAGCTTCGCCGATGACGATAAGTTCGCCACCCTGCCGTTCGGTGAATAGTTCCTTATGGACGCGCTGCGTATTGTGGCGGATGACCGCTTTGGCGGCGTCCAGGATGGTTTGGGTGGAACGGTAATTTTGCTCCAGGAGCACCACCTGAGCGTCCTGATAAACCTGCTGGAAGCGCTGGATGTTGCGGAAATCAGCGCCGCGCCATTTGTAGATAGACTGGTCGGAATCGCCGACAACAAAGATGTGGCGATGGGCGGCGGCCAACCGCTGCAGCAGGACGTATTGGGTGGTGTTGGTGTCTTGAAACTCGTCTACCAGAATGTGTTGGTAGCGTTCCTGATACTTTTGCAGCACATCGGGCCGTTCGTCCAGCAGCAGGGCGGCGTTCATGAGCAAATCGTCGAAATCCATGGCGTTGTTGGCTTGCAGCGTGGCCTGGTAGCGCTCATAGACGCGCCGGGTAACTTCGGCGATGTAATTGGTGGCGCTGTATTCTTCCGGGGTGATGAGTTCGTTTTTGGCGCTGCTGATGCCGTTGAGCAGTTTGGGCGGCGGAAATTTTTTGTCGTCCAGGTTGAGTTCTTTGAGGACTTGTTTGATGACTTGGAGCTGGTCGGCCGTATCGAAGATGACAAAATCGCGGCTGTAGAAGGTGAGGTTTTCGGTTTCGCGGCGCAGGATGCGGGCGCAAACGGCGTGAAAAGTGCCCATAGTCAGGCCGCGCGGCGGGCCGCCGAGCATGGTCTCCAGGCGATGGGTCATCTCTTTGGCCGCTTTGTTGGTGAAGGTGACGGCCAGAATGTGCCAGGGAGGAACGCGCAGTTCCTGCATCAGGTAGACGATGCGCTGGGTGAGGACGCGGGTTTTGCCAGAACCGGGACCAGCCAGGACTAATACGGGGCCGGCCGGGGCGGTGACGGCCGTTTTCTGCTGTTCATTTAAGCCTTGAAGGTAATCACTCATGCGGCTTATTGTAACCCGCCGTCGGGGATGCGTCACCCTGAATTGGTGTGCTGCCGATTGCCCATTACAATAGTCATTGGTCAACAAAAAAGCGGACGGGTCTGGACAGCGGTCTTTTGGAGGATTTTATGACAGAGTTGATTTCTTTGGTTGAATTGAAGGAAGCGCATGGCCCATTGTTGGAGCAGGCGCTGGCAATTTATGAAGCCTCTTTCCCGGCAGAAGAACGGGATTCGCCGGAAAATCTGGTGAAAAAAATCAGCCTTTCGGCCAAAGGGCCGTTGGCAGATGAGACGCTGTTTCATTTTTTGGTGGGCGTGTCGGGCGAGCAGGTGTTAGCCATGTCTATGTATACTTACCACGCCCGGCAGCGGTTGGGCTTTTTGGCCTATATGGCGATCACGGCCGTATCCCGCGGCCAGGGTCTTGGTGGCTGGGCATTTAGCGAGACAATGGCCAGACTGGCGCAGGAGGCCGGCGAACGGCCGTTGGGCATGTGTTGGGAGGTAGAACGGCCGTCTGACATCCACGACCCGCGCGAACGGCAGCTTGCCGAGCGGCGCATTCGCTTCTACGAACGCAACGGCAGCATTCTCTTGCCCGATATTGAACTGCTGACGCCATCTCTGGGCGCAGGGCTGCCAGAAATGAGCTATTACCTGATGTACTATCCGCTGACCGATGAACCGGCCATCTCGCCGGAGCGAGTCCGCGCTATGGTTGACGTCATTTTATTAGAAAGCTACGGCGTTGCCCCGGAGAGCGTCTATTATCGCCGGGCCGTCCAATCCATTGGGGAACAAACGTATGCCAGACCAGAAAAAAGCACGGGCGCGTGACCTGGGCGTGCCTTTTCCCGGCGCGCCGGGGCCGCTGAACGCCATCACCGATGTGGCCGGGTTGGCCGTTGGGCACACCACCCTTATCGCCGGCGAAGGGGAGTTGGTGGTGGGTCAGGGGCCGGTGCGCACGGGTGTAACGGCCGTCTGGCCGCGCGGTATTGGCGCAGCCAGCAGCGTGTTTGCCGGTCTGTTTGCCCTCAACGGCGTGGGCGAGATGACCGGGACGCATCTCATCGAAGAGTTTGGCGCGTTCACCGGGCCGGTGCTGCTGACCAATACGCTCAGCGTGGGCGTCGTGCGCGACGCCGTCATCGCCTGGGCGCGGGACCATGTGCCAGACCGCGAAGCGCGGTTCTACTTCAGCTTGCCAGTGGTGGCCGAAACGTGGGACGGCAATATGAACGATGCCTACGGACAGCACGTGCAGCCAATGCACGTATTTGCTGCGCTAGAAAATGCCGCTTCGGGTCCTGTGCTGGAGGGAAACGTGGGTGGGGGCACAGGGATGAGTACGTTTGGGTTCAAGGGTGGCATCGGCACAGCCTCGCGTCTGGTGGCAACGCCAGTGGGCGACTACATGGTAGGTGTGCTGGTGCAGTCCAATTTTGGGCAGCGCGAGCAGTTGTTGGTGGCTGGCACGCCGGCGGGCCAGGAAATTGATGATTTACGGCCGTCGCGTCAATCTCTGCCTGCTGTAAGCAGTTCCATCATCATCCTGGTGGCGACCGACGCCCCTTTTTTGCCCGGCCAGCTCAAACGGCTGGCGCGGCGCGCCGGGCTTGGGCTGGCGCGCACCGGCAGCACCGCCCATCACCATTCCGGCGATATTTTCCTGGCTTTTTCAACGGCCGTGCCCCCCACCATCACCCCAGAAGGGCTGGAACTAGTAACGGCCGTGCCCAACGCCCACATTGATCCGTTTTTCGACGCCGTGGTCTACGCCAGTGAAGAAGCCATCATCAACGCCCTGGTGGCCGCGGAGACCATGCAGGGCATCAACGGCGCCACACTGCACGCGCTGCCACACGGCCGTTTGCAAGAGGTATTACGGCGATATGGGCGGTTGGCAGGGGATGGTGCAGCGGATGGCGCGAGAGTTTGACAGGGTAACGGCCGTTTGTTAGAATCCTTTTGCTAAACGCCCCGTTCGTCTAGCGGCCCAGGACGTAGCCCTCTCAAGGCTAAAACAGGGGTTCGATTCCCCTACGGGGCATAACCAGCCGCCCGGATCATCATAAGGGCGGCTTTTTGTTGTCAGACATCCATCATCAGGCAGCCTGTCGGAAAAAGATTTCGGACGCAGATTTCGCAGATTCAGGCTGACACTATCTTTGCAGTTTAAGAACGATTTACTTTTTCGGTACGCAAGTGCAGGTTATGTCATGCTGAACGGAGTCTTCGGCCCTGAGCAACGTCGAACGGGGAAGCATCCCGTTCACCGGCCTAATCTATGGGGATTCTTCGCTCCGAAGACTCCGCTCAGAATGACAACATGGCCGTTCGAGTTGAACTCTTATTCTTTGAGCCGAAAGTGCAAACATAGTGGCTGATTTTGGCTACTTTTTACCGCAAAATCAGCGTTTATCCGCGTCCTATTAGACATTATCGGTTCTAGTATTATGTCAAAACAAGTGGTCTACAGATTGACACAGATTAAAGAGGCTAAATCTGTGTCAATCTGTGGACAAAATCTTATTTCCGATAAAGTCTATTTTACTTCTCTGCCAGCCCGCCAGGACAACTTACCTATCAAGTGCCAGTCAAAGACGGGAAATTCATCTGGAAAAAGTACAGATTCCCTATCACCAAAAAAGTTAAAACGGGCTACTCTCTCTTCTAAAGCATAACAGTATTAGCAGAAGTGATAATGTCGTTTGAGTTTGATTCTTACGCCTGGCTCCTTTTTCTCACCGTCGCAACAGCCACCCTCGCTGCGTTCACAGTCTGGCGAAACCGGCGTATTCAACGCATCTCATCAATGCCTCGCGCCGTCTACCATTCATTCATGCTGCATCGCCGACAATGGACGACCATTGTTATCAGCCTTGCCATTCCCTGGCTCGCCAACGTATTGTACCAATCAGGCATGACGGCGCTAAACCTGACCCCGTTGGCTGTAATGCTCACCGTTCTCCTCCTGGTGTGGAGTACCCTACATGTATCGTCGGCCAATACATTACCCACAGCGCATACGGCCGTATTCCAAAACCTCAGCGACGCCATTTTCATCCTCGACAGCCAAAACTGCATTATCAATCTCAATCCAGCGGCTGAACTCTTGATCCAACTTCCCCCCGAAACCCTCCTCGGGCTGCCGATTCAGACGGCATTTCGCCATTGGCCGGCGCTGCTGGAACAAATTGAAAACGCGCCAACGGTACATACCGAAATCAGCCTGGAAGATGCTTCAGAACCGGTTTATTATGACCTGAGCATTTTGGCCGTCTACGACCTTCGCCAGCAGCTCATTAGCCGGGTCATCGTCATCCGCAACATCACCATTCACAAACAAACAGAATTGGCGGAACGGGAACAACGCATTTTAGCCGAAGCCCTGCGCGACGCCGCCGCCGCCTTAAACAACACGCTCGATTTAGATGAAGTATTGGATCGCATCCTGTCGGATGTGGGGCGTGTGCTGCCCCACGATACCGCCAACGTTATGCTGCTGCGCGGGGACGTGGCCCATTTTGTCGGCTATCGCGGCTACACCGGTATGCTGGATTTAGTGCATAAAGTATGGCCGTTAGAAAAAACCCCCAATTTGCAGCAAATGGCCCAAACCGGCCGCCCAATCGTCATCTCGGATGTGACCCAAAACCCCGGCTGGGTGGATACACCGGCGACTCGTTGGATTCGCTCTTACGTGGGCGCGCCCATTCAGCGCAAGGGTGAGGTTTTGGGGTTCATCAATTTAGACAGCGCTACTCCTGGTTTATACCAGCAAAAACATGGCGAACGGCTGCAAGCCTTCGCCAATCAGGCGGCCATTGCTCTGGGCAACGCCCGATTGTTTGCCGAACTGGCCGAGCGCAACGCCGAGCTAGACGCCTACGCTCGCACCATCGCCCATGACCTCAAATCGCCGCTGGGTCTCATCAATGGTTACGCCGAATTGGTGGCCGAATATGATCTGCCACCCATGGGTCAGGCGCACCTGGACATCATTCGGGTGACTATCGGCCGCATGGAGGAGATGATTGAGCAGCTTTTGCTGCTGGCTCAACTGCGCGATGTGACGCAAACGGCCGTATCCGTCCCCGTCCTCCCCCTCATTTACGCCGCCATCGCCCGCTTCACCGATCAAATCGAAGCCCACAAAATCGTCATTCAGGTGGACAAAAACCTTCCACCCCTCAGCGGCCACGCCCCCTGGCTGGAAGAAATCTTCGCCAACCTCATTGGCAACGCCATCAAATACATTGGCAGCGACAACAGCGAGCCGTTCATTCACATCCGCGCCGTGGCCGAAGGCAGCATGGTACGCTACACGATCAGCGACAATGGCCTGGGCATCAGCCTGGCCGACCAGGACAAGCTGTTCGATATGTTCACCCGCTTCCACCGCCAGGAAGCCTCCGGCACGGGCCTGGGGCTGCCCATTGTCCAGCGCATCGTGCGCAAATTGGGTGGCGATGTGGGTGTGGACAGCCAGCCAGGGGGAGGCAGCACGTTCTGGTTTACGCTGCCTGCCGGTTAAACCGGGCAGGCTCCGTCGGGTCTAGCAGTTTGTCGGAAAAGTAGAAATGGGTACACGGATGACACGGATTTAACGGATTTACACCGATTTTCTGGTGATTTATCCGTAAAAATCCGTCGAATCCGTTCAATCCGTGTACTTATCCTGAGTTCTCCGACAGGCTGCTAGAGAAAGCCTTAATGAGCATCTAGAAATTACATGGCCCAGATTGGACCAATCTTGGAGATTGGTCCAATCTAAAAAACAGGAAGTTAATCTTAGACGATTACTTAGAGACTTTCATCATGCCACTTGGCAAACGGCAGTTGTAGGGCATAATCCGCCCATCATGAACACCGACAATGATGAACTATACGCCATTGATCAAGAACGCTATCGCCTGATCCTCATTTTTTTTGCCCGCGTAATTGCCCATTTTATCTGGTGGGATATTGTTTATGCCCGCTTCCCCATTGTGGGCGACCGCGCCCGGCGCACGCGGCCAAACCGCTATCGCCTGTTGGCGCGTCGTTTTCGCGGGCTGGCAGTGAAAATGGGTGGGGTGATGATCAAGTTGGGCCAATTCCTCAGCACCCGCGTGGATATGCTGCCGCTAGAAATTACCGATGAACTGAAAGGCTTGCAAGACGAAGTGCCGCCGGAGCCGCCGGAGCGCATTTTTTCGGTGCTGCGCGAGGATTTGGGGGACCTGAATCAGCGATTTGCGCTGGTGGACATTGAACCGTTGGCGGCGGCCTCGTTGGGCCAGGCGCACCGGGCCTGGCTGCTGCCGGAGGATGGAGCAACGGCCGTGCGCGGCGCGCCCGTCGTGGTGAAAATTCGCCGGCCGGACATCGAAATCACCGTTGCCACCGACCTGGCGGCGCTGCGCGTTGTGGCCCACTGGTTTATGCGCTATAAGCCCATCCGCAAACGAGCCAACGTGCCTGCCCTGATGGAAGAATTCGCCACCACCCTGTGGGAAGAATTGGATTATTTGTCGGAAGCGGACAACGCCGAGCGGTTTGCCGCCATGTATGCTGGCAGCAAAAACATCTACATCCCGGCCGTGTACCGCGAACATTCCACCGCGCGCGTCATTGTGTTGGAAGATGTGACGGCCGTCAAAATTACCGACATCGAAGGCATGAAGGCCGCCGGCATCGCCCCGGCGGAAGTCGCCAGCGTGCTGCTGGAGGCATATTTCCAGCAGATTTTTAAGGAAGGCTTCTTCCACGCCGACCCACACCCTGGCAATTTGTTTGTACGGCCGTATACCGACGCCGAATGGCAGCCCGGTGAAGCGAGTAAAAATCGGCCGTTCCGCCTGACGTTTGTAGATTTTGGCATGGTCGGCGACGTGCCCGAGCTAATGGGCGAAAATCTACGCCGGGTCCTGGTCAGCCTCACCCGCCGCGACGCTTACGAGATGACGGCCGCCGCCCAGGCGCTCGGTTTTTTCCTGCCCGGCGCCGACCTGGACCGCATCACCGACGCGCTGCGTACCCTGTTAGACCGCGTGTGGGGGCGTAAACTATTGGATTTGGCGCAGCCAGACCCACGCGAGATAGCGGAATTAAGCCGCGAGTTCCGCGATGTGTTGTTCGCGTTTCCGTTCCAGGTTCCCCAGGATTTTGTCTACCTGGGGCGGGCAGTAAGCATGGTGTCTGGCCTGGTGACACAGCTAAACCCGCAGATTAACCCCTGGTATTATTTCGAGAAGTTTGGCGAGCAGGTGATTCGGGAGCAGAGTGCGCGAGACATAAGCTGGCAAGGGATTTTGGAGGCGATACGGCCGTATCTGGAAACGCCAGACCAGGTACGCCGGGTGCTGTCTATGGTGGAAAACGGCCGTATCCGCGTCCAAAGTGTGCGCGACAATGAATCCAACCGCCGCCTGGAAAAACGCCTCAATCAACTCAGTTGGAGCATCATGGGCGCCGCCAGCATGGTCTCCGCCACCCTGCTTTACCTCAACAAGGGACGGAACACGGAACACGGAACACGGAATACTACTTCTGCAACCGGGCACGAACCCGATCACCCAGACTAGCAGGCTGTCGGAAAAATATCTTCTGAAGGCCCGATGATAGACAAATAACGATTTCAAAGCATCAAGACAAGCAGTTTGCAACTCATATTGGCCTCATTACCATGAATTTTGCACGGTTTTACAGCCCGTTTTCGGGCATCAGGCAGGGGGCAATAACGCCCCATCAACCAACCTGCAAGGTATGCAATCGTTTCAAGTTGTAAGCCAGACAAACCAATGTCCATTCGCCACCGGCAGCAACCAGGCCTCGCAGAGAAAACTGACGGAAACCCAAGGTTTCCTTGATGATACCGATAACCGGTTCAACCGTCGATTTGCGCAAACGGTAGGTGGCTTTGCCGAGGGTGGTCTGGTTTGTAAGCCATTTGCTCTTTGACGGAAGCATCATTGGGTGGCGGGTTGGGATTGTCCAGGAAAAAGGCACGCCAACCCTGATGGTGTGGGCTGCGACCGGTGGCGATGTAGGGGTCAATGCCGCGCGCTTCCAAGCTGGCGATGTTGTTTTCGCTGAAATAGCCGGTGTCCAAATTGACCTTTTTCGGCTGACCCACGACTGGTGGTACGGTGTCGAGAGTTGGCAGGGCGGCCTGTTTATCGTTGGTATGGTCACACAACCAATTGCCCACTACCAGACGACTGTCATGGTCAACCACTACCTGGACGTTATAATGTTGGTCAAAGCCGCTGTTGGTGGCGTTTTTCATGATGCGCGATTCGGGGTCGGTGAAGTTGTACTGGTCTTTATCTCTGGGTCCTGGAGTGGGTGGCTGCGGTGGTTTGCCCGGCGGCTTTTTTTCCCTGTGGGTCGGTCTTTTCGGCCCGGGCTTGCATCTTGGCCTCGTATTCGGCTTGCTCGGCTTCATACCGGGCCTGGGCGCGTTCCTCCAGCACCTTCTTGGCTTCGGCCAGCCGCGCCAATTGCTGCTGGCGTCGGGCAATCTCATCGGGAATGTTCATCTCTTCGGGCAGTTGTCCTCCATCGGCAACTTCAGCCAAAGTGAACAACTCCTCGACTTCGGCTTGCAGATAGGCTTCGATAGCCAACAGCCGCTGGTAACTGACCGCTTTGCTCTTGGACGCATCGGCATGGATTTTGCTGCCATCCAGACTGACGTTACCCAATTGCAAATAGCCCATCGCCTGGGCAATCAACAGTATCTGGACAAACAACTCTTTCAGTTCAGCCAGAAATTGTTGGCGGAAAGCCGCAATCGTGTCATGGTCGGGGTGCATGTCACCGGTAATGAAACGAAAGGGAATCACCTCATGGGTGGCGCGTTCAATCTTGCGCGAACTGAATACGCCGCTGGCATAGCTGCAGAACAGCAATCCCAACATCACTTCCGGGGCGTATGGTGGCGCACCCTGCTCACTATACTTTCTATACACGATCCCCAAATCAAGTTGGGCGACGACAGCGACAATGAAGCGAGCCAAATGGTCGGGTGGCAGGACATCGCGCAAGGTGATTTGCAGGTCCAGGGTCTTTTCGTAATCAGCAGTTCTGAATTTTCTTGCCATACCCAAAGTTTACACCGAAATCATTTTTGTTCGGAGAAACGTATCTTCTCCGACAAGCTGCTAGGATTCTCCAGCCCCAACTTCAGGCGCAGGTCGCGGAGAGATGGCTCGGTGAGTACGCTGCCATCCGGGAAAACCAGCGTGGGCACGCTGGCAAAACCCTGGTTGATGTCAATCAACGTCTGCCGGGCATCCGCGTTTTCGGAGATGTTGATAATTTCGGCAGCTATTTTTTCTTGCGCCAGAAATTCCTCAACCAGACGCGCATGGCCGCAATAACTGGACGTGTACAAAATGATGGTGTCAGATTCACTCATAAAGGGTCTGTATCGCTTTGCGCCTGGCTGTCGGCAGCGCTCGCCGCGTTTTCCGCCTGACGGCGGGCCAATTCACGTTGGACGGCCGCCTCTTGCTGCCACTGCTCATAATCTGCCTCAGTCACAAATTCGCCGCCCTGAATATCGGCATTCTTCACATCATAGCTGCTGTTCAGAGTAACAACGGTCGGTATCGGGCGGAAACATTTGTTGTCCACAATGGTTTTATGCCAGGTGAACTCACTGCCGGTTGTTTCCAGGTCGTAATGTTTGTCAGCCCGCAGCCGCACAACGCAGCCGCAGTTGTTGCAGCGGACGTAAAAATAAACGCCCCGCGTATCCACATATTCTTCACTTTTTTTGCCACCAAAAAGGTTTCGTAAAAATCCCATATTGGCCTCCATTGGTCCGCTAAAACCCGAACGGTTTAGCCAACTGTTCGGGTTTTGGATTCAGGTTGTCCCGAATTATAACAGAGTTTAAACTGGAAGGATGGTAGAGAATGGCGCAGGCGAACGTTTTTGGACGGCCGTAACCGAGGCGGTAGACCCCGGCGCGTACAAACCCCAGCGCATCGCCCAGGTTGAAGTCGCCCGCCTGAAATCCCAGGGGGAAACCTACTACGTCCTTAAACAACCACAAACCAAAACCTACCTGCGTCTAGCCGAATCGGATTACGCGCTGTGGTGGCAGATGGACGGCCGTAAATCGGTCAAAGACCTGCTCTTCTACAACCTGCTGCGCTACAAATCCCTGCCCATTGCCCACCTCAACCGGCTGGTGGCCGACCTGCGCGCCGGCCGCTTCCTGGCCGACCAACCGGCCAATGTCTACGACCAGATCAACGCCGAACTGGCCGCCCGCGCCCCGGAAAATCAGGGCCGCCGCCTGCTGCGCGGCTTCCTGCACACCGAAATCGCCCGCGACGGGCTGGACGGCGCCTTCACGGCTCTGTTCCGCTGGTTGGGCTGGTTGTTTTCCTGGCCGGCCCAATTTGGGCTGCTGGTTATTATTTTTCTCGGTGGGGTGTTGTACGGCCGTCTCTTTTTCAGCGGCAGCGTTTCCTTGCTCAGCGGCGGCCTCAGCGTCGTCACCCTGCTGGCAGCCAACTTCATCGTCATCACCATTCACGAACTGGCCCACGGCCTGACTGTAAAACAAGTGGGGCGCGAACTCAATCGCGGCGGTTTCATGATTTATTGGGGTATGCCCGCCTTTTTTGTGGATACGCGGGACACCTGGCTTTCGACGCGCGCCGAGCGCATTGCCGTCTCCTGGGCCGGACCTCACTCCGGCCTGCTGATTGGTGGTCTGGTGGGGCTGGCGCTGACTTACGTATTGACGGCCGTGCCCGCCGCCGCCGCTCAACTCTGGGTCAGCTTCCTTTTTCAAATGGGTTTCATCGCCTACCTGACCGTCTTTTTTAACCTCAATCCGTTGCTGGAATTAGATGGTTACTTCATCCTGATGGATTGGCTAGACATGCCCGGCCTGCGCCAGCGCGCCTTCCGCTTCTGGCGCGAACAGATGTGGCCGCGCCGCCGCGAACTAACCAACCCCCGGACCTTCTGGCAAAGTCTCAGCCGCCATCAGCGGATTTTTGTCTTTTTTGGCGCACTGGCCTTTGTTTACTCGGCTTACGCGCTGTGGTTTGCCCTCTATTTCTGGCAGACGCGGCTGCTGCCGCTGGGCCAAAGCCTGTGGACCGATTATGGCTGGTGGGGGCGGGCGCTGCTGTTGGGGGTGGTAACGGCCGTCATCATCCCCATCTTGGCTGCCCTGCTGCGCTACGGCTGGAGCCGCCTGCAAACCGCGCTGGAATGGCTCGCCCGGCGCGATTTGCTGTCGCGCAGCGATGTGCTGGCCCTGCTGCTGGGCGCGCCGCTGCTGTTGGGTGTCCCGGCACTCCTGTTTGCTCTCAGTCTGCTGCCTTACGCCGATCTGGCCGTCAGTATGACGCTGTGGCTGGTCCACCTGGCTGGCCTGGCGGCGCTGGTGGGCATTGGCCGCCAACTGCCCGGTTCTCGTTTTCAATGGGGCGTCTGGGCGGTAACGGCCGTTTTCCTGGGCGTCACCCTGGCCTGGGTCAGCCCGGAACCGCCCGCCGCCCAATTCTGGTGCAGCGGCGGGCTGATTCTGGCCGCGTTGGGCGTGTTGACCACCGGCGTCATCACCTGGTTCACCATGCAGCCCGGCATCCTAACGCTGGCGGAACGCCTGGTGATGGGCGCTTTTTTCCTGTTGGGCCTGGCCTACCTGCCGCTGCTGCTGCGCGTGGGCGATGGCGTCAATCTCGCCACCACGCTGCTCATCCTGATGGGCGTCTTCCCAGGATTGGTTTTTCTCACGCCGCTGCTGCTCAATTTTTGGCGTTCTCGTTTTGCCCTGCCCTGGGCGCTGCTGACGCTGGCCTTTCTGATCATCCCCTGGCTGCAATTTTTCCCGGCGCTGCACCTGCCGGCGGCCATAGTGTGGCTGTACGCCACTTTGCTCTATCTGCTGCTGGGCGCATTGGCCCAATTCAGCCGCCTCGACGCCACACCAACCAAAGTGGCCGCCTTCAGCGAACGGGAACGGCTGGTCAGCGCGTTCAACCACTTTATGCAGGCCCTATTTGCCAGCTACGAGGCCGTTTTTGGCCGCCGCCGCCTGCAACGCATCGTGGCCGAAATTCTGGCGGCTGGTCCCATCAATCCCGACGAGGACATTTTAGCCATTGCCGCCCGCGGTCATCGGGCGCTGCTGCTGGCGGTAGACCGGCTGGATGACCTGGCCGGAACGCCGTTCACACGCCAGGCCGGGCAGGCGGCTTACGACAGCCTGCCCTGGCTGGAAGCGGAGACGCTTGGCCGCCATGTGTTGGCGGAAATGGAATGGGGCAGCGGGTTAGCGGCCGGTTTCATTCGGGCGCGGGACCGGCGGCGCAGCCTGCTGCGGCAGGCGGATATTTTTGCCGGGTTTGACGACGACGGGCTGGCGGCGGTGCTGGCGGTGGCCCGACCCTGGCACGGCCGTGCCGGGCATATCATCGCCCACGCTGGCAGCGACGCCGCCGCTTTTTATCTGATTGAGTCGGGGCAGGTGGCGGTGTTTCAGGATGGGGTGCAAACGGCCGTCATCGAACCGGGTGGCTGTTTGGGCGAGTTGGCCTTGTTAGACGCCGGGACATACCCGGCCACTTACTGCGCCCAGACGCCGGTCAGCGCGCTGGTCATAGACCGCCATCACTTCGATCCGCTGCTGCGCGCCGACACGACTTTGGCGTCGCAGGTGAGTTCTGGGGCGCGCGCACGCCGCCTGCTGCAGCAGATGCCGCTGTTTAACAGCCTCAGCCCGCAGCAGTTGGCGGTTATAGACGCCCGCCTTCAGCCGCGTCAGGTGACAGCCGGGGAAGTGATTGTGCGGCAGGGGCAGGCGCGGTCCCATCTGTTTATTGTGGCCGACGGCCGTCTGGATGTGTTACAAGCAGGCGCGGCGGGTGAACAGGTGGTGGGACATTTAGGGCCGGGTGAGCATTTTGGCGAATACGCTCTGTTCGCCGACGTGCCTTATACGGCCACGCTGCGGGCGGCGCTGGATTCGGAGCTGTATCTGCTGGATGAACCAACATTTGACCGGCTGGTGGCTGAGTATGAAAATCTATCGCATTACGTGGAGCAAATTGGCAGCGGCCGTTTGCTGACGATGCAGAGGCGGATGGGGGTGACGGCCGTGATTTCGTGAATCGGTGTCCGGTATCCAGTGTTTGGTGTTCGGTGTTTAGTTGATGGCTTGTGGACTATCCCTTGCCTGCTTAACCGCTGGCTCGTACAATCCCATCACTGTCATGCTGAGCGGAGTTTTCGGGGCGAAGCATCCCACTCCAGCCAGAGGAACGGGATGCTTTGGCAAGCTCAGCACAGGCTCTCAGCATGACGCGCTTTCTTGCTAAATTTGTAAAGCACATATCGCCTGGAATGAGCCATGCCCGTTCAATTATTTTCGCAGGAGACATCACGAGTGGGCTGCACCCACCAACACGAATGAAAACCCTGGGAGCGCAGGCGTCTCGCCTGCCGGGGCGGACGGGACGTCCGCGCTCCCATTTTCGCAGGAGACATCATGAGTGGGCTGCACCCACCACCACGAATGAAAACCCTGGGAGCGCAGGCGTCTCGCCTGCCGGGGCGGACGGGACGTCCGCGCTCCCATTTTCACAGGAGACAGATATGGTTGCCGTAGTAGATAAACAGGCTGAACAAAAGGCCGCTTTGGAAAAAATTCGTAATGGATTGGCGACGAAGGTGCGCATTTTGGTGGGTCAAGATGCCTGCCCGGTGTGCAAAGCGCTGGAAGGCGCTTACGAATTCGACGAAGTACCGGAACTGCCGCACGAAGGCTGTTCGCATCCCGATGGCTGTCGCTGCTTTTATGCGCCGGTGCTGGACCGTTTTGGCCCCTGATTTTGATTGGCCACCGTTGGTTGTTTGCCCTGGCCCGCACGCCAACCGCGGGCCTTTTTATTGGTTGGTTGTTCGCCCACATGAGCTTTCTGCTGCCGGTTGATCGCTTGCGCGAAACCGATACCCTGTTGGCCTTTCACCATCCCCAACCTGCGTACCCAGTTCACATTCTGATCGTGCCCAAACAACGTGTGGCAAATTTGATGGCTCTGCAGCCGGCCAACGCTGCTTTATTGCTGGATTTAATCCCCATTGTGCAAAGCCTGGTATCCGAATTTGGCCTGGAAACGGCCGGCTACCGCCTCATCACCAATGGCGGCCCCTACCAGGACATCCCCCAACTCCACTTTCACCTGATTTCCGACGCGCCTGGGGCTTAAGCCCCAGGCTGAAAAACAACGCCCCGTGAACGGGGCTGAATGCGTACAAGCCGGGTTTACCCGGCGTTGTTTTGTAGACCGGCGCTTCAGCGCTGGTCGTCGCGGGTTGGCCGCTGCGCCTGGGGCTTAAGCCCCAGGCTGAAAAACAACGCCCCGTGAACACGGCTAATGGTTCGGTCGTTTTTGATCTGGCGAGATCAGATCCCAACTGTCTCCAGGTAGCTCAACACCCGCTCCCGAATGTCATCGCGGACCTGGCGAAAGACGGCCGTTTTTTCATCATCTGTGCCGGTGGCCTTAGCCGGATCGGGGAAGCTGATGTGGGTGACTTTGCCCTGCCCCAACCAGAGCGGGCAGTTTTCGGCGGCGTCGTCGCAGACGGTGATGACCAGATCCAGGGGGACGCTGCGAAAGACATCGGCCGTCTTGGAGGTGTGGTCGCTGATGTCTATGCCCAGTTCGTCCAGGGCGGCAACAGCCAGGGGGTGAACATAACCGGCCGGTTCGGTCCCGGCGGAAACGGCTTCCCAGGTCTCGCCCAGAAAATGGTTGGTCAGCCCTTCGGCCATGTGGCTGCGGCAGGAATTGCCAGTGCAGAGGAATAAAACGCGCTTTTTCATTGGTTTGTATTGTCTCCAAATAGACTCTATATCAGATACGGAAAGCGCCGATGCAGCAACTTTTCGTGGATTTTTCTTTGTGTGGGGATGGTACTCTGCAAGGGGGAATAGATGCAAGCATGGGCTGTTAAGGTTTGGTTAACGGCCGTTTAAACTGAAGAAGGCGACCCATAGGTCGCCTTCTTCAATTCCCACTATTTCCCACTGAACCGCGCATTTCAGCACAAGTCACTTAAGATAATACGGGATTTTGTCTGGTTTATCTACGGTGGGATTGCCTAAAAAACGGCCGTACTTCTTTGGTTAACCTGCCCCAAACGGCCGTTCCGGGCAGCAAATGAACCTGCACAATTATCTCACAACTTCCGCATATTTTCTTAAAAAGTTTTCGCTATCGTAGAAAGCAGTTAAGCAAACGCAGTTGTAAACACTGCACAAATCAACAAGAAACAGACAAAAGGAGTCTATTATGTCGAAAATGAAACGTATCTCTGTGCTGCTATTTAGTTTGTGCCTGTTCGCTTTCGTGGCGGCCGTGCCCACGTTTGCCGCCGAACCAGACAGTGTCACTGGCCTTGTCTTTATTGACAAAGAGCTGGATGGCATCTGGGACGCCGGCGAAGAAGGGTACAGCGGTGTGTGGAGTTGGGTGGAGGACGAAGAAATATGGCGGCACGTCGGCGCGATTGTTACCATTACCTCTCCGGCTTACGACGAATTTGTACTGGAATCATCCGGCCCCCGTGAAGCGGAGTATGATGGAGAATCGGCGTTGTGCTCTTACCAAGACACGCTGGTGGATGATGAACTGAACCCATCCCCGATACGGCCGTGTGTGGGCACGTGGGGTCTACCTGGCGTCAGTGAAGACGTGCGCTTTATGGTAACGGTAACTGCACCCGCTGGTTACTACGTTACATCCGAAAATCCACAATACTTCACTACCGGCACAGACCAGGGACCGCTAAACTTTGGCATTGCGCCCCTGGCGACGAAGTAAACAATCCTTCCCCTCCTAATTGTGTTGTACTGGCAAAAATGCGGGGCCTGTCTTGGTAGACAGGCCCCGCATTTTGCTGCGCCGCGCGGCAGATAGCAAGAAGTGTGATACAACTTCACGTCTAGGAGATTTTTGGGGATGTTGAACCGCTTTTCACCACACACACAGGCTGTTTTGCAGGCGTTGTTTGTTACATTTCTCTGGTCCACTTCATGGGTGTTGATCAAATTGGGGCTGGCGGATATGCCGGCGCTGATCTTTGCCGGGCTGCGTTATGTGTTGGCGTTTTTGGTGCTGCTGCCGTTATACCGGCGCACAAAGTCGGCGACACCGCTGCGGGTTTTATCCGGGCGCGATTGGTTGGCGCTGGCGGGGCTGGGGGTGGTGTATTACACCGTCACCCAGGGGACGCAGTTTTTAGGGCTGGTTTATTTGCCGGCCATTACCTTCAGCCTGCTGCTGAACGCAACGGCCGTTGTCACGGCTGTGTTGGGTATTGTATTTCTGGCGGAACGGCCGTCCAGGGGGCAGTGGGTGGGAACGGCCGTGTTCCTGGGCGGCGTACTGGTCTATTTTCTGCCCAAGCAAATCCCGGCCGGGCAGGCCATAGGCTACCTGGTAGCGACCATCACGGTGCTGGCAAATTCCTTTTCCGGCATATTAGGCCGGGCGATCAACCGGCAAAACCGCCTGCATCCGCTGACAGTTACCGTGGTAAGCATGGGCATTGGCAGCCTGCTGTTGTTGGGTTTGGGATTGGCAACCGAACCCTGGCCCACATTAACCTGGCAAAACTGGCTGTTGATCTTATTCCTGGCAGTGATCAATACGGCGCTGGCCTTTACGCTGTGGAACCACACCTTGCGCACATTGTCGGCCATGGAGTCCAGCATCATCAACAACACCATGCTCATCCAGATCACCTTGCTGGCCTGGCTGTTCCTGGGCGAGACTATCAATTGGCTGGATGTGGTTGGGCTGGCTTTAGCGGCCGTCGGCGTCCTGCTGGTGCAGATAAAGCGGGAATAGCGATTGGCGATTGGTCCTGAGCTTGCCGAAGGATTGGGTTATTGGCTATTTTCCTGATGCTGCGGCAGGCGCACAAAAAAGGTGCTGCCGGGGCAGGTTGATTCGTCGTGGCCGGGGCTTTCGACCCAGATTTCCCCCTGGTGGGCGTGGACGATGCCGCGGGCGATTGCCAGCCCCAGGCCCGGCCCGCCGCCTTTGAACTTGGTTTTGCCGGTAGAATGCAGGTCCACCCGGCCAATCTGGTAAAACTTGCTGAAGATAAATTCGTGCTTGTCTGGGGCGATGCCGATGCCGGTATCGTGAATGGAGATTTCGATGGTGTGGGGGGTGGGCAAACGGCCGTCCACCGTAATGCGCCCCCCGTCCGGCGTATATTTGATGGCATTTACCAACAACTGGGTAAACACCTTGTACAGCGCTTCCGCATCGCCATCAATCACCAGCAGGGAACGCAGCCCTGGCTGAATCTCCAGCGTCATATGGCGGTCGGTCAGGGCCGGCAGCATCTGCATCTGAAGCTGCTGCCACAAACCAGACAAAACAACGGGTTGGTATTGCAGCCGTAAATCGGCGTTGTCTATCTTGGCTACATCCAACATGCTTTCCACAATTTCATGCAGGCGTTGCGCGCCCCGATGCAAACCCGCGATGATGCGCGTCTGGTTTTCGTTGGTCTGGAAGGAAGGGTCATCCAACAAGATTTGGGTGTAGCCTTTAATCAGCGAGATAGGGGTAAACAGCTCGTGGGAAGCAACGTTGATGAAGTCTGCTTTGGCCTGGTCCATTTGCGCCAACTGCTCATAGGCTTGTTGTAAAGCGGCCGTGCGCCGGGCGACTTCTTGTTCTAATTGCTGATTAAAGCGGGCCAAACGGCCGTATGACAGCGCATTCTGCATGGCAATAGCCAGTTGATCAGCCATCATTCGCAGCACAATCTGGTCTTCCTGGTCGAAAGCATCCACCTTGTCATCTTGCACATCCAAGACACCGATCATCGTTTGCCCCACCAGCAGGGGAATGGCATATTCTGAGCGGGTGTACGCCAGGGTTTGGGCCGAGACAAACAGAGAATCTGTCCGGGCGTCATTGGTCAGATAAAATTGGCCGCTGCGCCAGACGTGGGCAATGATACCGCGCTCATCATCCAGAGAAATTTCCGAGTGCGCCAGTTGGGGATAATCAATGTCTCGTCCGGCAAAAGCGCGCAGCATCAGCACCTCTGCACGCACGCTCTTGGTCCAAACGGTGACGCTGTAATAAAGAAAGCGCGATTGGATCAGCCGGGTCGCTTTTGTCAACAACTCGTCCATGTCTAAAATGGACGTTACTTGCTGCCCCAGTTTGCTGCTGGTTTCCAGAAAGTTGGCGTGCTGCTGGTAATAGCGTGTCAGGGTTTGGTTCTTAAGATGGGTGGAAATACGGGCCACAAGTTCCCGCTTGCTCAGGGGTTTGGTGATGTAATCTACAGCGCCAAGCTGAAAGCCTTTGATTTTGTCTTCTGTGTGGGCCAGGGCGGTCATGAAAATAACCGGAATGTCGGCCGTAAGTGGGTCGGCTTTAAGCGCCTGGCAGACCTCGAAGCCGCTCATGTGGGGCATCATCACGTCCAGCAGGATGAGATGCGGGCTGTGTTCGCGTACCATGTCTAAACCGAGACGGCCGTTCTCCGCCACCAGCACCGTGAATCCTAGATGGTTTAAATAGGCAGAAACGACGTCTAAATTCGTCTGCGTATCATCTATGGCTAATATGGTGAATTGGGAGAAATCCAGTTCAAGCGGATCCATAGCGCTTGCCCTCTAAACCTGCTGAAATGCCTGCCAGTGGTTTTTGCTGCGTTAAGACACCGGACAAGTATGATTATAATGGTTGGGAGGACAATTGCCAGCAAAAAGAAAAACCGGGTTCAGCTTTTTAGCAGCTAAACCCGGCAGACAAGAACGCTCGCTTTCGCGCCAGTTATAGATATTCAGATAATGATTTTGTGTAGGGGCGGGCCTTGTGCCCGCCCGGCTGCCAGATGGCGACCACAAGGGTCGCCCCTACCAGCCAGAATGTTTTTCTGAAAATCCATATCTACAAAGAAGCTCACATCATCAGGCAGACAACGTGGCTGGCGCCTCAAATTCGCTGTCCAATTCCACGTATTTGCCTACCGCCTTATACACCGTCCACTCGCAGATATTAATCACCCGGTCGGCTGCCCGTTCCAAATTATGCACCGCCCATTGCAGCAAATTCGCCTGCTCATATTTCGCCCTATCTTCCATAACCGAAACAGCCAGAGCAAAAGAGATTTGCTGGTAAAAATCGTCTACTTCATCGTCTCGCGCCGGAATCTCATGCGCGGTCATTGCATTGTTGGTGGCATAGGCGTCTAAAGCCTGATGCAGCATCTGGCTGGTAATCTCGGCCATCGGCAGTATCATTTCGGCTACCTGCTCCGGCAGCCGGGCTTCATCTAGTTTCAGGCTAATTTTGCCAATTCCTTTGACATAATCATGAATACGTTCTAACTCGCCGGCGATCTCGACAGCGGCCGCCAGAGCGCGCATATCTGGCCCGGTGGGCTGCTGTGTGGCAATCAGGGTAAAACAGCCCATCATAATCTCAATGCGTTGGCTATTCACCCATTCATCGGCTTCAATCATTTCCCTGGAAACGCGCAAGTCGCGCGCTTTCAGAGCCTGGGCAACCCGCAAAATATCTTCTTCCACCACATTGCCCAGGCGTAATATCTTCTCGGTTAGCGTTCTCAATTCTCTGTCGAAAGTTTCTCGTGTCATCGTCCGTTTTATCCCTAGGGTCCGTAAAAATACAACTTCTCGTAGAGACCTGACAGGTTTCCCTAAACGTGTCAGGTCATGGTAGCGCTCGAATGATTACCGGCCCTTAACCAAAGCGCCCGGTGATGTATTGTTCGGTCAGCTCATGTTGGGGTTTGGTAAACAACTCATTGGTGTCGTTAAACTCCACAGATAGCCGGCCCGGTCTTCGCCCATGTTGAAGAAAGCTGTGTAATCGGAGGCGCGCGCCGCCTGCTGCATGTTGTGAGTCACGATGAGGATGGTGTAGTTCTTTTTGAGTTCCTGAATCAATTCCTCTATGCGCAGGGTGGCAATAGGGTCCAACGCCGACGCCGGTTCATCCATCAGAATGATCTCTGGTTTGACGGCGATGGTACGGGCAATGCACAGGCGCTGCTGCTGCCCGCCAGAAAGCGACAGGCCACTCTGGTCCAATTTGTCCTTGACCTCATCCCACAGCGCCGCCTGGCGCAGCGACTGCTCCACCAGTTCATCCATGCTGCCTTTATAACCATTGATGCGCGCGCCCCAGGCGACGTTTTCGTAGATGCTTTTGGGAAAGGGGTTGGGCTTTTGGAAGACCATGCCGATGCGCCGCCGCACTTCCACCGGGTCTACCCCACTATCGTAGATGTTTTGCCCCTGGTAGAGGACTTTGCCCTCCAGACGAGAGGTTGGAACCAGGTCGTTCATGCGATTGAAAGCGCGCAGCACCGTGCTTTTGCCGCAGCCGGAGGGGCCGATGAGCGAGGTGATGCGGCGCGGCACAAATTTTAGGGTGACGTCTTTGACAGCGCGAAAGCTGCCGTAATAGATGTGGATATTATGGGCTTCGATGGCGTAATCGCCGTTGCTAGAAAAATTTGTCTCACTCATTGTTGCTTACCCCATGCGGTTGCTGTAGCGATTGCGGAGGAGAACGGCCGTTGCGTTTAACGTCAGCAGCAGCGCCAACAACACCACAATCGCCGCCGCCGCAATATTGCGAAACTCCGCCTGCGGCCGCGATGTCCATTGATAAATTTGAATTGGTAAAGTAGTGAATTTTGAAAATGGACCAGACGGGTCCACCGTAATAAAGGTCGAAGCGCCCACCACTACCAGCGGCGCCGTTTCACCCAGGGCGCGGGACACCGCCAGAATGGTGCCGGTCAGGATGCCAGGCAGGGCATTGGGCAGCACGTGAGACCAGATGGTTTGCCACCTGGTAGCGCCCAGCGCCAGACCCGCCTGCCGCAGTGAATTGGGCACCGCCCGCAGCGCCTCTTGCGAGTTGATGATGATGATAGGCAGAATGAGCAGCCCCAGCGTCAGGCCGGCGGAGAGGATGGTACGGCCGTTGGCCGTCGCCCCAGAGTCTACGGCGCCAAAGAACGCCCCACTGGTCAGAATCTCAAAGGTACGCACAAACACAGCCAGCCCCAACATGCCATAGATGATGGAGGGCACACCGGCCAGATTGTTAATGTTGGTTTGCAGCAGGCGGTTAAGTTTGTTATCGCTGGCGTATTCTTCCAGGTAGATGGCCGCCCCGGTGCCGATGGGGAAGGAAAAGAGAATGGTAATAGCAATAACCCACAGCGATCCCAAAATAGCGGTGCGCACCCCGGCATATTCCGGCGTGCTGGACTGGGAATCGCGCACAAAGTCGGTCGTCAGCCAGGAGCGGAATTGCAGAACGCCATTGGGATACTGCTGCGCCACTTCGGCGGCAATTTCCGACCGGCGAAAGATGGAGTCCACCAGTTTGTAGGTCTTGACCACGTCTTCCTGTACCACTTCACGGATGAGCAGGTCATACACGTCGTCCTGGCTGCGAACGGGGGCGGTGCAGCCAGACGGCCGTTCATTGGCCGGCGCCGCGCATACTTCATTCCACAATTCGGGCGATTCAAAAACCAGGGCATTTTCATAGAAGCGTTGTTCCCGCTCGATGGTGCGGCCGCGCCCGGTGGTAATATTGGCGGCCAAAATCTGCACCAGGTCGTCTTTGGGCAGATCGGCCAGCGTGGTTTCAAAAACCGTTTCGATAAAAAAGTCCAGAGTACCACTGTCACTGCCGGGGACAAAACGATAAATGGGGCGATCCGGCCAGGCGGGGTTGACGTCGGCCCAGGTTTCGGCGGTGGTGAATATGGTTTGCAACTGCTCTGTAGAAAGATCGGTGGCAAAGTTGTTTTCCAGGTTGACAACAACGGCCAACGTGTCTATACCTACCTGAAATTCCAGGGGAAAACGGCCGTTCTTGCGGCACACTTCAAATTCACCCGATTTAATCGGCCGGCTGGAAGCGGCAATGTCCACTTCGCCGGCGCAAAAAGCGGTGATACCGGCGCTGCTGCCCACGGCCGTATTGTCATACGTCCCGGCAAAACCGGCCGCCTGAAACTGCGCCAGCATATGCTCCGTCAGCGGGAAAACAGTGGAACTGCCGGTAATGCTCACGCGGCCGTCTACGCCTTCCGGGTTAATAGCCGCCCATTGACCGGGCGAAAGCCCCAAAGTAGGATTGGCGCGCAGCCAGTTTTGCTGCGCCGTCGCCTGCCCGGCGGCGCTGGTAGGCAGGTAGCCAATCTCATCCATCTGGTCGCCGATATTGGTGAGCAGGTAGTTGAGAAACAGGTTGGCGGCCTGATTTTCTTCTAACACAGAAGCGGAGGAATAAAGGTATAACGGCCGTACCAGCGGGTAATCCTCAGCGACACCGCCCGCTTCCTGACCATCCACCGACACAATCTGCAAATCGTCAGCATTTTCCTGGTAATACGCATACCCAAAAAAGCCAATGCCATCAGGGTTATCACTGATACCGGCGGCCAGCACATGGTCATCTTCGCTAGATGTCGTATTCGGCGCGCTTAACATATTGTTTTGCAGCACATTCAGCGTCAGGCGTTCCGGGTCCACCTTGTTGATGATCGCCACGTAGCCAAAGGCGTCATTGACAATCGTATACAACAGAGACACCAGACTGACGATAGCAATCATTAAGGCGAGTATAAAAACGATGCGCCATATGAAACCCCAACGATGGCGCGTTTGAATCTGCGCCTGTAGGCCGTCCCCTTCCGGGTAAACGCCCGTACCCTGAACATTGGGGAACGGCTCTTTATTTTCTAATTTGCTCATTATTCGTAAACCTCACGAAAACGTTCCACAAAGCGCCGGGCGATCACGTTTAAGATAAACGTCATGATGAACAGGATCAGACCGATGGCAAATAGACTGTTATAGTCAATAGAGTCATAACTCAAGTCGCCGCCGCTGATACGCACGATGTGGCCGGTCATGGTTTCGCCGGCGATAAATGGATTGAGTACAAAACCCAGCAGCGAGTCCTTGCCCAGCTCAAAATTCCGCGGGCCGGCCCCGGCGGCAATCGCCACCACCATTGTCTCCCCAATCGCGCGAGACATGGAGACCACCACAGCCGCCGTGATGCCCGACAGCGCCGCCGGCACCACGACCTTCAATGAAGTCTCCAGGCGCGTCGCGCCCAGGCCATAAGCCGCCTGCCGCAAAGAATTGGGCACCGCGTGCAAAGCGTCTTCACTCATTGAGCTGATCAGGGGCACAATCAAAATGCCGATGACGATACCGGCTGAAGCCACGTTAAAAATTTCCACCGTGCCTTCCCCAAAAACAGAACGCAGCAAAGGCGTCATGAAAATCAAGGCAAAATAGCCGTAGACAACGGTGGGAATACCCGCCAGCACTTCCAGAATCGGCTTCACGATGCTGCGAAAACGCTCAGAGGCATACTCGCTCAGGTAAATGGCCGTTGCCAGGCCAATCGGCAGCGCCACCACCATGGCGATAACGCTGGTCATCAAGGTCGCCAGGATCAGCGGCCATAACCCAAAGTGTCCCAACTGTGGAATCCACTTGGTAGTCGTGAGCGTCTCAATAATGTCCACGTCGTTGGCCCGCAGGATAACCAGGCTGGCGGCGTGAGCGGCCGGGACAGTGTCCCGGTAGCCCCGCTCGACGCGAACGGTAGAGCCATCCACCGCCTCCACCCGCATGATTTCATCATTCAATCGGATCACGTCGTCGGCGCGCAGGGCCGCCCCGGATGTGCCCACCACGATGAACAGGTCCGCCGCTGTGACATCAGCCGCGACCGGCCGGTTGGTGGCTTCCCATTGGGTGCGGCTAAAAAAAGCCACCGACTCTTCTAACAAGATAAAAACAATAGCGATGGTTGTAAAAATGGAGAGAATGCCACAAAAAAAGAGAAAGCCCCTGATCAGACTCTCACCGAGGCGTGGCCGTTTTCGTAAATCACTGTTCATAACATTTGTAACAGGCAGTGGGGTGACAGGATTTTGTGTTGCCATACAGATCCCCTGTGGAAATTATTAGGAATGAAAATTTGATGAAGGCGGCGACCTGCGGTTTTTCGGCCATGATGGTCGCGTCGCTGTAGATGAAGAGCGGGCGAGCCAGCGGATAGGTGCCATCTTCCACATGTCCGGCGGTTGGTTCCACGCCTTCCACATTCAGAATGTTCAACTGGTCGGCGTTTTCTTCATAGTAGGCATAACCAAAGTAACCGATGGCAAACTCGCTGCCGATGACGCCTTGCACCAGGATGTTGTCATCCTCGGATAGCTGCAAGTTGGCGGCTGAAAGCAGCGGCTCTTCGTCTTCGTCAAAGATCACTTCCACAAAGTAGTCGAACGTGCCGGAGTCGGTGCCGGGGCTGAAGCGCAGGATCGGCTGCGCCGGCCAGGAGGGGTCAATGTCGGCCCAGGTCTCGGCCGTGGAGAATGCCAGAGCGATTTGCTCCAGAGTCATGTCGGTGGCAAAGGTGTTCTTGGGGTTAACGACCACAGCCAGCGCATCGGTACCGACGCGGAACTCAATCGGCTCGCGGCCGATGGCGCGGCAGGATTCGATTTCGCTGTCTTTGATCGGACGGCTGGCGTTGGCAATGTCGGACTCACCGGCGACGCAGAAGCGTTCCAAACCAGCGCCGGAACCGATGCTGTCTACGGTGATGTTGCCGCTGTAGCCTTCGCTTTGGAAGCGTTCGGCCATGCGTTCGGTCAACGGGAACACAGTGGAGCTGCCCGCCGTGACGATGTCGCCGGTCACGGCCAGGGCGTCTACCGCTGGCAGAGATACGCCAGAACCACTGCTGGCTGCCACACCGCTCGTGGCGCCGACGATCCAGTTCTGCCGCGCCTGGTTCAAAGCGGCCGTGCTGGCGGGGAAGTAACCGACGGAGACCACTTCTTCATTGACATAAGTCAGGTAGAAGTTGATGAAGTCGGCGACCTGCGGTTTTTCGGCCATGATGGTCGCGTCGCTGTAGATGAAGAGCGGGCGAGCCAACGGATAGGTGCCATCTTCCACATGTCCGGCGGTTGCTTCGACGCCTTCAATGTTGAGGATGCTCAACTGGTCGGCGTTTTCTTCGTAGTAAGCGTAGCCAAAGTAACCGATGGCAAACTCGCTGCCGATGACGCCTTGCCCAGGATGTTGTCATCCTCAGACAGTTGCAGGTTGGCAGCGGAAAGCAGGGGGGCTTCATCTTCATCGAAGATGACTTCGTCGAAGTAATCGAACGTGCCGGAGTCGGTGCCGGGGATGAAGCGGAGGATGGGTTCGGCCGGCCAGGTGGGGTCGATATCGGCCCAGGTCTCGGCGGTGGAGAATGCCAGAGCGATTTGCTCCAGAGTCATGTCGGTGGCAAAGGTGTTCTTGGGGTTAACGACCACAGCCAGCGCATCGGTACCGACGCGGAACTCAATCGGCTCGCGGCCGATGGCGCGGCAGGATTCGATTTCGCTGTCTTTGATCGGACGGCTGGCGTTGGCGATGTCGGACTCACCGGCGACGCAGAAGCGTTCCAGCCCAGCGCCGGAGCCGATGCTGTCTACGGTGATGTTGCCGCTGTAGCCTTCGCTTTGGAAGCGTTCGGCCATGCGTTCGGTCAACGGGAAAACGGTGGAACTGCCCGCTGTAACGATGTCGCCAGTAACGGCCAGAGCATCTACGGACGGCAGGCCGACAACTTCGACCGTTTGCGTTTCCACGACAGTTTCGACAACCGTCTCGACAACGGTTTCAACAACCGTTTCCGTTTCAACGCGGGTCACTTCGACGGTGACAGTTTCGGTGATGACCTGAGGTTCAGTGGCTGCCCCGCCGCTGCACGCGGCCAGAAGCAGAGTAAACAGGGTTGCTAAAATGAGTAATCTAAGGCGCATTTTTCTTCTATCTCCTAAAAAGTTATGGTGTGTTTTGACAAAAAGAGTGCGTGTCTCCGTTCTGGAACACACGCACAATTGCCAATTTTAATTTTCATCCTGCGATGATAGCCCGCTATCTTTAACGATTTGGGTTCATTTAGTTAACGAGAAGCTATGGTTTTGTAAACGATTGGTTAATAAAAATGGGGCGAAATGGCGTTGATTGGGCATGGCAGGAACGGCCGTTAATCATTTGTTAACACAACAGCGCCAGAACAGCCCTGTTTGTTAACAGCTTGTTAACAATAGTATGGTGTTAACAAGCTGTTAACCTAGTAAAATTGCAGCCGTTGATATTTACTATCAAGGAACAAATACAAACTCATATGCGCTTCAACTGTTTGCAATTTCATCGCCCTGGCAACAGGGCTTTCGTGTTTTTATTCATGGGCTTACTGCTGCTAACTGCTTGTAGGGCAACGGCCGTGTCCGTCAACCCCAGCACCACCGCCGCCCAACGCAGCGTGCAAAACAAAGGCTCAGATACCATGGTCAACATCGCCCTGGCCTGGGCCGAAGCCTACCGTAAAGTAGACTCCACCATCTCCGTCGCCGTCACCGGCGGTGGTTCAGGAACCGGCATTGCCGCCCTCATCAACGGCACAGTAGACATGGCCAACGCCTCCCGCGCCATGAAACAAGACGAGATTGACCAGGCTCTGGCCAACGGCGTCGAGCCAGTCGAACACGCCGTCGCCATAGACGCCCTGGCCGTCATCGTCAATCTAGAAAATCCCGTCAGCAAATTAACCATAGACCAACTGGCAGACATTTACACCGGGCGTATCACCAATTGGCAAGAGGTGGGCGGCAACGACGCGCCCATCGTGCTGCTCTCGCGGGAGACCAACTCCGGCACACACGTCTACTTCCTGGAGGAAGTGGTGCGCAAAGGCGATAGCACAAATACGGACATTTTTGCGCCGCAAACGCTGCTCATGCCTTCGTCGGTGGGCATTACCAGCGAAATCCGGCGCAATCCCAACGCCATTGGCTACGATGGCCTGGGTTACGTAGATGTGGCGCATGAAAAAATGATCGCCGTCGCCAAAGACAGCGCCAACCCTTTCGTACTGCCATCTGTGGCCACGGCCGCTTCTGGCGAATACCCCCTCTCTCGCGACCTGTTCATGTACATCACGGCCAATCCCAGCAGTGTTGTCATCAATTATCTAAACTGGATTCTGAGCGCCGAAGGACAAACCATCGTCGCCCAACTTGGCTTTGTGCCTCTGGTATCTGAATAACAATCCGTATCAGTTCAACTGGGCGCAAACCCAGGCCGGCTTCTGGAGATTAAGCTTATGTCTACGCTTGAAGAGGTGACGCCCACTTGGGAAAAGTCGCCATTCGACGACGCGCCCACTGCGCGGCGCAACTGGCGCGAAATGATCATCGAGGCCCTGATTCGCCTGTCGGGCATTTCGGCCGTGGTGATCATTACCCTGATTTTCCTGTTTTTGCTGAAGGAAGGCGCACCCGCCTTCCTCCAGGTTCCGCTGTCTGAGTTGCTAAGTACGCGCTGGTATCCTATCGAGGGCATGTATGGCCTGGTCCCGCTGATCGTCGGTTCGCTGCTGGTGACGGTGGGCGCGGTGGTGATTGCCGTGCCGTTGGGATTAACAACGGCCGTTTACCTGGGCGAATTTGCTCCACTCTGGCAGCGCGAACTGCTGAAACCGATCATCGAAGTGCTGGCCGGCATCCCTTCCATCGTCCTCGGTTTTCTGGGGTGGGTGGCCCTGGCCCCCCTCATCCAACGCGCCGGGGCGGCCACCGGCCTGACAGCCTTCACCGGAGCCATCATCCTGGCCTACATGTCCCTGCCCACCATCATCAGCATCACCGAAGACGCGCTGTACGCTGTGCCTAAAGAGTACCGCGACGGCGCACTGGCCCTGGGTGCAACGCAGTGGCAGACCATCTGGCGCGTCGTTCTACCGGCCGCGCGGTCTGGCATTGTCATTGCCGTTATGTTGGGCATCGGCCGGGCCATCGGCGAGACCATGGCAGTAATGTTAGTGACAGGCAACGCGGCCAACATCCCGGCGTTTGGCCTGGGCGCTTTTTTCCAACCGGTGCGCACCATGACAGCCACCATCGCCGCCGAAATGGGCGAAGTGGCCCAAGGTAGTTTGCATTACTCGGTATTGTTTGCCATTGGTATCGTGTTGTTTGTCATCACTTTCCTGGTGAATTCACTGGCGACGCGCTTCATCGGCGGTGGGGCGCGACGGCGGGGAGGACAAATATGACCCGGCAGCAAACACAGAAATTGGCGGCAAGATTGATTACGGCCGTTGCCGTTATCGTCATCCTGCCCATCATCCTGGTGGTCGTCTACGTCGTCGCCAAAGGGATTGGCACGGTCAATTGGGAATTTCTCTCGCAGCCGCCGCGCAATGGCATGACCGAAGGCGGCATCTTCCCCGCCCTATTGGGGACCATCATCCTCACCTTTGGCACAGCAATCGCCGCCATCCCCCTGGCTATTGGCGCCGCCATCTACCTGGCCGAATACGCTGGCGACAATCGCGCCACCCGCGCCATCCGCCTGGCCATCGTCAACCTGGCCGGTATCCCCTCCATCGTTTACGGCTTGTTTGGCCTGGGCATGTTTGTCCTCTTTCTCAATTTTGGCACATCCATCCTGGCCGGGGCGCTGACCCTGGGGCTGATGACTCTGCCGGTGGTCATCAGCACGGCCGAAGAAGCGATTCTGGCCGTGCCGCAAGAGTTTCGCGTCGTCAGCCTCAGCCTGGGCGCGTCGCGTTGGCAAACCATCCGGCATCAGGTATTACCCCACGCCCTGCCGGGCATCATCACCGGCGTTATTCTAGGATTGGGCCGCGCCGCCGGTGAAACCGCCCCCATCCTCTTCACTGTGGCCGCTTTTTACCTGCCAGAACTGCCCAAATCTGTCTTTAGCCAGACCATGGCCCTGCCATATCACCTGTATGTTATCTCCACGCAGGTTCCTGGTATGCCCCTGGAAATTCAATACGGCACGGCCCTGGTTCTGTTGTTTATTGTGCTGTCGTTCACAATGGTAGCGACGATCATTCGCACAGTGATGCGCCGTCGGCGGGAATGGTGAGGAAGTATGAAGAGTAAACTGTCTATTCGCGACCTCTCGTTTACCTATGCCGATGGGACGGAAGCGCTGCGCGATGTTCAATTGGATATTATGCCCAACGAGTTGTTCGTTCTGTTCGGACCATCGCGGGCCGGCAAGACCACCCTGCTGCGCTTGCTGAACCGGCTGGCCGACTTGCTGGATAATACACAGCGAACGGGAGAAATTTTGTTTAACGGCCGTGACATCTTCGCCCCTGCCCTAGACGTAATCAGCCTACGTCGGCGCATTGGCATGGTCTTTGCCGTACCCACCCCCCTGCCCGGTTCCATCTACGACAACCTGGCCTACGGCCTGCTCATGGCCGGAATGCGCGACAGGCGCGCCATTAACGAGCGCGTGGAACGTTCCCTGCGCCAGGCCGCCCTCTGGGACGAGGTAAAAGACCGGCTGCAAGATTCCGCCTTTGCCCTGTCTGGCGGCCAAAAACAGCGCATGTGCCTGGCGCGCAGCCTGGTGCTGGAACCAGAAGTCATCTTGCTAGACAACCCAACATCGGGCCTGGACCCCATCTCCACGGCAATGGTCGAAAAATCATTGTTCGAGTTGAAGGAGCAGTACACCATCATCATGGTGCCGCACAGCGTGCAGCAAGCCTCGCGGGTGGCCGACAGAGCCGCCTTTTTGTTGGATGGCAATGTGGTGGAGATTGGCTCGCAGCAGCAGATTTTTATCCACCCGCAAGACAGGCGAACGGAAGATTACGTCACCGGCCGATTCGGCTAACTTCTACAAATTTTCCGGCATGGTCGGGGCCACAAATTTCACCATGGCGACGCGGAGCGCACGGAGGTTGAACCGATAAAATCCGCCGTGTCCCTTCGGTTTCATAATAAGGCTTTTATGGAAAACAAAATCGAGGTCCGCAATTTTAATTTCTACTACGGTTCATTTCAAGCGTTAATTGATCTGAACCTGCCCATTCGCGCCAATCAGATCACAGCGCTCATCGGGCCTTCGGGCTGCGGCAAGTCTACTTTTTTGCGGGCGCTAAACCGCATGAACGATACCATCAGTGTTGCCCGCGCCGAAGGCGAGGTGCTGATGGACGGCAAAAACATCTACGACGCCGACGTGGATGTGGCCGATTTGCGGCATCGGGTAGGCATGGTGTTCCAACGGCCGAATCCGTTCCCCCAGAGCATCTTCAACAATGTCGCATTTGGCCCGCGCGTGCTGGGCCTGACCAAAAGCAACGACCTGGAACAGATCGTGACCGAAAGTTTGCAAAGCGCGGCGCTGTGGGACGAGGTGAAAGACAAGTTAGACAAACCGGCGATGGAACTGAACCCAGGGCAGCAGCAGCGTATGTGCATCGCCCGTACCATTGCCGTGCGCCCAGAGGTTATTCTGATGGACGAGCCGTGTTCAGCGCTAGACCCGGTGGCGACGCTGCACATCGAAGATCTGATGCGCCGGTTATCGCAGGATTACACCATCATCATTGTGACGCACAACATGCAGCAGGCGGCGCGGGCTTCGGATTGGACCGGCTTTTTCTGGTTGGGGCGGTTGGTGGAGTTTAACGAGACGACGGAGCTGTTTACCCATCCGCGCCAGGAGCTAACGGAATCTTACATCACGGGGCGGCAGGGGTAGACAGGTTGATAACGGCCGTTGGCAGTTCAACCAGCTCTCCCGTAACCAGATAAATCACGCGTTCGCAAATGTTGCCAACGCGGTCGCCGGCGCGTTCCAGGTTGTGGGCGGCCCACATCAGCTTGTTGGCCTGGGGTGTCTGGTGGAAGTCGGACAGCATCACCGCCAGCAGGTCCTGCTGAATCTGGCTGTAGAGGGCGTCAATCTCGGCGTCGGCGGCGTAGATGACGTAAGCCAGGCTGGCGTCTCGCGCCAGAAATGCGTTCATACTTTGGGTAAGCATGTGGCGGGCCTTTTCAGCCATGACGCAGAGGTCAGACACGGCCGTTGGTCGCGGCTGGTGGCCTAACTGCAAGTTAATCTTGGCCACCCCTTTGGCGTAGTCGTTGATGCGTTCCAGTTCGCCGGCGATGGCCATGACGGCCGTAATAAACCGCAAATCGCGCGCTCTGGGCTGCTGCGTGGCAATAAGCGCCAGACAGACTTCCTCAATGTGAATGTAGGCGGCATTTATCTGCGCGTCGGCGGCGATCAACGCTTCAGAGAAGGCATGATCACACTGCTGCAAGGCAGACGTAGAAGTCACCAGGTTGTCCTCCACCTGGCTGCTCATGATGAGCAATTGTTCCTGTAATTGCTCCAGTTGATGCTCAAAAACAGCGCGCAGCATCAATCCAGCATAACACAAGCCATTTAACGCGCTATTACATTGGGTTAACGGTTGAATAAGGTGTTGTTAACGGGGAGTTAAGGCGATTGACGATTGGTCGTGAACTTATCAAAGGATTGACGGGGTTAACTGGAGCGTAGGGTGAAATAAAACGTGCTGCCTTTGCCTTCTTTGCTTTCGGCCCAGATACGGCCGTTGTGCGCCTGAACAATATGCCGGGCAATGGCTAACCCTAACCCTGTGCCACCCTGCCCGCGCGTCCGCGCCCGGTCCGATTTGTAAAACCGCTCAAAAATTCGCGGCAGATCTTCGGCCGCAATACCCGCACCGGTATCCGACACGGCAATCACCACCGACGGCGGCAGGTTGGCGAGCATCGAACCAATGCTTCTGGGCGCATCTTTGTCTACAAACGCGGCAACGGTTATCTGACCACGCGGCGTAAATTTCAGGGCATTATGGACCAGGTTATTAACCACCTGCTGCACCCGGTCGGCGTCGGCCAAAACGTAGGGCAAATCATCGGGCACATTGACAACCAGGGCAATATGCTCGCGTTCCGCGCGCTGGCGGAACCGTTCCAGGGGGCGTTGGATCAGGTCGGAAACGGCCGTTGGCGCTAACCGCAGCGGCACACGGCCCGACTCAATGCGCGACAACTCCAGCAGCTCTTCGACCATCTGCGTCAGCGTTTCCACCTCGTGCTCGGCCCGGCCTAAAAAGCGCGTGGCCGCCGGGGGATCGTCCAGCGCGCCGTCTTGCAATGTTTCCACCACCGCCCGTAAAGAGGCCAGCGGCGTGCGCAGTTCATGCGACAGGTTGCTGATAAAATCACGCCGGATCGTTTCCAGCCGCCGGATAGTGGTGAGGTCCTGCAAAATCACCAGATACACCAACGACCCCCGGCGCATGATGGGCGTCACCACAGCCTGCAAGAACAGATCGCGCCCCACTTCTACGGCGGCGATTTGCTCCTGGTTTTCTTTCTGGCACTGCTGCCACAAGCCAATGAGTTGATGGTGGCGCAGGGTCTCGGCGATGGGGCGGCCCAGCGCCTTTTTTTCGGTGGTACTCAGCAGGCGCATGGCCGCCGGGTTTACCTGGCGCACGTAGCCGTAGGTATCGGCAATGATCACGCCATCGGCCATGTAGGCCAACACCGAGGCCAACTGGTCGCGCTCTTCGGTTAGTTCATTGATGAGCTGGCTGCCAGCGTCTATGAGCTGATTATAGAGGTGGATAAAGTCGTCGGTTTCGCCACGGCCGTAGTGCATAATGCGCGCGCGTCGGTCGCCGGCCAGGATGCGCTGCGTGGTAACAGTAAGGTCCTTGATGGGGCGGGTGATACGCGCTGCCAGCAGGATGGAGAGGGAAACGGCCGTTATCAGCATCACCGCCGCCCCCAGCCACAATATCCTGTATGGGCAGGCCAGATCATCGCTGCACGCCGGCCGGCTGGCAAAAAAAGCCATCCCCAATGACACCAACAAGACCAGAATGGCATAGGGAATGGCAAGCCGCCAGCGCAGTTGTGAAAACATAACGAAGGTTCCCGACCTGTCAGCCGTCGAAGCGATAGCCAATGCCGCGCACTGTCACAATGCGGCTGGCATTGGCCGGGTCTGGCTCAATTTTCTCGCGCAGCCAACGCACGTGTACATCCACCGTGCGGCTGTTGCCGTCATAAGACCAGCCCCAAACCCGCTCCAAAAGCAAATCCCGCGACAGCGCCATGCCCTGATGACGCGCCAGAAAGAGCAGCAGATCGAATTCTTTGGGCTTCAGACGAATGGCCTTTTCGTCCAGACGTACTTCGCGCCGGTTTTGGTCAATCGCCAGGTTGCCATAAGTCAGCGTGGCAATACCAGGGGGCGCTGCTTGTTCTTCTACCGCTTCCTGCTCGGCGGCCATCTCTTCACGGATCAGCTTTACCCGCCGCAGCAGCGCCTTCACCCGTGCTAACAATTCCCGCATACTGAAGGGTTTGGTCAGGTAGTCGTCGGCCCCCATTTCTAAACCAACGATTTTATCCACTTCTTCGCTGCGAGCGGTTAACATAATAACGGGTATACTGAGTTCTTTGCGTAAGATGCGGCATACTTCAAAGCCGTCAATACCAGGCAGCATCACATCCAGAATGATAAGGTCGGGTTGGTTAGCGCGGGCAAGGGCCAGGGCGTCACGGCCGTTTTCGGCCGTCAACACCCCATAGCCCTGGTGGATAAGATTATATTCCAACGTTTCCAGGAGCGTTGTATCGTCTTCAACAACCAAAACAGTGTAGTCCATATATTCTTTTGTAACAGTGAAGAGGGAGCGTGTCAATAAAGCTGTCAACGACAATCAGAAATACCCGTTAGAAGTGATCAATCGCATTGGTACGAAGAAGTGCCTTCACATGACTATAACCGGCAGCGCGTCAATCTGGCGGCACGCGGGTCTGCCCCAGCGGAATCCAGGGAAGCTGCAATTCGCCGGTAATGCGCTCATCTAAAATGGGCACAGGACGGCCGGTAAAGGCGTCATACAAGCGCACTGTCGCGCCGATGGTCTGGCCGTCGCCGGCCGCCAGGTCTACCCTGACAAAGTGCGGGTCGTTCACCTGCGAACCGGCAATCCACTTCAACGTTGGGATGGCTCCCAGCGCCGGAACGCCATCACTCAGGTCCCACCAGGCCCAATAGAAGCCATCCGCCTCATAACCAATCAACCGCACCGACGCCACCAAATCGGCGGTGACCGGCGTGCTGGCGGCAAACGCCTGCCGCAGCGTCAGCGGCGCGCCGGCGGCAAAGGGACCGGCCGGCAGCAGCCCTCCCGTCCAGACAATGCCCTGGCCCAACGGCACGTAATGCTGCGCGGCATTGGCGGGAGGCAGCCAACCGCGCCGCAAAATTCCCCACGCGCCATACAAATCGGGCAGGCTGTCGCCGGACACGGCCGTTTCGCTGACAAAACCCACCTCTGTCTGCCAATGCAGGTAGAGGCGCGGTTGGCCGGGCAGCGTATTGTCCCAATCGTAGCCAACCAACACGCGCGACCCGTTCGCCAGAGGGTGGCGAACTGGATTTTGGCTGAAGGGTGGGCGCGGCACGGCCGTTACCGGCAGCGTAGCGATGGGCGTGCGGGCGTCGCCAACGGCCGTCAACAACGGTTCCGCGCCATAGGCGCCAATCAACAGGGCGTAATCGCCCGGCTGCGCGCCGGGGCGCGGCGTCAGGCGAAATTGGGTCAGGCTGAGGCCGATTGGCTGCGGCGTGACCGTTACGTCCTGTTGGGCATACAGACGGCCGTCTGACCCTACCAGGTGGGCAAACAGGGAAATAGGTGGTTGGAAGTTGGCGGTGGCCTGCCAGGCCAGGGTGAGAATGGCCTCTTGCCCAACGGTGACGGCCGTGTGGTTGATGACGTAACCGGCAATCTGAACAGCGTCACCCAAAGCCAGGTCCAGGGGCATGAACTCTGGCGGCAGCTCCAGCCGGGCTTCGTGGCGGAACAAAAAGGCGTTGCCGCTGGGTTCCGGCGTGGGCAGATTGGCATAAGCGATCTCGTCGTAATGGGTGGCGATGACCGCCCGGCCGCTGCCCCATTCGGCGGCAATCCGCCCGGCCCAATCGGCTCCATAATCGGCCGTGCGTGGATAGACAAATTCTACGGTGACGTCCGGGCGCTGGCCTTCCACCGCCTGCAAATACCACAGCGGCGTCGCCCAGTGCCAGTCGGCCAGGATGATGCTGCCCGGTGGCGCGTTTTGCAGCAGCGGCTCCATCGCGTCGCGGACGTAGGTGGTGTGGTGGAGTATCTGGTAGCTGGGGTAATGGCGGATGGTTTGCCAGACGGCCGTCAACAACACCCCCACCGCGAGAATGGCGAGGATGTTGTGCACAGATTTCACAGATTTTTCTATCTGGGAAATCTGTGGATCAACCAACCACCCGACAGCAAGCCCCAGGCAAAGGGCCAGCGGCACGTAGGCGGGCAGCATGTATTCGACCGTCTGTGGGGCGCGGTAAGTGGCGGTGATGAACAGATGGAAGGCGAATGAACCGCCCAGCAGCCAGGCCAACGGCCGATTGCGCCAGATTAGCAGAGTCAGCCCCAGCCCTGCGCCCGCCAGCAGCCAGGGCGACATTTGAAACGTCAGCACGTTGCCCATCACCCGCAGCCGCTCCCACAAAATGCCCGGCGCGATGTAGGCAAAAAAGTCACCGCTGAAGCCCAGCCCCAGCGCGTGGGCAGCCAGGCCGGGCAGCGTCGCCAGATTGGGCGCAGCGCCGGGCGCGCCGGAGTTGGCGCGCAGCGGGAAGTAGAGCAGCGGCAGCAGCCCCAACAACCCGGCCAGGACGGGGCGCAGCCAGCGGCGCGGCGTCCGCAGCAGACCGGGGTCCACGATGGGGATGAAGGTGAGGCAAATCAGGCTGATGAAGGCCAGGGAGAGGTGATGGGTCAGGCCAAAGCCCAGGGCCAGGGCAAAGAGAATCAGCCAACGGTCGGCTGTGGGATTGGGTTGGGTTTTAACGGCCGTTTGCCAGCGCAGCAGCGCATAAAAGGCCAGGACGGCAAACAGGGCTGTCAGGCTGCGGATGTTGGCGGTGGTGGCCTGCGCCCAAAACGTGGTGGCTGTGCCCAGAGCAAGTACGGCCGTCAGCGCCGCCCATTTGCTGCGCGTCAGGTGGTGAACGGCCGTCCACACCAGCAGCAGCGCCGCCGTACTGGTGAAAACCGAAAGCAAATTCACCCGGTAAGCGGGCGTGGCCCCCCAGGGCAGACGGGTCATCAGGTGGGCCAGCAGGGTGTACAGGGGGAAGCCAGGCGGATGGGCCACGCCCAACGTGGCGGCGGTTAGCTGAAATTCGCCGTTGTCGGCCGGCAGCAGGTCGGGCGACAGAGTGCGGCTGTACAGCAGCAAAAAGCCGAGGCCGACAGTGAGCAGCACGGCCGTTTGCCCGCGCCCGGTGGACAGAAAAGGAATGGCTAACGGCCGTGCCCACAGCCAGACCAGGGCGACGGCCGTAATCGCGGTAATGGCCGCCGCCAATGAAGGAAAGGGGTAAACCAGGTAGCCAGACAGCAGAAGCAAGGGCCAGGTTTGGGCAAACGGGTAACGGCGCAGCCACCAGGTGAAGAAAAGCATGGTGACGGCCGTCACCATGCAGGCCCAACCGACAGCGCCTGACAAACGCCAGTAAACGGCCGTTCCTTCACTCAGCAGACGGCCGACAAAAAGCCCGGCCACCAGGCCAGGGGTATAGCGGGTAATCAGTTGTTGGCGGTTAGACCACATGCGGCTGATTATAGCGTGGTCATTTCCAGAGGGGTATCAGGCGCGGCAAACCAACCCGGTAGCCGTAGTCCGTATACCGTTGGCATTTTCCAGGGCTTGCGCCCCACGGAATACGGAATACGCATTATGAATTACCAAATACAGTTACCAGGGGCTTCAGGCCCCGCTCGGCCTGCTAGGATGGTTTACTTACAAAGGTTTTATCAGGTTGGCGAAATGCCGGAGAATAGACCGGGGGATGGGCCAGGGCATCACGTGATGTGGCGGTGTTTTCTGCCTGGCTGATTCGGGCAGACAAAACGCAAGACGCCAATACCAACACACCGGCAAATAATGAAACGCCTGTACACAAGATGGCGAAAAAGTTAAGAACTCCCATGCTCTCTTCCTTGCTGCGGCAATGTTGTCTGACTGTTTGAGGATCGAGCTATTGTAGGCTAAATCATCAGGATTACCATTCATGATACGCAGGTTTTGTACTTTTGTCAGTAGTACGTAAGCACTGAAACCCAAATAATCGCGCCGCGGCCATTCCTCACTGCCTGAAGACCCACAACAAATATCTGCGGACAGGCTGACAAAATGTTATACTTGGGCTGGTAAGGAACTGGTTGCCCGAATGGACGAACTAACCCAATCCAAAGGAACAAAGCAGAAATTGGCGATGACGGCCGTGCAAGACCGTCAGCTCCCCCTGATTGCCGGCCGTTACGAAGTGGTCAGCCAGTTAACCGGCGGCATGGGACTAGTCTATTTATGCCGCGACGAGCAAACCAGCGAACTGGTTGCCCTGAAAACCTTCAAACCGGAATATCTCTCGCACCGCATTGCCCGCGACCTGTTTTTGCGCGAAGGGACAATGTGGGTCGAGTTGGGCAGCCATCCCAACATCGTCCGCGCCCATCGGGTAGAGCGCATCGGCGACGGCCGTGAAGTTTACCTGGTGCTGGAATGGATTGTGCAGCCCAAAGGCAAAGACAATCCCTCTTTACGCGCCTGGCTCCGGCCCGGCCGGCCCCTGCGCCTGCAGCAAGCCCTCACCTTCGCCCTGCACATCACCCGCGGCATGAAATACGCCACCCGCCGCATCCCCGGCCTGGTCCACCGCGACCTGAAACCGGAAAACGTCCTCATCGGCCACGATGAAATCGCCCGCGTGACCGATTTTGGCCTGGCCAGCACCCTCACCGGCGTCGGCGCGGAAATCGCCACCCTGCCCCAAGCCAGAGAATATTCGCTGCGCACCCAACTAACCCAGGGCGTGGTGGGCACGCCGCTGTACATGGCCCCAGAGCAATGGTTGCAGCAGCCCACAGACGCCCGCGCCGACATTTACGCTCTGGGCTGCATTTTGTACGAGATGCTCAGCGGCCATTTTGCCGCCGACGGCCAGGATAAAAACGAAATCCGCGACATCCACCTGTCCGGCAGCATCAAAGCGCCGCCCAGCTTACTGCCCCGCGAAGTCATCTTCTTTTTACGCAACTGCCTCATGGTCAACCCCGAACAGCGCTACCGCGACTGGCAGGTGTTGGAAAACGCCCTCATTGACGTGTATCGCCGCGTGGTGGATGGCGATGTGCCTTCGGAACGGCTCAGCGGCGATACAACCCGCCTGGAGCGCGTCGCTCTGGGGCAATCTTACAACAGCATGGGCATGTCTTACCTGGACATCGGCAAATTGGATGTGGCGGTGATGTATTTTGAGCAGGCCATCATGATCGCCCGCGCCGAAAAATCGTTGACTTTAGAAAGCACCGGGCTGGGCAATTTGGGGCTGGCGTACCGGGCTATGGGCTTCACTGAGCGGGCGGTGGAATTTCACGAGGAGCAGTTGTCTATTGCCTATGAAATTGGCGACCGGGCCGAACAGGCGCGCTCTTTAGGTGAATTGGGGCGCGATTTTCGCGCCCTGGGCGACGCCCGCCGGGCGATTCGTTTCCACGAGCAGCAGTTGGCGATTGCCCGCGAGCTAGGCGACCGTTACAAAGAAGCGGCGGCGCTGGACAGCCTGGCGCTGACGTATCAGCAGTTGGGCAGCGTGGACCGCGCCGTAGCCTTGAATAAGGAAACATTGGCGATTGCCAAAGAAATCGGCGATCAGGTGCGGGTAAAAAGTGTGTTGAGCAATATGGGCCGCATCTATCTGGAAGATGGCGAGGCCAAAGAGGCGGTGGCTCTATTTAAGCAGTCGTTGGACATCTCTTACCAATTGGGCGACCGGGTAGGCGAAGGCGAAGCGTATGGCGATTTGGGCGACCTGTACCACTCGCTGGGGCAGATGGATCGGGCGGTGGAACTGTATAAGCGGGCGCTGCAAATTGCGCAGGAGGCGAAGAACGGCCGTAAAGAAGTCGAAAACCTGTGCCGTTTAGGCGACCTGTACCTGGATGCCGGCGACACCGAAAAAGCGGAGTCTTTCTTCCAGAGCGCGTTGGCGGTGGCCCAGCAAATGAACGCCCAGTCCAGCCGGATGACTACGCTGGGCAAGTTGGGCGAAGCAACGATGCGTCTGGGCGACTACATGAAAGCGGCCAGCTTTTACAAACGGCAGCTGATCCTGGCCCGCGAATTGAACTACCATCAGCAAGGCAAGCTGGCCCTGGTAGGCATCGGCCAGGCCTATGACCGCTGGGGCGACCCAACGCGCGCCATCAATTATTTTGAAAGACATCTGAAGATTTCGCGCCAGGAGAAGGATTGGACGGCCGTTGCCGAGATGCTTTATGCCCTGGGTGAACGGTACCACAAAACCAAATTGCTCCAGCAGGCATACGATGCCTACGAAGAGTATGTGGCCTTGATGCGGCAGGCGGAGAATTTTACGGCCGTCGGCGATGGTCTGAACAAACTGGGCAGCGTGGTTCGTGATGGCAATGATCCCAAGCAGTCTATTGAATTCTACAAAGGGGCCATAGATTTGGCCAAAGAGCAAAACGATCTGGTGGGCGAAGCATGGGCAACCAGTAATATGAGCATCGCCTATAACCTGATGGGCAAACAGTGGCAGGCGTCGCGCCACGCCGACCGCGCCCTCAAGCTGGCCGTTCGCAGCGGTGATACGCCGGTGATTGCTCGCGCCAATTATCGCCAGGCGTTGGTCATTTTCCGCCAGGAAAAATGGGATAAGGCGCTGCCCTTTGCCCAACGAGCGCAGCAGTTGTACATGCGCCTGAAAGACCAGGAGATGCTGGACAAAACAGAGCGCCTGCTGGCCGCCATTGAAAAGCGACGTAAAAAGACAGGGATTTTTTCTTAAGTTAATGGGGTGGGCATTGTCCGGTGTATCCCGGCCGTATCTGCCACCACTCATTACAAGACCGGGTGTCCTGAAATGCGCCGGTATCGGCAATGGCGACCACCATGTTACCGCCGCCGGTTGTGCCGAAAACCTGTCCGGCAGCCAGCGTGGGCAGATGATACCCAGCCGACGGATATTGGTAACGAGGGCCGCCGAGCGCATCTAAAGCGTTGTACAGGCTCAATAAGTTAGGGTCCGTACAGATGTGGTCTATGTGGATGGTGTAGCCTCTGGCGGCCGTGTCTTCCCGTGTGTAATGCAAGGTCACCGTATCGGCGTCGGCAAAGAGGAGGACGACTTCTGCGCCGCCGCCGATGTCGTAGCCGGAGATGGGGGCGTGCAGCGTTTGACCGGGGGGCAGGCTGAAGGAAACGGCCGTAACCGGTGGCGCACCAATTGGCCCACTGCGCGTGCCCGGATTGGGCGAGGGCAGCCAGTTCCAATGATGCACCTGATAAAACTCGGCCAAAGCGGGGACCTGATACGGGCTGAACAGCGTGGCAAGCTGCGGCGGCTGCGTGGGGTCATCGGAGCCATAATCAACCAATTCACGTGCCAGGGAAGGGTCGGTGTTGGGCGCATAGCCGCGCAGTTCAATATTCTTGTCGGCATGGGCATAAGCTGGGCGCACCGGATTGTCGGTATCCCATTGATAAACCGGACCGCTGGCATACTGATTGGTGGAACTGGTGGCGCAGGCAAACTGCGGCGGGCCAACCACGATGGGCAAATAAGCTCTGGGGCTTACCTCTGCCTGGGATACGGCATCAGACTGAGCGGTGACGCGGCCAACCATAATGAACAGTACCAGGACAATGATGGTTCGTTTTGTCATAATGATACCTCGTGTTAATTCATGTGGCGTCTTTCCAACTCGGCACGCACATCGTCCCAGGCCAGGTCGTGGGCAGCCAGCATGACAAGCAGGTGATAGATGAGATCGGCCGTTTCCTCAACGATGCGCGTTTTGCCCTGGCCCTTGACGGCGAGAATGATTTCCACCGCCTCTTCGCCCACTTTTTTCACAATTTCATCCTCACCGGCGTCGAACAGGCTGTTGGTGTAGGAACCGGGTTTGGGGTTGGTTTTGCGGTCCTGGATGGTGGCAAATAAGGTGTCAATAAAGTCGGTCATTGTTAGTCCTTTGTCGGGTAGTCGAATAGTTAAGTAGTCAAGACCTGACAGGTTTTCTGAAACCTGTCAGGTCTTAGGCCAGTCGGGTAAAAAAGCAGCTTACCGCGCCGGTGTGGCAGGCGGGGCCGGCCGGGTCCACCAGGATGAGCAGGGTGTCACCGTCGCAGTCCAGCCAGATTTCGCGGACGCGCTGCACGGCGCCGGAGGTAGCCCCTTTGTGCCAGAGTTCCTGGCGGCTGCGGCTCCAGAAGTGGGTTTCGCCGGTTTCTTGCGTCAGGCGCAGGCTCTCGGCGTTCATCCAGGCGACCATGAGAACCTGATGGGTGGTGGCGTCTTGGATAACGGCCGTTACCAACCCCTTTTCATCAAATTTGATTTCGGATTTCGGATTTCGGATTTCGGAGGTCATTGGCGCACCGGGATGCCTTGTTGGGATAGATATTCTTTGACTTCGGTGATGGTGAGCTGTTTGTAGTGGAACAGCGAGGCGGCCAGCGCCGCGTCTGCGCCGCCCTCGGTGAGCGCCTGGGCGAAGTGTTCCAGCGTGCCCGCGCCGCCGGAAGCAATCACCGGGATGCTAACCGCCTCGGCAATCGCCCGCGTTAGTTCCAAATCGTAGCCCGCCTGCGTCCCGTCGCCATCCATGCTGGTGAGCAAAATTTCGCCCGCGCCGCGCCGTTCCACTTCTTGCGCCCATTCCACGGCGTCCAGGCCGGTGGGCGTGCGGCCGCCGGACACGAAAACTTCCCATTTCGGATTTCGGATTTCGGATTTCGGATTGTCGCCGGACTGTTCACTGGTCACTGAATACTGGTCACTGATTCGGCGGGCGTCTATGGCGACGACGATGGCCTGGCTGCCGAAGGCTTGTGCGCCCTGGGTGATGAGTTCGGGGTGGCGCACGGCGGCGGAGTTGATGCTGATTTTGTCGGCGCCGGCGCGCAGCAGGGCGCGCATGTCGTCCACGGTGCGGATGCCGCCGCCGACGGTGAAGGGGATGAAGACCTGTTCGGCGACCGCCTTCGCCATTTCAATCACGGTGTCGCGGGCTTCGTGGGTGGCGGTGATGTCCAGAAAGACCAGTTCGTCGGCTCCGGCTTCGTCGTAGACTTTGGCCTGCTCCACCGGGTCGCCGGCGTCGCGCAGTTGCACGAAGTTGATGCCTTTGACGACACGGCCGTCTTTGACGTCTAAACAGGGGATGATGCGTTTGGCGAGCATGGTTACTTCCTTTTCCGTGTTCCGTGTTCCGTCCTGAAGGTCGTTGTCCGTTTACTATTGGCTGTTGATGGTTAACAGGTTTTCCAGGTCGGCCAGCGCCCGAATCTCATACGTCACCGGCAGGCTGCCTGGCTTGCCCGCCGGATTGTACCAGCAGGTATCAATGCCATAGTTGATCCCGCCCTGCATGTCGGAACTCAGGCTGTCGCCAATCATCAACACGTCGGCTTTGGCGGGTTGGCCCATCCGGGCGAATGCCACGTCAAAAATGGCCGGGTCCGGCTTGGCAACGCCGACTTCTTCGGAGATGACCAACGCTTCCACCAGGTCATGGATGGGCGAGGCGGCCAGGCGCGGGCGCTGTACGTCGGCGATGCCATTGGTGATGATGGCGATGTGGTGGGTTTGGGCGAGCTGGCGCAGCAGCGTTTCGGCCCCATCCAGCAAGTGGCCGGCCTGGGCCAGGTTGATGAGGTATTGGCGGCTGAAGGCTTCGGCGTCTACGGGGAGGTTAACGGCCGTAAACAACCGGCGGAAACGTTCGGCGCGCAGCGCTTGCTGAGTGATGTGGCCCAATTCGTAATCGTGCCAGATTTGGGCGTTGATGGTCCGGTACTGTGCGCCCGTCGTCTGGTCAAAATCCAGCCCAAACTGGTGGAAGCTGTTTGCCAGGGCTGTGGCTTCTGCTTTGTCGTAATCAAAAAGTGTGTTATCCGCGTCAAAGAGTAACCATTGATAGTTCACGTGTGGTTTGCCTCAGTCTCCAGATTTGTAAATGTCGCCTCTGGCTCCGATGTAATCTACGAAAACGGCATCCGTGTCCGTAATGTATTTTCTGGGAATTGATAACATCACACGCACCTTTTTGATCGTCATTGTAGCATAAACCCGGTTTACCGCTGGATGGCTTGTAAAGCAGAATGGAGGTCGAGACGGCCGTCATAAATCGCCCGCCCGGTAATCACGCCCACCACGCCCTGGTCGGCCAGGGCAGCGCAGCGGGTGATGTCGTCCAGCGCCGCCACGCCGCCGGAGGCGATGACTTGTAGTCCGGTAGCCTGCGCCAGGTCGGCGGTGGCTTGGGCGTTGACGCCGGTCAGCACGCCATCGCGGCTGATGTCGGTGTAGATGATGGTTTGCACACCCAGGGCGCGCATTTGTTGGCCGAGTTGGGTGGGGGATACGGCCGTTTCGTGCAGCCAACCGCGAGTTTTGACACGGCCGTCACGCGCATCAATGCCCACGACAACTTTGTCCGCGCCAAACTGTCGGATGGCTTCCGTGACCAGCGCCGGATTTTCGATGGCGGCCGTGCCCAAAATGACGCGCACTGCGCCGGCGTTCAACGCCCGCTCTACGTCGGGCAGCGCCCGAATGCCGCCACCAAACTGCACGTTCGCGCCCAGTTGAGTCAGTTGAGCCAGCACGGCCCAATTGGCTGCCCCTGTTTCGTCAAACGCGCCATCCAGATTGACGACGTGCAGCCATTCCGCCCCGGCGGCGATCCACTGCCGCCCCATAGCTGCCGGGTCATCGCTGAAGATGGTTTGTTTGTTGGGGTCGCCAAATTGGAGGCGGACGACACGGCCGTTTCTGAGGTCAATGGCAGGGTAGATGGTGAAGGACATAGTTCTCCGAGTGGGAAGATTAAAGATTGAAGATTAGTGCATTGCCAGTTCCAATCTCTGATCTTCAATCTTAAATCTTCAGTCTTTTCCTCATATGTTCAGGAAGTTTCGTAAAATTCTCAGCCCCACGCTCTGGCTTTTTTCCGGGTGGAATTGCAGGCCGTACAGATTGTCCCTGGCAACCACCGAGGCAAACGGCAAACCATAATCGGTCCAGGCAAGTACGGCCGTTGCCTCCGTCACGTCACAATAATACGAATGCACAAAATAGGCGTAATCGCCCATCTCCACGCCCGCCAGCAGCGGGTTTTCCCAGGCCGGCTCAAGCTGGTTCCAACCCATGTGGGGAATCTTTAGATTTCGGATTTCGGATTTCGGATTTCGGATTGGGCCGTTGACCATTGACCATTGACCGTTGACCATTGACAATTTTTCCGGGAACCGCACCACTTTACCGGCCATCAAGTCCAATCCCTGGTGGATGCCCATTTCGTGGCCTTCACTGAACATAAGCTGCATCCCGACGCAGATGCCCAGAAAGGGCACACCGCGCTGCACAGCTTCGTGGATGGCTGCCGGTAAATTGCGCTGGCGTAGACCATCCATGCCGGAACCAAACGCCCCAACGCCGGGCAGCACCAGTTTGTCGGCGCGGCGTACCACTTCTGGGTCTTCGGTCAAAATCACGGTCGTGCCAATGTACTCAAACGCTTTCTGCGCCGAGCGAATGTTGCTGGCGCCGTAGTCAATCACGGTGATGGGTTGAGTCATTGGCTTTCTCCGGGGACCCAATCGGTCAGAAAGTGGTCGGGGTGGGGCATGGCGCTGCGCGTTACGGCCGTGCGCAAATCGTCCAGGTTGTAGGCGACGCGGTGCAGGGTGATGTCGAGACGGCCGTTATCTACCGTTACCAGTGCATATTCCGCCCGCGCCGGATTGATGAAACGGCCGTCGGCTCCGCGGTAAAACGGCAGCCCAACGCTGCCCGGATTGAGGACAAAACCGTCGCCGTAGCGGCGCAGCAGCGGGGTGTGGGTGTGCCCGCCGGCAAAAATCGCAGCCTGGACACCGCCCAGTTTCTCGGCCAGTTCTTCGTCCAGCGTGGTTGCCCGGATGACTTCCATGTTGTGCCGGGGGGAGCCGTGGAAACAAAGCAGGGAACGGCCGTAACCCAAATCCAGCTCGATGGTCGGTTGGAAGGTGCGCACAAACGCCTTGTCCTCACCGGTAAGCTGGCCTGCGCCCCACAATTCCACATCGTACAAAATCTGGTCCGCTTCGCTGCGGATGGTGAAAGGCGTGGGCGACAGCAGCCATTCGTCGGTATTGCCCATGACCACCGGACAGGATAGGGCGCGTACGGCCGTCAACACCTCGCGTGGCTGTGGTCCGCCCACCACCACGTCGCCCAGACAAACGATCTGGTCGAACTTTTCCTGGGCAATGGCCGCCAGAACGGCCGTTAACGCCACAAAGTTTCCATGAATGTCAGAAATTAGTGCGATTTTCATAACCAAATCCCCAAGAAAATGCCTGACCGGCTGGGGTCCGGTTCCCTTCGTACTGGCCACATCCGCCCGGCGTGGATCAAAGTCTACGGCCGTTCGCAAAGCCCGCGCCAGCGCCTTAAACAGCGCTTCTGCTTTGTGGTGGTCGTTACGGCCGTCTACCTTCGCGTGTAAGGTCATCCGCCCATGCACCGCTACCGACTCGAAAAAGTGCTGCACCAGATCGGTAGGGAACTGGCCGATGGTTGGTGTCGCCCACGTCGCCTGGAAGATGGTATACGGCCGTCCGCTAAAATCCAGGGCCACAAAAGCCAGCGCCTCATCCATCGGCACGTAGGCATGGCCGACGCGCTGGATGCCTTTGCGGTCGCCTAAAGCATTGTTGAGGACCTGTCCGAAAACAATGCCCACGTCTTCGATGGTGTGATGGCTGTCTATGTGCAAATCGCCGGTGGCCTGCACCTGCAAATCAAAAAGGCCATGGACGGCAACGGCCGTGAGCATATGGTCCAAAAACCCAATGCCCGTGCTGATTTCGTGCTGCCCTGTGCCATCCAGATTAAGCGTGACCGTGATGTCGGTTTCGCCAGTCTGGCGGTGAATCATTGTTGTTCGCCCCATACCAATCTCTAATCTCCAATCTCTGACAGCGCGGCCACCAACCGGTCCGTATCCGACGGCCGTCCCGCACTGATGCGAATACAGTTATCCAGACCGGGTTTGTTAAAGTAGCGTACCAGGACGCCCTGCTGCTCCAAGTCCAGCTTCAATTGTCGCGCATCTCGGCCTAAAACGCGAAAGAGGACAAAGTTGGCCTGGCTGGGATACGGCCGTAACCAATCAAACCGCCCCAACTCCATCACCATCCGCTCCCGCTCCTGCACAATCAGCGCCACTTTCTCGCGCAGCCATTCCCGGTCTTGCAGCGAAGCCAGCGCCGCCAGCGAAGCCGCCACATTCACGTTATACGGCTGCTTGATCTTCCACATGTGCGGCAGCAGCCATTTGGGGAACGCGCCATACCCCACGCGCAGCCCTGCCAGCCCCGCCAGCTTGCTAAACGTCCGCAGAACCGCCAGGTTCTCATACGCCGTCACCCAAGACAATCGGGAAGGATGAACCGCGGAGGGCGCGGAGGGCGCGGAGATTTTTTCCCCTCCGCGCTCTCCGCGTTCTCCGCGGTTAACCTCCCCCACAAAATCCACATACGCCTCGTCCAGCAGCACCAGCACGGGCAGCGCCAGCAGGCGGCGCAGAGAGGCATCGTCTATAGTGCTGCCATCCGGGTTGTTGGGCGAGCAGAGGATGAGGATTTTGGCCTTGTGGGTCGTTACCGCCTGCTCGATGCCCGCCACGTCTAGGCTAAAATCGGCCTGCCGCCGCACCGGGACGTATTGGCCGCTGTTAACGGCCGTGCTAAACGGATACATGCCAAAGCTGGGCGGGCAGTCTACCACCACGTCGCCCGGCGCAAGGACCACGCGCAGCACCAGGTCAATCAATTCATCTGCGCCCATGCCGGCCATGAGATAGGAGGGGGGAACGGCCGTGTACTCACTCAACGCCTCCCGCAGTTCCAATGCCTCCGGGTCCGGGTAGATGTGGTAATACTTGCCCGCCGCCAGCGCCGCCAGCGCCCGCGGCGACGGCCCATACGGGTTCTCGTTGGCGTCCAGCTTCACAATCTCCTCCGGCGCCCGTCCCAGCCGCCGCGACAACACCTCAAACGGCACAATCGGCGTATATGCCTCCATCGCCGCCACGTCCGGCCTGACAAATTCTCTTGGATTCATGGCTTTCTATCCTGCTTGAACTATGTTAAAATTGTACAACATCCTGTACAAAAAGGTGATGAAGTGGAAGCTCTAACAATTTCTGAAGCCCGTAAACGATTGTTTGAACTGCGCCAACAGGTTGTAGACGACAACGACCGGGTGATTATGACCCATAAACAAGGCAATGTGGTCCTCATTTCGTTGGATGAATGGGAAGCGTACCAGGAAACTGTGCGTCTGCTCAACGACAAAGCCTCCCTGAAAGCATTGGTAGATTCCTTTGCCGCCCATGACGCCAACAAAACCCAGGGTAAAACGCCCGATGAACTGTTCGCCGATCTGCCATGACCTGGAAAATCCTCATCCTGCCCAAAGCCGAAAGTGACCTGGATTGGTTTCGTCGCCATGACCGCCAACTGTACTTGAAGTGCTTCGACCTGGTACGCGATATTGCCAACGATCCGCGCCAGGGTCTGGGCAAGCCAGAACGGCTGAAATATTTTGAACGCGAAGTCTGGTCGCGCCGCGTGTCGCATGAACACCGCCTGGTTTATGTTGTGTACTCAGCCGAAGAACAAGTCGAAATTGTCTCCTGTAAATCCCACTACGAAATGGGAGATTAGAGATTGGAGATTGCCAATCTCTAATCTCTAATCTCCATCCGCTTCTCCGCCGCACCCGCGTGGGCGGTCAGCCCTTCGGCGTGGGCCAGTTGGGCGGCGATGGGGCTGAGGCTGGCAGAGGTGGCGTCGTCGAGTTGGATGAGGCTGGTGATTTTGACAAAGTCCAGCACATTCAGCGGTGAGGCAAAGCGGGCCGTACCGCTGGTGGGCATGACGTGGCTCGGACCAGCCACGTAATCGCCCAGCACCTCAAAGCTGCGTTCGCCAATGAACAGGCCGCCAGCGTTGGGGATTTTGCCTGCATAAGCCGCCGGGTCGGCGACGGCCAGGCAGGTGTGTTCGGCGGCAAAATCGCTGGCAAGCTGGCACGCTTCGTCCAGGCTGGCGGTGAGCACGATGCCACCCTGCCCGTTGAGCGATTGGGCGATGATGTTGGCGCGGCTGAGGTGTTCCATCTGCCGACCGATTTCTACTTGCACGGCCGTTGCCAATTCCCGCGATGGCGTAAACAAAATCGCCGTTGCCAGCACGTCATGTTCCGCCTGGGCCAGCAAATCGGCGGCTACCCAGGCGGGATTGGCCGAATCGTCGGCGACAACGGCCGTTTCCGTCGGCCCATACAAGCCATCAATGCCCACAATGCCATACACCTGCCGCTTCGCCAGCGTGGTAAACAGCCCGCCCGCGCCCACCACTTTGTCTACGCGGCGCACACTTTCCGTGCCAAAGGCCAGCGCCGCGATAGCTTGCGCTCCACCCAACGTGTAAATCGTCTCGATGCCGCAAATTTGCGCCGCCGCCAGGATCACGTCGGCCACTTTGCCATCCTTACCCGGCGGCGTGGCGACGACGATTTCGGTCACGCCGGCCACTTGCGCCGGAATGACGGCCATCAGCAGGCTGGAAGGCAGCGGCGCGGTGCCGCCGGGCACGTAGACGCCCACTCGCTGAATCGGCGTGACGCGCTGGCCCAGCAGGCCGCCCAGCGTGTCGGTGGTCCAGTTGGGCAGCGGCTGCAATTCGTGGAACCGGCGGATGCGGTGGGCGGCCTGACCTAACGCTTCGTACAGCGACGTGGAGATGCGCTTGCCGCCCATCTCTCTATCAAATTGACTAACCGACAAACCGGCCAACTGCACGCCATCAATCTTCAGCGTCCAATCGCGCAAGGCGGCGTCGCCCTTCTGGCGCACGTCGCGGAGGATGTGGGCCACGGCCGTTTCCGGCGTCGCCCCACGCCCAAACAAACGGTCCAGACTGGCCTGCAACGCCGGCGGTACGTCCGGCTCCAGCGCCATCTCCCGCCGCAAAATCGTCTTTTGTGCTTCTTCTACCGAAAAAACCTTGATCATGATTGCCTCTTTTTTGAACCGCGGAGGGCGCGGAGGACGCGGAGATTTTCTTCTTCCCTCCGCGCTCTCTGCGTTCTCCGCGGTTAATTTTCTTCCAACGCTGCCAGCATGGCCTTATACCGCTCTGGCTCTTCTTCAAAAATGTAGGTGATGGGCGTGACGATGACGCCGCTGCCGCCGATGGCCCGCAGTTCGGCGATGGCCGGGACCAGGTTGGCCTTGCCCACGACAATGCTCACCGAGTACCAGGTTTCCCGCCGAGTCGGTTGGCGGCACGATGGTGGCGATGGTCGGGCCTTGCAGGCCGCCGATGAACGGTCGTCCCGCCATCTGCCGCGAAATGGCTTGCGGCGATTCGCCGCGCACATTGGCGATGATGAGGTACGACCCCTGGGCGCGCAGGTGGGCTTCGATGTATTCCAGCATCTGCCGGGCGACGCCGCGTACTTCGAGGCGGCTTTGCAACGCTCCCCGGTTGGCAATCAGCGCCGCCTGGGATTCCAGAATGAGGCCGTCGGTTAACGGCCGTAAATGGTTATCCCGCAGCGTCGTGCCCGACGAGACCAAATCGCTGATCAGGTCGGCGAAGCCGATGTCCGGGGCAATTTCCAGCGTGCCTTCGGCGTCGATTAGTTTGTAACCGGTGACGTTGTGTCGGTCGAGAAAGCGACTGGTAGTGCGGGGGAATTTGGTGGCGATGCGCAGGGAACGGCCGTCGGCCGCCAATTCCGCCGCCCACTGCCGCAAATCGGCCATCGTGTACACCGGCGACGGCTCCGGTACGGCCAGGTTGAGCGTGCAGGGGCCAAAACCCAGCGACTCGTGGAGGGTGAGGATGGGCCGGTCGCCGTTCAGGTTGCCCTTCTCGGCGATGATGTCCAGCCCGGTGATGCCAAAATCAATGCTGCCCTGCCGCACCCCAACCACGATGTCGCCCGGCCGTTGGAACAGAACCGACACGCCGGGCAAGGCGGGGATGGTCGCCTTATATTGGCGCGGATTGGGTCGGAACACCTTCAGACCGCAGTCGGCCATCAACTCTAACGCTTCAATTTGCAGCGCCCCCTTGCTGGGCAGCGCCAGACGAATATCTGTGCGGGTCATGGGACCTCCTGAGTAGTGATTTGTGTTCAGTGTTCAGTCGGTTCTTAACTGAACACTGAACACTGGATACTGCATAACTGACTGCAACATAAAAAAACCCTCCCCGGGGTTCCGAGGAGGGTGCTGTGTGACCGACCTGATAGCGCGCCATTACGCGCTGTTTTAACCCAGAGTATGCGAAAATCGCCGCCGATGATGGTGGGCGTGATGACCAAATGCCAAAGCGCTTACGTGGGTTAAGTTTGCCAATGTTTTCATACCGGCGCGGAGTGTAACATACGGGTAGTGAATGGTCAACAGAGGCGGTGTATAATCCTTTGGCCTCCGGCACATAAGAAGTGCCTGACAGTTAAGGCTAGAGAATGCACTTATGACTCAATTAGGCGATTTGCGGCATGAAGCGGCGGTACGCGATTTTCGGCGGGCGCGGCGGGAGGCGGCTTTGCAGCAGTTGTTGGCGCGGGTGACGGGCAAATCGGCCGATTTGTTGGCGTATAACCAGGTCAGTGAGCAGCTTAAAATCTCCGGCGGCGAGGAATTGGGCGTGCAGGAAATTCCACTGGATGCCATTGTGGGCAGCGTGGGGCGTTACCAGGACTTTACGCGCAGTTTTATGCCCCGTTCAGACCAGGATGTGGAGCGATGGGTGCGGGTGAAAACGGCCGTCAACAATATGCACGGTATGTCGCCCATAGATGTGTACAAAGTTGGCGACGCCTATTTTGTCATAGACGGCAATCACCGCGTCTCCGTGGCCCGGCAGTTGGGCAGCGACACCATCACCGCCCACGTCACCGACGTGAAGTCGCGTGTGCCTTTATCTGACCGGGCCGATGCCACCGAGATTATTTGTAAAGCGCGCTACCTGGACTTTTTGGAGCAGACCAATCTGGATAATCAGTTCCCCGGCGCGGATTTGACGATGACATTTGCCGGGAATTATCGGGCGCTGCTGGCGCAAATTGAAACGCAGCGGCGGCGTATTCAGGAGCGGCGCGGCGAACCCATTACCTTTCACGAGGCGGCGGCCGGCTGGTATGAACTGGTCTACCTGCCCATCATCGCCCTCATCCGCGAGCAGGGGGTGCTGCGCAACTTCCCGGAGCGCACCGAAGCCGACATATACATTTTGCTGTCGGAGCGGCGCGCCGAGTTGGAAGAAGTATTGGGCTGGGATGTGGACGTAGAAACGGCCGTATCCGACCTCGCTGCCATGCGTTCCCCTGGTTCGCAATGGCCGGTCTCTGGCCTGGGCGAACGGCTGCTAGACGTGCTGCGCCCGGAAGGCTTTGAAGACGGCCCGGAACCCGGCCGATGGCGGCAGCAAGTTTCGCGGCGCAGCGACAAACGGCTGTTCACCCAAATTTTGGCCCCGGTGCGCGGCAGCAGCGAAGATTGGCGCATGGTAGACCTGGCTCTGGAAGTAGCCCGACGGGAGAACGGCCGTCTGCTCGGCCTGCACATCGTCGAAAGCGACGAGGAGCGAGACAGCGCCGCCGCCAACAATGTCAAAACGGTCTTCGACCAACGTTGTGAAAACGTTGGCGTGCGCGGCGAATTGGTGGTGGCCGCCGGCAGCATCAGCCGCACCATCGTCGAGCGCGCCGCCTATGCCGACCTGGTGGTGGTGAACCTGATGAACCCACCGCGTAACAAACCATTGGTGCGCCTGGGTTCTGGCTTCACCTTTCTCATTCAACGCAGCCCTCGGCCGCTGCTGGTTGTGCCAGGCGGCCGGGGTTCGGCCATGAAGCGGGCGCTGCTGGCTTATGATGGCAGCCCCAAGGCCAACGAAGCGCTGTTTGTGGCCGCTTATCTGGCCTTGCGCTGGCGCACGGCGCTGACGGTGCTGACGGTAGAGACGCCGTTCACCCCGCCCACCGCTTTAACGGCGGCGCAAACCTACCTGGCCGAATACGATGTAGCGGCGGAGTACATCTTGCGTGAAAAACCAATTGCCGAGGCTGTGCTGGAAACGGCCGTCAGCCACAACAACGATCTTCTCATCATGGGCGGCTTTGGCTTTCGGCCGATGCAGCACATGGTTCTAGGCAGCACCGTAGATTACATGCTGCGCGAATTTCCCCATCCCATGCTTATTTGCCGTTAGGAGGTAGAGCGAGAGCTAGAAGGTAAGACCTCTAGCTCTCGCTAAAAAACGTCTGCTACCTATGCAACAACAAGAGTCTATCAACTACCGGTTAGCGATTGAAGATTTCCGCCAGGCGCGGCGGCAGGCGGCGATGCAGCAGGCCGTCGCCCGCCTGCGCGGCGAGTCTGTGGACCTGTTGTCCTACGACGACGTGCGCAAAAAGCTCAAAATGACCGGTCTGGCCGAACAGGGCATTCAAGAAATCCCGCTGGCTGCCATCGTCGGCAGTGTGGGACGGTCGGGCGATTATACCCGCGACTTTTTGCCCGTTAAAGACAGCGACCAGCAGCGCTGGGCGAAAGTGAAGGCCGCTTTTATGTCGCCGACCGGCGTGCCGCCTATCTCCGTCTATAAAGTGGGCGACGCCTATTTTGTGCGCGATGGCAACCATCGCGTGTCTGTGGCCCGCCAGTTGGGCAATAACACCATAGATGCTTACGTCACCGAAGTACGCACCCGTGTCTCATTAAGCCCAGACGACGACCCGGAAGCGATCATTCTGAAAGAGCGGTACGCCAATTTCCTGGAAAAAACTGACCTGGACGAAATTCGCCCCGGCGCGGATTTGCGGATGACCTGGTCGGGCTTTTACAGTATGCTGCTGGAACACATTAACGCCCATCAATATTTTCTGGGCCTGGATTGGCAGCGCGATGTATCTTACGCTGAAGCGGTGGGGCACTGGTACGACGAGGTGTATTTGCCGGTGGTGGCCTTGTTGTATGAGCGCGGTTTGTTTAAGGAATTTCCGGGGCGCACGGAGGCGGATTTGTATGCTCTGTTGGCCGATTACCGCCGGGAAGTGGCCGAGCAGTTGGGTTGGGAGATGGATGCGCAAACGGCCGTTACCCGTCTCGTCGGCCACAAAAGCCCCAAACCAGAAAAGGTCCTCAGCCGCGTGGCCGGTCGCATCCTGGATTCCGTCATCCCCGACGAGTTGGAAGCGGGGCCAAGACCGGGCATCTGGCGCGAAGAGCGGCTGGAACCCATGGTCCCCAGCGCCATTTTCAACGACATCCTGGTGGCCGTAGATGGCGACCCAGACCACTGGCAGACGTTGGACCATGCCCTGACCGTGGCGGCGCACAATAACGGCCGTTTGCTGGGCGTGCTGGTTGCCCGGCCAGACGACGAATTGACCGATGCAGAACAAGTCCAACAAGCGGCGCATATCCGGCAGGTGGAAACCGAATTCCTGGCCCGCTGTGCTGCGGCGGGCGTGCGCTGCGAATTTGCCGTAGACTGGGGCCAGGTTTCCGCCGCTTTGCTGCGCCGCTCCATCTGGGCCGACTTGGTCATCTTTGGCATGAGCCATCCGCCAGACGAAACCCCCGCCGGACGACTGCGCTCCGGCCTGACGCCGCTGCTGCAGCGCTGCTCGCGGCCCATCCTGGCTGTGCCGCTGGAAGCCCACAGCCCCATGGACCGGATGCTGCTGGCATATGACGGCAGCCCCAAATCCAGGGAAGCGCTGTTTATCGCCACCTATCGCGCGGCGCGTTATGGTTTCTCGCTGGTGGTCGTGGTGGTGGTCAATGAGCGCGTGACGCCGGATACGGCCGACAGCGCCCGCCAATACCTGGCCGACCACGGGGTAACAGCGGAATTTGTGGTGCAGTACAGCGACAACGCCGGTGAGGTGCTGCTGACGACGGCCGCTGCCCATCAATGCAACTTGCTGATCATGGGTGGATTTGGCCGCCAGCCATTTTGGCGTATCATGTTAGGTAGCCTGGTAGACCGGATGCTGCGCGAATTTCCCGAACCCATCCTGATCAGCCGTTGAGGTTTATAATCTGAGAGAATAGGACGCGGAAAACGCGGATACATCTGATTTTCGCGGATAATCTCCCAAGAATCTGTGTTCATCCGCCGCATCGGCGGAAATCCGCGTCCCATTCGGGGTATTCTAATTGACCAATCCATTTACGAGCTTTTTGCGGCAGTGGAACCACCGCCCGGATTTAGATGAGTTTGTGCAGCATTGGGATGTGTTGGAGCAGGTGATGGTGGGCGTCTATCGCCAAAAGATGACCCCGGCCGAAGCCGAAGCGGATTTTGCCCAGGCTTGGGGCTGGTTGAGAAGTAGATATGGCGATTGGCGCGAGGCGTTACGGCCGTTTTGGCAGCAAAGCAAAGCCGCCGGCGCACCCACGCAAACGGACCCGTTCCAACTGCTGCTAGACATTGCCACGCCGCAAGACATCGGTGGCGATTGGCGGGCCATGCAGCATTTACCGGCCGCCAGAGAAGCGTTGAACCAATATATTTTGAGCCAGGTGGAGACATAAGATGCAGAAATTGAAGAATCCGATGACATTTGTGTTGGGGCTGACATTTAGCTTGCTGGTGACGGCGATTGCCTGGTACTGGTACAAAAGCACTTCGGCGGAGGAAGGGGCGCTGGATTTGCTGGACCGCATGGCGGCAACAGATGCCCGCCTGCGGACGGCGCAGGCACGGCTGGCGGCCAATGAAACAGCGCCGGCGCAGTACATCACGCTGGAAAAAAATGGGGCATCGCCGGTGAAAACGGCCGTCGCCGACGACGATTTACAGCGTGTCAGAGGCATTGGCCCGGTATTCGCCGCCCGCCTGCAAGCGGCCGGTATCCACACCATTGCCGCTTTACGGCAAACGGCCGTCACCCAATTAGCCACCATCCTGGAAGTCGCCGACTGGCGCGCCCAGGCCATACTGGATGAAGCCGGCCGGTTGGCGTGAGGCGCGAGGCGTATTCCGTATCCCGTATTCCGTCAGCCGTATACCGTGTCCGTAATCCGAATACGGCATACGGCTGACGGGTTACTTTGTTTCTAGACGGCCGTCTACCACCACCCATACCTCTTCGGCAAAACGGTCTATAAAATAGCGGTCGTGGACCACAGCCAGCACCGCGCCCTGAAACTGCGCCAGCGCTTGTTCAAAATTGGTACGCGACGGGATGTCCAGATGGTTGATCGGTTCATCCAGCAGCAAGAAGTTGCAGCCCTGGGCCACCAGGCAGGCCAGCGCCAGCCGAGAACGCTCGCCGAAGCTCAGTTGGGCAATCGGCCGCAGCGGATCATCCCCACGAAAGAGAAAATGATGCAAAAAGGTACGCGCGGCCGTCTGGTTCATCTCCGCCCCCGCCAGAATCGTCTCCAGAGGGGTGCTGTTTGGGTCCAACAGCTCTTGCTCCTGGCTCATATATCCCAGGTGTACACTGCTGCCCAGGCGGGCCTGCCCGGCCTGGGGCGGAAGCTGCCCGGCGATGGTGCGCAGCAGCGTGGTTTTGCCACAGCCATTTTCCCCTGTCAGAACCACCCGCTGCCCGGCGCGGATGAAGCCGTTGACGTTCTGTAGCAGAGGTGAACGGCCGTCATACCCCACCGCCAGATTCTCCAACGTCAACACATCGCGCCCCAGGTGAGCAGCGCGGTCGAAGTCCAGCTTCATCTGCCAGCTTCGCGTCGGCTTTTCCACTCGCTCGTCCGATTCCAGATACCGCTCCAACTTCGTCTCGCGGGCTTTGGCCTTGCGCGCCACCTTTTTGGCAATGCCCTGCTGGTAATCTTTGTACCCTTTTTGTTTCATCACCCCGCCGCCAATGCGGATGGAACTGGCCTGACGTTCAGTATAGGCTGCCTGCGCTTTGGCGCGAGCGGCGTCTTGCTTCAGCCGTCGTGTTTCCGCCTCCTGGTCTTTGTAGGCGGCCCATTGTTTTTCCTGCTCGCTCAAGACCTGCTCCAGATAGCTGCTGTAATTACCTCGATATTCGCGCAGGGCATGGGTTTTGGGGTCCAGGTCCAACACCCGGTTGACGGCACGGTCCAAAAAGGTGCGGTCGTGGGAGACGATGAGCGCCGCCCCGGCAAAGTCGGCCAGCCACGCTTCCAGCCATTCCAACATGCCAATGTCCAGATGGTTGGTCGGTTCGTCCAGCAGCAAAAGCTGGGGATCGCCCAGCAGCACCAATGCCAGCGCCAGCCGCGTCTTTTGCCCCCCGCTGAGATGGCCGACGAGTTGGTTCGGCGCAATCTGGTCCAGGTCGAAGGCGGCCAGGATGGTTTGGGTGCGATTGACATCGCTGGCGGTCAGACGGTTAAGCGTCTGGTCGTAGGCCAGCTGCAAGTCTGCCCGTTCGGGTTGATGCACGAGGGCGTGGGCCAATTGGGTCAGTTTTGTTTCCAGAATGGCGGGGTCGCCAACGGCCGTGTGCAGCACATCCCCCACTGTCTGTCCTGGCGTTACGGGCAGTCCCTGTGGCAGATAGCCCACGCGCAAATCGGTCGGCGTCAGGCTGACATGGCCGCTGTCCGGTCTGTTTTCGCCAGTCAGAATGCGCAGAAGGGTGGTTTTGCCGCAGCCATTTGGCCCAATCAGGCCCACGCGCTCGCCGGCGTTGATGGAAAATGATACGTTTTGGAAAACAGGTTGCAGCCCAAAGTCTTTAGAAAGTTGGTGTGCGGTTAGCATGAGTTCGCCTCCCAATGCGCAACGCGCCGCACATCGCTGCGGGCTGCGTTTCGCCTATGGCTGCCAGCGCAGCCGCCAGTGAAACAAGGGGGAGTACTGGGATGGAGGGAACTCAGCGAATCATTGGTCTACCTGGTAGTATCCGTAAACGGTAATCCGTAGGGCGCTAAATCTGGTAAATGCCATCGGATAACGGACTTCGGCCTGCGGATACTAGTCTAAGTTAGCCGTAAATTAACTCAAAATGGGCTGCGCGTCAAATCTTTTGCCGCCACAAATCTTATTTTGCGCTGCCGGTCCTTTGATGGTTCGGGGGAGCAAGCCAGGGGGGCCGGCGCATCGTGTCCGGCGCGGTTGAGGAGACGGGGACGTTGTGGTTGGTGCGGCGCAAGTGATTGGCCGAACCTTGCGGCACGCAGAAGCTGTGATTGAGAAGTTGGACGGCCGTAACGGCCGTTGCGCCGTCATCCGCAACGATCAATTCAATGACTGGAGAAGCCGCTTTTTGCCGGTTGTCTGGCTTGCCCAATGGCTGCTGCTGGCTGGGCGCTGGCAGAGGCGCAGGCATCTGGTAGGCGAGAACGGCCGTGCCTAACAACAGCACCGTCAGGACGGCCAATACAGCTAGAATGATCCAACGATAAATCCGCATAAGCTTGCTTCGCTAAAAAGAGTGTATTCAATTCCCCTACCTGCAAAAGTATTGGTGTGTCAGGCGATAAGTCCTACGATGCCTGTGATGAAAGTCGCCCAGGTATAGATGACGCCGCGCAATGGGCGTCTAGGTCTTACCCATCGGGCTGAAGTGGCTCCATTTGCCCGATTTCCCCACCAACTAAATTCAAGCCCGGCCAACCAACAGAGATGGCGGTTAAGCCACCGGCCGGGTCCGGCGTCAAGTTGTAACTTGTGTTCGTGTGGGGAACGGCCGTTTGTTCGCGAACGGCCGTTTGTTCGCGAACGGCCGTTTGTCCGCAAACGGCCGTTTGTCCGCAAACGGCCCACCACCCGCCCGATCAATGCCTCTGGCGGCCAGGGTGGGTCGAAAACCAGCGGCCGGTCGCCACGTGTCAACAGCGCCGGCTGGGGGCCGACGGCCGTTTCCCAATAACGGTGAGTCATCATATACGATGCCGAAAACAACGTGATGATATCTCCCCGTCTTAATTGGTCCACAGTCACCGCTTCTAGCAGAACCTGATCGCCCTGCCGCAGCAACGGAGCCATGCTGTTGCTGGTCACTTCTAAACGTGGCATTTGCCCTTGTTGCAAACTCTGTCGCAGCAGGTCCGCCACCACGGGAGCATTGATATTGACCATAGTTTCGGATTCTAGGGCATATAATCCATTTTGGGTTGCGTTTTACCGGGAATTACGCCCTTTCTTAATCAAGATTTAATTGACTCCGCAAAAACGCAGTGGGCTGCTTCATCATACGCCCCTACTCTGACGTAATCCTTGAAATCATCCCAGCAATCCTTTACAATGAGATAGTCCATCCAAATTTGTGACGGTTCACGCCAGAGTATTTTTCAGACTGGTACGCCTACTTGGGCAGCAAACCGCACAGTTGCTGGCGCAAGCCGTTACACCCGTGAGGAGAAAATCTCATGAATGTTCATTGTTCTTACTGCCGTCACTCATTCACGTTAAGCCGTGAATATATGACCCAGGCCGTAGCCGAAGCAGCCGAAGCGCGGCAAAAATATCACGCCATCGAGTGCCCAAACTGCCGCAAAACGAATAAAGTTTCCATCAGCCAGATGAAGCGCTTTGTGCCCAAACCAGCCCCGGCCGATGCCGAAGCGTAAAATGAATCTAAAAGTTCAACCTCTTCAAAGAAGTTGAACTTTTTTCACAGCCTATTTGATCCGCATTCCTAAAAGCCGGACTGCTTGTCAGAAAGCAGTCCGGCTTTTTATACGCGCAAAGGTCACAATCTGCCGTTTTTGTCACCCTATCAAATGTTAGCTTGTCACCTTGTCAGGTATAGTTGACTGGGTTACGGATGACCAACGTTAAGAAGCGTTGGCCGTAAAACGAATGGTTAGCTGCACTTCTTCTTCCACGTTGGCGACGTTCGGCACGGAGGGGATGTTCAGGTTGTAGTCGGCGCGAGAGATAACGGCCGTTGCCGTGCCGGTTAGCTGCGTTTCAGATACGGCCGTGGCCATCACAGTAAACGTCGCCGATTGGGTCACGTCCCGGATCGTCAGGTCGCCGACGATAGTAAAAGTAATGGCTTCACCGATGTTGGCGCTGGCCGACAGGCCATTCACGGCCGTTGGCGTAAAGGTAATAAACTCATAGGCGCCGGTGTTCAAAATTTCATTCTGGATAGCCCGGTTACGAAAATCATTGTCAGTCGCCAGGGTGCGGGCGTTGATTTGCAGCACGCCCACCTGGGCGCTGCTCAGATCAGCCAGGTCCACGCCCAACTGCCCGGCAACCTGGTCCGTCGTGCCCACCACGGTAATGCGCGAGCCACGTAAATCCTCGTCCAGCTCAAAGCTAACCTGGGATTCGCCGCCGGAGGCGATGGTGTACACCCGAACGCCGCCGCTGGAAGGCGCCGGATAGGCGCTGTCGGACGGCGCGGCGTCGGCTGGGGGAAGGGCAGCGGCAGCGGTATCTGCGCCACCGGCCGGATAAGCAGCGTCAGATGGCACGGCCGTTGGTTCGGCGGCGGTCAGCGGCGCGGTGGTTGGCACGGCCGTTGCAATCTCCAGTGGAATTGCCTCCAACGTGGCGCTGGGGGCCGCCGGTTCCTGCATCAACCCGCAGGCCGACAGCCATACAGCAGCGATAGACAAGATAAACAGGGACATTACACGTTTTTTCATAGTTGTTTTCTCCATTTTTTATGACAATGTTGACGGCCGTAATAGGGAACGGCCGTGATTTTCGGCAGCTCAAGCCGATGCAACCTTACTTGTATACGGCAATTTTGCCGATTTGGATCATTTTCTGAGAAACCACTCACGCGGGCCAGGTTCAGCGTCAGCCGCCAGCCGCCAGCAAGCTAAGCTGAGCCTCATTGCCACACCGACAAGTTATTGCCCCCCACCCGCCAAATGCGCTACCATTAAGGTATACGCAGGCAGTCCCCGGCAGTTGGGAAACGGGGGACTGAAGAAACGTTTTATGGAGAAGAACCCACCATGAGTACCCCACTAAATATCAACAACCAACAAGTCACCCTGAACGCTCAACCCACCGACACCCTGCGCGACGCGCTGCGGGGAGCAGGTTATTTTTCCGTGCGCTTTGGCAGCGATGATGGCGTGACCGGCGCAGCGGCCGTTTTGCTGGATGGCAAATTGGTCAACAGCGATACCCTGCTCGTCGGGCAGGTGGCCGGCCACACCATTGAAACGCTTGAAGGATTGAACACGGCCGTTGGCGACCTCCACCCCATCCAAAAAGCGTTCATGGAAACGGGGGCCATCCAATCCGGCTATTCCACCCCGGCCATGATTCTGGCGACGAAGGCGCTGCTGGCCCATAACCTCAACCCCACCGAAGCCGACGCCCGCGATGCCCTGTCCGGCATTCTCTGCCGCGAGACCGGCTACCTGAAACCGGTAGAAGCCGTTCTGCGCGCCGCCGCCTACCTGCGCGGCGAAGAGCTGCCACCCTACGAAGGCCCACCCATCATAGACGCCACCTACTTCGCCGAAATGCCGCCCGCCGACAACCAGAACGACACCCCTAACTTCTCCGGCGGCTCTTCCGAAATCCGAAATCCGAAATCCGAAATCCTCACCAAACCACAGGTAGACATTCAACTCACGTCCGGTGTGCCGGAAACGGCCGTTGTCGGCAAACCAGAGACCAAAGTAGACGCCATCAAACTCGCCAAAGGCAACCCCGCCTTCGTAGACGACATCGAAATGCGTGGCCTGTTGTACGCCAAACTGCTCACCAGCCCTCACGCCCACGCCCGCATCCTGGACATAGACGACAGCGCGGCCGTCGCCTTACCCGGCGTGCGCGCCGTCGTCCATTACAAAAATGTGACGCGGGTGAAATACGCTTCCGGCGGGCAAAGCTACCCCAACCCTCACCCGCACGATCAGGTCAGCTTCGACAACAAAGTGCGTTACGTGGGCGACCGTGTGGCCGCCGTGGCCGCCGACACCCTGGCGATTGCCGCAGCGGCGATTAAGCTCATCAAAGTCGAATATGAACTCCTGCCGGCCGTTTTCGACGAAAACGAAGCCATCAAACCCGGCGCGCCGATCATCCACGACGAGCCGGACACCCTGAAAATCCACGACGCCAGCCGCAACATCGTCCACCACATCAAAGCCCATCTGGGCGACGTGGAGCAGGGCTTCGCTGAGGCTGATTTTGTCTTCGAGCGCAGCTACTACGTCCATCAGGTGCAGCAAGCGCCCATCGAGCCACACATCGCCATTAGTTGGTGGGACAGCGACGAGCGATTGGTGATCCGCACCAGCACCCAAGTGCCGTTCCACGTGCGCCGTATGGTCGCGCCGCTGTTAGGGCTGCCCGTGCGCCAGATTCGGGTGATCAAGCCGCGCATTGGCGGCGGCTTCGGCGTGAAACAGGAGATGTTAATCGAGGACATCGTGGGGCATCTCACCATTAAAACCGGCCGGCCGGTGCGCCTGGAACTGACCCGCAGCGAGGAGTTCCGCAGCAGCCGCACCCGTCACCCGCAGTCCATCACCTGGAAAACGGGCGTCATGAAAGACGGCACGCTGCACAGCCAAAAATTCAGCGTCGTCGCCAACACCGGGGCCTACGGCACGCATGGCCTGACGGTGCAAACCGTCACCGGACTGCGCGGGTTGAGCAGCTATAACTGCCCCAACCGGCAGTTCGACTGCATCGTCGCCTACACCAATCTGCCCGTGCCGGGGGCGTATCGCGGCTATGGCGCGCCGCAGGCGTTGTTCGGCCTGGAGAGCCACATGGACGAAATCGCCCACGAGATGGGGTTGGACCCGATTGAATTCCGCCGCAAGAACTGGGTGCAGGCGGGCGACCCGCTCTCCATCGCCCCGCTGCTGGGCGAAGGGGAGAAGGAGACGGTTGTTGACGTACCGTACATCGAATCCTGCGGCCTGAATGAGTGCTTTGAGCAGGGGTTAAAGGCGATTGAGTGGGAACGCAAATTCCAACCGGGCTGGCACGAAGTGCCGGGCAAGCCCCATCTGCGGCGCGGCCTGGGGGCGGCGATGTGTATGCACGGCACGGCCATCCCTGGCCTGGACATGGGCGGCGCGTCGGTAAAGATGAACGATGATGGCTCGTTTAACGTGCTGGTCGGGGCGACCGATTTGGGCACGGGGTCGGACACGGTGTTGGCGCAGATGGCCGCCGAGGTGTTGGGCGTGCCGCTGGCCGACATTTTGATGTATTCCAGCGACACGGACATGACGCCGTTTGACGTGGGGGCGTATGCCAGCAGCACGACGTATATATCGGGAACGGCCGTTAAACGCGCCGCCGAGCAAGTAGCCGACCAGATACGGGAACGGGCGGCGTTGATGCTGAATGCGTCGGCCGTAAGGCGTGAACCGTATGCCGTAAAACCGGATGAGATTCGGTTGGCGAACAAGATGGCGGTGGCCCCCGATGGGCGCAGCGTCAGCCTGGAAGCCATTGCTCTGCACAGCCTGCACCAGGCCGACCAGCGGCAGATCATGGCCAACGCCAGCTACGTCAGCGTCGCCTCGCCGCCGCCCTTCGCCGGGCAGTTCGCCGAGGTGGAGGTGGACACTGAGACGGGGCAGGTGACAGTGACGAAGTTGGTGATGGCCGTGGACGCCGGCGTGCCCATCAACCCGCTGACGGCCAGCGGGCAGGTGGAGGGCGGCATGGTGCAAGCTCTGGGCTACGGCCACTGCGAAGAGATGGCCTACGACACGACTGGCAACTTAATCAACGACGAATTTGGTCCTTACAAAATCTACCGCGCCGACGAAATGCCCTGGATGAAGGCAATTTTGGTACAGACCAACGAACCGACGGGACCCTTTGGAGCCAAGGCCATCGCCGAAATCCCCAAGGATGGGGTGGCTCCGGCCATCGCCAACGCCATCTTTGACGCGACAGGGGTGCGCATACGGCGGATTCCATTCACGCCACAGCGCGTGTATGCGGCGCTGCAAAATAAGCAATGAGCAGGAAGGAGATCTGTGGGAACGGGCGTTTGCTTGATCAGAGCAAGCATTGAATTTGGGGAAACGGCCGCAGCCAACCCCGAAGACGAAAAAGCGTTAAGGAGGGGGCATGAAAAGATGGACCGAAATGCGTCTTGCAGTGATTGGGGGCCTGATTATTGTAGGGCTTTTAGGGGTGCGGTGGGTTACGGCCGTTAACTTTCTGCCAGCAGCCCACCAAACAGGCATATCGGTCACGCCCACTTTGGCCGCCTATTTGCCTTACATTGCCAAAGAGTCTGGCCGCGGCTCACCAACAGTCATACCCACGTCAACGCCAACCAGCAGCCCAACATCCACACCAACCAGCACGGCTACACCCACGTTAACGCCAACCCACAGCCCAACATCCACCCCATCCAGCACAGCTTCACCTACACCAACTACAACGCCGACACCCGATGGCTGCCCTTACGGACCGACCGATTTAGGTTTTGGCGTGCATCTGCAATTTGAAGATTTCAACTGTGGTGGTGAAGGCGCTGCTTACCATGATATAGACCCCATTAACCTGGGCGGACAATACCGCCCTGATGAAGGCGTAGACCTGGGGATTGCGATCGGCGCCGGCTGGGGCGACAGCTATTTCATCGGTTGGACGGAAAATGGCGAGTGGGTGAAGTATGACATTGTGGTGACGCAGCCAGACCACTATTATTTCCGTGCTCTTGTATCTTCGGTTTATGATACGGCCGTTTTCCATTTAGAACTGGATGGCATAGACATTACCGGCCCCATCGCTGTGCCTGATACAGGTGGCGAGCAAAACTGGACACTCATCAATTTGATACCGTCCGGCTATTGGCTGGATCCCGATAAGTATACATTAACGCTGGTAATCGGCAGCGGCGGTGGCAATTATGATCTTTTGCGCGCCTATCCGGCGACGCCTACCCCTATATCCGAGCACTCGCAGCCATAATCCATGGGTATCTTATGCCCCAAACAATAGCGCTTGCCCTGGCTTCTTGCCGTGAGGTATACTCTATGACATGTCTTTTTGACAATGGCGACCACACCACAATCCCACTATTCAACCCACGCCCTTGTCAATTCCCGCGTTCATTAATATTAGGTCTTTTGTTCACAGCCTGAGGAGGTAATTGAAATGAAATTAGGTGGATATGCAAACCGGATGGCTCATGTAGATTTGACGGCCGGGACCGTTGAATACCGGGGAATCCCCGAAGAATGGGCGCTCAAATACATCGGCGCGCGTGGTTTGGGTGTGCGCTACATGTTGGAAAATGGACCAGAAGTTGACCCCCTTTCGCCCGATAATCTCCTCTGCTTTATGAACGGCCCTCTCACCGGCACGGCGGCGAACATGAGCGGCCGTATGGCTATCGTCACCAAATCTCCCCTCACCGGAACCGTCACCGACAGCCACCAGGGGGGGTGGTCGGCCGCCCGCCTGCGTTGGGCCGGGTTCGACGGCCTCATCTTCAAAGGCAAAGCCGATAAACCCGTTTATGCTTATGTTGAGGATGGTACAGTCGAACTGCGCGACGCCTCCATGGTGTGGGGCAAGGGCATTCACGCCACCATCAAGCATTTCCAGGAAAAATATGGCGAGAAAGATTTAACTGTCATCGCCATCGGCCCGGCCGGTGAGAACATGGTTCATTACGGCTGTTGGGTGAATGAAGATGATCGCGCCAGCGGCCGCGGCGGCACCGGCGGCGTTGGCGGCAGCAAGATGTTGAAGGCTGTCGTCGTCAAGGCCAAAAAGAGTTTCCCCAAACCGGCCAACGCCGAAGCCTGGAAACCAGCCCACGACCGTGCCCTGGCAACCATTATGGACGAGAAAAACATCACCAGTCCGCGCAAAGGTGGGTTGTCGGTGTATGGTACGAATGTCTTGATGAACATCACCAGTAATATGGGCGCGCTGCCGACGTTGAACGGCCGTGTCACCTCTTTTGGCGACCGCGCCGAATTACTCAGCGGCGAATACGTCAAAGAAAATATCCTGGTCAACGACCCCACCTGCCACGCCTGCCCCGTCGCCTGTAAAAAAGAAGTAGAAATCACCGAAGGCGAATTTGCCGGGCTGCGTATGGAGAGCGTGGAATACGAACCGGCCTGGGCGCTGGGCGCGAACTGTGGCAACGACAACATTGCCTCCGTCGCCAAGATGATTGACATGGCAAACGACTTTGGCATGGACGCCATCGAAATTGGCGACGTGCTGGCGACCTATGTCGAAGCGACCAGCAAAGGGTACACCAACGGCGATGGTGGCCTGCCTGAAGGCGACTACCACGTTATGATGGCCTTGATGGAAAAAGTGGCCTGCCGGGAGGGCATCGGTGACGTATTGGCGAACGGCTGCAACGCCGTTGCCGAACATTTCGGCCATCCCGAAATCGCCATGACGGTGAAGGGGCAGGGCATCCCGGCTTACGACCCACGCGGCTTGAAGGGCATGGGCATTGCTTACGCCACCAGCAACCGCGGCGCCTGCCACCTGCGCGCTTACACCCCGGCGGTAGAACTGAGCCTCATCTCCCTGACGGCCGATCCGTTGGAATGGAAAGGCAAGGGTGAGCTGACCAAACTGCTGCAAGATCTGCACGCCTTCTCCGACAGCCTGGACCTGTGCAAATTCAGTGCCTTTGCCGAAGGCGCCGAAGAGTACGCGGCGCAGTACGCGGCCATTGTTGGGTTAGATTCGTACACTGTGGATGATGTATTGGTTACCGGCGAGCGCATCTACAACCTGGAACGGTATTACAATAATCTGGCCGGTCATGGCGAAGGCAGCGACTATTTGCCCAAGCGCTTCACCGAAGAACCTTCCACCATGCCCGGTTCGCTGGGGCATGTGTGTGAATTAGACCTGATGTTGGATGAGTATTACACGGCGCGTGGCTGGCAAAACGGCGTTGTGCCGGAAGGCAAACTGAAGGAACTGGCTATTCTGTAGACGCTTTGTGATAGCGCAGATGATACGGCCTGGCTGAACAGAGCAAACTTATTCAGCCAGGCCGTTTTTGTTTTGTGGGGCGATTTGGAAAATCGCCTTACTGGGGTTAGCCACCGCCGCGCAGCAGTTTGAGGTCCAGCCGTTTTTGAAAGTGGGGCAGGGCCTCGTCTTCAATCTCGACCAGAAATTGGATCTGGCCGACGCGCAGGGCGCCAAGCTGGTAATCTTCGATTTGCTGGACGGTGGCGGACCATTGGGGATGGGTATAACGGCCGTCCCCCGCCGCCACGCCACCCATCTCTTGCAAATACTCGCCCATCAGCCAGGCCGGAATGCCACGAATAATGCGATTGATTGCCGCCATCAGCCGCCGCCCACTGCCGGGAAAATGTTGACCACGTCTTCTGGTTGTATGGTGGTGTCCAGGCCATTTTCCAGGTAAGGAGCGTCACGGCCGTTCACAAATACATGCACATGGCGGTACAAATTGCCATCCTCATCCAGCAGTTCCGCACGCATGGGCGGAAAGCGGGTCACCACGATTTCTACCAGGTCCATGACGGCTGTGTCCTCTGGCACGTTGAATTCTACTGTCTTCTGGCCGGTAATCTGGCGCAGGGTGGCAAAGAAGTTAATTTTCATGGGCATCCTCTTGATGAGAAATATAGGATGGGGGGAAACGGTCGTTTGCCCCTTTACGCTTCATAGGGGGATAGGGATGTGGGGAACGGCCGTTGCCACGACCTGCGCATCTTTAGCCTTCATGATTTCGGACAGCATATCCGTGTCAAGCAAAGTCTTATCCACCTGCTTCATCCTCCAAACGAAACTGGCTCTGCTCACGGTCAAGCAGTGTGGCCTCAGTCACAGCATCGAGCAATGCCGGATCATCGGCAAACAAGCCCAATAATGGATTGGCAACGGCCGTTTTCGCCAAATAATCCTGCAAAGCATCCAGCAAAACCTGATCTTCCGTCTTTTGCGAACGCGCCGCCGCCTGCCGCAAGGCGCGGTAGGTGCGATCTGTTAACTGTAAATTGCATGGTGACATTGCCCATAAAGACCTCCATAAATGGCTTGCCATAGCATAACACAGACTATCGCCCAATCGTCAAGCCTCACATATTCCGCCGATACTGCCCGCCTACTTCGTAAAGCGCCGCCGTAATCTGCCCCAGCGAGCAGACCTTCACCGCCTCCATCAGCGCCGTGAACATATTTTCGTTGTGAACTGGCCGTCTGCTGCAAAGTGCGTAATTGAGCGGCTGCCTGGTCGGGGAAACGACCGTGTAACCCCCGCACCTGCTCAATCTGAAACTCCTTTTCGGCCGTCGTCGAGCGAATCACCTCACCCGGTACAATCGTCGGCGAACCCGCGTCCGACAGGAAGGTGTTCACGCCGATGATCGGCAATTCGCCGGTATGCTTGAGTTGCTCATAATAGAGCGACTCCTCCTGGATTTTGCCCCGCTGGTACATCGTCTCCATCGCTCCCAACACGCCGCCGCGCTCCGTAATGCGGTCAAACTCCACCAGCACCGCCTCCTCCACCAAATCGGTCAACTCCTCGATGATGAACGCCCCTTGCAGCGGATTCTCATTTTTCGCCAGCCCCAACTCCTTGTTGATGATAAGCTGGATCGCCATCGCCCGGCGCACCGATTCCTCCGTGGGCGTGGTGATGGCCTCGTCGTAGGCGTTGGTGTGCAGCGAATTGCAGTTGTCATAAATGGCGTAGAGGGCTTGCAAGGTGGTGCGGATGTCGTTAAAGCCGATTTCCTGCGCGTGCAGGGAACGGCCGCTCGTCTGAATGTGGTACTTCAACTTTTGCGCCCGCTCGTCGGCCCCGTATTTCAACTTCATCGCCTTCGCCCAAATGCGCCGCGCCACCCGGCCGATCACCGCATATTCCGGGTCCATGCCATTGGAAAAGAAGAAGGAGAAATTGGGCGCGAATTCGTTCACGTCCATGCCCCGCGCCAGATAATACTCCACAAAGGTGAAGCCATTCGCCAGGGTGAAGGCCAGCTGGCTGATGGGATTGGCCCCTGCCTCGGCAATGTGGTAGCCGGAAATCGAGACGCTGTAGAAGTTGCGCACGCGGTGATCAATGAAATATTGCTGGATGTCGCCCATCAGCCGCAGAGCGAACTCGGTGGAGAAGATGCAGGTATTTTGCGCTTGGTCTTCTTTGAGGATGTCGGCCTGCACTGTGCCACGAGCGGTGGAGAGGGCGCGGGCCTTAATGGGCGCATACACGTCGGGTGGCAGCACCTGATCGCCGGTCAAACCAAGCAGCATCAGCCCCAGGCCATCGTTGCCTTCGGGCAGGTCGCCATTGTAGCGCGGCCGGGGCAGGTTGCGGTCATCGTAAAGTTCCCGTTTTTTGGCCTCTACCAGGTGTTCCAGGCCGTGTTGGCGGATGTACAGTTCACATTGTTGGTCAACGGCCGTATTCAGAAAAAACGCCAGCATCGTCGGCGCCGGGCCGTTAATCGTCATGCTCACCGACGTAGCCGGGTCGCACAAGTTAAAGCCGCTGTACAGCTTCTTGGCATCGTCCAGGCTGGCGATGGAGACGCCGGAGTTGCCCACCTTGCCATAAATGTCCGGGCGATGGTCTGGGTCTTCGCCATACAGCGTCACCGAATCGAAGGCCGTAGAGAGGCGTTTGGCGGGCATGCCCAACGAGACGTAGTGGAAGCGTTTGTTGGTGCGCTCCGGGCCGCCTTCGCCGGCAAACATGCGCGTCGGGTCTTCGGCCGTGCGCTTGAAGGGGAAGACGCCGGCCGTGTAGGGAAATTCGCCGGGCACATTCTCCTGCAAACTCCAGCGCAAAATATCCCCCCCACCGGTGTAGCGGGGCAGCATCACCTTGGGCACTTTGGTGTGGGAGAGTGATTCTGTTTTGGTGGGCACGCACACATCCCGCCCGCGCACCTGATAGACATACTCATCCCCGGTGTATTGCGCCTTTTTGGCCGCCCAGCCAGCGAGAATTTGCTGGTTGTGCCGGTCTAAATCCAGGCTGGCCTGGGCGTAGAGCGATTCCAATTCCTGGGCTAATTTCTGGCTGTCGGGGCGATTGGCGGTGCGCACGGCCGTTATCGCTTCCCGCAACCCATACAATCTGTCCGCCAACCGGGCCTGCCCTTCCGCCCAACGGCCGTATCCCCGAATCGTCTCCGCAATCTCGCTCAGATAGCGCACGCGGGCCGGCGGGATGATAAACACCTTCTCCGACATCTCTTCGCCGGGCTGCCAATGGGGTTCCAACGCCCCCCCGCTCTTGTGGGCGATGGTGCGCATGACGGCCGTATACAACCGATTCGTGCCTGGATCATTAAACTGGCTGGCGATTGTGCCGTAAACCGGCATCTGCTCCAGCGATTGCGCCCACAATTGATGGTTGCGCTGGTACTGCTTCTGCACATCGCGCAGCGCGTCCTGCGCCCCGCGCTTGTCAAATTTATTCAGCGCGATCACGTCGGCAAAGTCCAGCATGTCAATCTTCTCCAACTGCGTCGCCGCGCCATACTCTGGCGTCATCACGTACAAGGTGGCGTCGGCAAAATCCACAATCTCCGTGTCCGATTGGCCGATGCCGGACGTCTCCAGGACAATGAGGTCGAATTGGGCCGCCTGCAAAATCGCCAGCACTTCACGGATGTGGCGCGAGAGGGCCAGATTGCTCTGCCGCGTTGCCAATGAACGCATATACACCCGCTCGTGGTAAACCGAATTCATGCGGATGCGGTCGCCGAGCAGCGCGCCGCCGGTGCGCCGCTTGGACGGGTCTACGCTGACGATGGCGATCTCTTTGTCGGGAAAATCGAGCAAGAAGCGGCGCACCAACTCATCCACCAGCGACGATTTGCCCGCGCCGCCGGTGCCGGTGATGCCTAGAACGGGCACGGCCGTTAACCCGGCCAACCGCCGATGCACCTCATCCATAATCGGCTGCACCAACTCGGGCTCATTCTCCACGGCGGAAATCAGGCGGGCCAGAGCGCGGTTAGTTACCCACTTGCGGATTGCGGATTGCGGATTGCGGATTTGGGAATCGCCATTCCGCAATCCGCAATCCGCAATCCGAAATCCATCATACGCTTCCGTAATGGCCTCTTTCCATTTGCCCACATCCAGCTTGCCGGTGGGGAAGTCGGCTTGTTGCAGCAGGTCGTTGATCATGCCTTGCAGGCCCAGGGAACGGCCGTCGTCGGGCGAGTAAATGCGCGTGATGCCATAGGCGTGCAGTTCGGCGGCTTCGTCGGGCAAAATGGTGCCGCCGCCGCCGCCGAAAATTTTGATGTGGCCGCAGCCCTGCTCGTGGAGCAGGTCGTACATATATTTGAAGAATTCCAGGTGGCCGCCCTGGTAGCTGGTGATGGCGATGGCTTGGGCGTCTTCTTGTACGGCCGTGTTCACAATCTCCTGCACGCTGCGGTTATGGCCCAGGTGAATCACCTCGCCGCCGCTGGCTTGCAAGATGCGGCGCATAATGTTGATGGCGGCGTCGTGGCCGTCGAACAGGCTGCCGGCGGTGACAATGCGAATTTTGTTGGTGGGGGAATAGGGGGGAATTGGTTGCATGATTCTCCTCAAAACAAGAATTTAACGCCGAGGCGCAGAGACACAGAGAAAACGGAGGCGTCCGGGTATTCGGTTTGGCTGTGCGTTAGTATAGCACAAGGGGAGAGAGGGAGGGGAAACGGCCGTTCCGCCCCATTCACCATCTAGCCTGTGGGTAGTGGGCGAGAATAGTCTGGTCTTTAGAAAACGCTGTTGCCTTGTTGTCAAAATCCGCCACGTCTGATAGGATCACTCGCTGCAAATTTTTTAATTGGAGAGTACTCAGCTATGAAGGTGCTGTTGAAAGAAGATGTAGATAATTTGGGTTTGGCGGGCGAGATCCACGAAGTTGCGCCTGGGTTTGGTCGCAATTACCTGATTCCCAAGGGGTTTGCCGTAAAAGCAACCGCCGGAGCCATGAACCAGGCCACTGTCTGGCGTAAAAAGGCCGAAGCGCGCCGCGCCCAAATCCGCGCCGAATATGAAGCCCTGGCTGTTCAAATCGAAGGCGTTACCCTGACGTTTACGGCGCGCGCCGGCGAAACCGGGAAATTGTATGGTTCTATCACCACCGCCCAGGTGGCCGATGCGTTGAATGAGGCATTGGGCATAGAAATTGACCGGCGCAAAGTGGGCGAAGATCCGCTGCGTCAGTTGGGCACTCATAAAGTGGTGGTGCGCCTGACCGGTGAAATTCACCCCCATGTAACGGTGATCATCGAGTCTGAAGCGGTTGAAGAGACGGCCGCCGAAGTAACGGCCGTTGCCCCCACCGTCTACGAAGAAGAAGTAGACGAATTTGATGCGTATGAAGAATTCGAAGACGCATTCTAATCCTAACTGCCAACGGGCACACCATGCGGCCGTCATCATGAACGCCTGCCTTCCAAGTCACTGGTCTGCATCAGTGACTTTTTTTTAGTATGGACGAACTCGGACACATCCTTCGCGAAGCCCGCGAAACCAAAGGCTTTACCCTGGAGGATGTTCAAGAAGAAATTCGCATCAATGCGAAATATCTAAAATCGCTGGAAAGCGGCGATTATAACGCCCTGCCGACGCCGGTTCACGCACGCGGCTTCCTGCGCAACTATGCCCGTTACCTGGGGCTGGACCCGCAGCCGCTGCTAGACCGCTACGAGAGTACTCTCAGCCGCCTGCCAACCAAAGCAGCCGCCCCAACCAATGGTAGCAGCAGCAAAAAGTTGCCGCCCATAGATTTCGATTCCCCCGTATTTTACGATCCGGTCAATGTCGAGGTGGACGTTGGACAGCGGCGCGACCCGGAATCGGCCTTACGGGTGATCATCGTCATCGCCCTGATAATTGCCGTAGCTCTGGTAGCCAACCGCTTTGTGCCCTTGTTTATGGGCAATGGTGATGGCTCGGCAGCGATCACCGATGGCATCAACGACGCGCTGTTGAACATTACCAACCGCGCCGAGGCTACCGCCACCGCCGCCGCCACCGAGAGCCAAACGCCCACAGCCGACCAGCAGCCCATCTTTGTGCCCGGCAACGTGGTCACCTCCACCAACCGCAATAATTTCGACGCCACACCGGCGCCGCTGCCGACACGGCCGTCACTGCCCGCCACCCTCGACGAAATCAAACTCCGTCTGGACATCACCGAACGCACCTGGATGGAAGTGACCATTGATGGCGACGTGGTATTCAGCGGTTGGGTCAAAAATGGCGATCCACCCTACGAATGGACGGCCACCCGCGAAGCCAAAGTCAACACCGGCAACGCCGTCGGCGTGTTTGTCACCATCAACGACATTGCCTGGGGGCGAATGGGCAATCGCGGCGAAAACAAAGAAGAAATCTGGCGCACAACCAATAATTAGAAATGAGACATAAGACATGAGAAAGAAGAAGGCGAAGCTCCTCTTCCTTCTCATTTTTCTCTTACCCCATGAGCAAACAACAACAGAAGAAGAACTTTTTCTTGCTCAGTCTCGGCTGTAGCAAAAATACAGTGGACTCTGAAAGCATGGCCAGCCTGCTCTACAAAGCAGGTTTTTCCGGCGTCACCGACCCGGAAGACGCCAGTGTCCTCATCGTCAATACTTGCGGGTTTATTGAAGACGCGCGCCAGGAATCTATCGCTGCTCTGCGCGAACTGGCTGAATTAAAGCAGCCCAATCAACTGCTGATTGCCGCTGGCTGCATGGCGCAGCGCTACGGCGCGGAAGTGGTGGAGTGGGCGCCGGGTGTGGATGGAGTGATTGGCACGCGCCGCTGGATGGATATTGTGCGCTTCGTGCGCCGACTCCGGCGCAGCAAACACCCCGAACCGCTCTATCACCTGCCCGACGAGGCGACGACGGTGGGCCGCGATGAGCCGGGGGTGTTGCGAACGGCCGTGCAAGGTCGCAGCGCCTACCTCAAAATATCCGATGGCTGTAGACGGCCGTGCGCCTTCTGCGCCATCCCTCAAATCAAAGGAACCCACGTCAGCCGCCCACCCCAGGCCATCATCGCCGAAGCCCGCCGCCTGCAAGACGCCGGGATGCAAGAACTCATCCTCATCGCCCAAGACACCACCGACTACGGCCACGACCTGGGCCTAAAAAACGGCCTCAGCCAACTGCTGCAAGACATCGTTAACGCCGCGCCCGACATCCCCTGGATTCGCCTGATGTACGCCTATCCCGGCTACGTCACCGATGAACTCATCGAAACGATGGCCACCCACCCGCAAATCTTGCCTTATCTGGACATCCCCTTGCAGCACGGCCACCGCGAAACGCTGAAGCGGATGCGCCGCCCGGCCAATATCGAATGGGTCTACGGCACGCTGGAAAAACTGCGCCGCGCCGTGCCCGACATCGCCATCCGCACCACCTTCATCGTCGGCTACCCCGGCGAAACGGATGAGGAGTTTGACGGCTTAAAACAGTTTGTGCGTGATTTGCAGTTCGACAGGGTCGGCGCGTTCACCTACTCCTACGAAGCCTCTACCCCCTCGGCCAGCGTATCCTGGCAAGTGCCCCAAGAAGTCAAAGAGGCGCGTCAGGGCGAATTGATGGCCTTGCAGCAGCATATCTCCCTGACGCGCAATCAGGCGCAGGTAGGGCGCACCTTGCCAGTGTTGATTGAAGGCTACGGCGATAACGTCAGCATCGGCCGCAGCTACCGCGACGCGCCAGAAATTGACGGCCTGGTATTAATCCCCGGCGAACTGCCGCTGGGCGAACTGGTCCCCATCCGTATTGACGGAGCGATGACCTACGACCTCACCGGCACGCCAGATATTGGTTTGCCAGTTTCAGATTTCGGATTGACACTCAATGCTGCGTAACAGGTATGAATGGGCCATCTGGATTGTGGTGGCGGCGCTGTTGGGCGGCGGCTGGATTGTGCTGTCTAAGGAAGATGTTCGTCAGGCTCAAACCCCGACGCTAACAGAAGCGCCGATTGTGGGACATCTGGCGCCGGATTTTACGCTGCCCACCGTTCTGGGCGAAACCCACACCCTCAGTGCGTATCGCGGACAGCCGGTAGTGTTAAATTTCTGGGCCAGTTGGTGCGGACCATGCCGGGTGGAAATGCCCTTTTTTACGCGGGCGCAGATGAAATTTAACGGCCGTGCCACCATTCTTGGCGTCAATCAGGGCGAATCGTTAACCACCGTACGCGACTTTGCGACACGGCAAGCCATTGGCTACCCGCTGTTGGTAGACGACGACAACGACGTAAACCTGCGTTACACCATCAACAGCCTGCCCACCACCATCTTCGTAGACGCCGATGGCGTGGTCCGCGAAGTCATCGTCGGCGTCGTCTCGCAAGCCGTCCTGGAAGACCGAATTAGCAGCCTGCTGGCGGAGAAGCCTTAAGCAAGCGAGTGAACAGTGATCAGTGTTCAGTAATCAGTGTTCAGTGATAGCCACTTCGGGCAACCAGCTCTGAACACTGACTCCCACTCTACCGTTTATGTACCCAACCCTCAGCCTCGGACCCTTTGTCTTTCCCACCGCCGGACTTGTCTATCTGCTGGGCATTTGGCTGGCGCTGACGCTCGTCGAGCGGGCGGCCAAACGACTGCGCCTGAACGTAGCGGCGACGTATGGCCTGACTGTGACCGGTCTGGTGGCCGGCTTTGTGGGGGCGCGGTTGTTGTTTGTGCTGGAATATTGGGCCGCTTTTCAGGCGAACTTGCTGGGAATTATCTGGCCGTTGACCAATGGCTACAACTTGTGGGGCGGTCTGTTTTTTGGCGTGGCGGCAGCGTTTTTTTACGGCCGTTACAAACAACTCCCCCTCTGGTCCACCCTAGACGCCCTGGCCCCCGGCCTGCTCACCGCCTTTCTCACCATCAGCCTGGCCGATTTTTTGGCCGGACCCGGCTACGGCACACTCACCCGTATGCCCTGGGGCATCCCCGTCTTCGGCGTCCGCCGCCAACCCGTACAACTATACGAAGTCGCTGTCGGGCTGGCTGCCCTGTCCCTCTGGTGGCGCGTCGCCGACCGACGCACCTTTCCCGGCCAACTCTTCTTGCTGACGGCCATCCTCTACAGCGCCGGTCGGCTCTTTGTGGACGCCTTCCGCGACAACGCCTGGCTGACAGCCGACGGCTACCATATCACCCAAATCACCGCCCTGTTTATCCTGCTGTCCAGCCTCATCCTCCTGGCCCGCTTCTCCACCCGCCAACCACACCCACTTCATAATTCATAATTCACAATTCTCGCCCCCTCCTTGCCCCACCTCTGGCGTTGCGTTACACTTTTGCCCATGGGTACTCGTTTTCGTTTTCTGCTCGGTTCCTTACTCGCGGTCAGTCTGATCATCATCTTGTTCTTCGCCTTCCGGCCGCGAGGTCGGGCGGATTTTGGCCCGGCGACGGCCGTTTGCCCCGGCCCGGACCAATTTGGCTACACCTGCACCAGCGCCGATGGCTACGCCTACATTGACGCCACCCAAGACACCGGCCTCTACGACGATGACGGCATCGTCACCCTGCAACTCCCGTTCCCGTTCACCTTTTACGGCACGACCTATACCAGTGTACAGGCCAGCAGCAACGGCAACTTGCAATTCGCCAACGGCAATCCCCATTATTTTAATGAGTGCCTGCTCAACGGCCCACAGCCCGGCATGGGCGACATGATCGCCCCGTTTTGGGACGATTTGGACCTGACGGCCGTCGGCTTTTTGGAAACCGAAGTCGTCGGCAGCGCCCCCAACCGGGTGTTTGTGGTGGAATGGGACGATGTGCCGCGCTTCGGCGAAGGCGGCGACAATCTGGTGACGTTTGCCGTGCATCTGCTGGAAGCGACGCAGAGCATTGCCTTTTTGTATGAAGATGTGACCACGGTGGCCGACAGCAACGGCCGTTCGGCCACCATCGGCCTGCAAAGTGAAGCCGCCGGCATCAGCCTGCAATTTGGCTGCAACCAACCGGCCGTTAATAACAACAGCGGCCTGCTGTTCCCATTCCCCGAGCAGCCAAACCCAGATATAGGCCGCGAAACGGCCGTCTACCTGCCGCCTACAGTCGGTCCCAACGCCAAAGGGGAAGTCCTGACACTGCTGACGGCTGTGAACCAGCGCGGCGCGGCGGCCCTGCCCCAATTGCAGCGCCACTGGCTCAGCCAGACGCCGCAGCGCCTCAGCGAATGGACCTGGGCGGATCTGGACGGTAACGGCCGTGACGAACTTATCCTCCTCTGGCGCGGCCCGGCAAGGCAGCCGCAGCTAAGCCAGCTTGTCGTTCTCACACCGGACGACGACGGGCAGATGGACCTCATGTTGGACCACCGCTTCAGCCGCCGCAGCGACCCTACGCCGCAGTTGACCCTGGCGGAAACGGCCGACCTGACCGGCGACGGCCGTCCCGATCTACTGCTGACGGACAAACAAAATGGCTATCAGTTCGCCCTGACAACTGCGGATGGTAGTCTCAACTTGCTGCCGCTGCCAGACCGCTGCCAGGGTGGGCTGCGCTTGCTAACGCCTGCGGGCAGCCCTGTCCCCCAGATCATCCGCGATGGCTGCGCTGCGCCGGGGCGCACGGCCGTTGCCTGGAACGGCCAGGCATTTACCACCGCGCCAACAACCACTCCCTAAACTCCTCTGAAAATAGAAGCGCGGACGTCCCGTCCGCCCCGGCAGGCGAGACGCCTGCGCTCCCAAGGTTTTCATTCGTGGTGGTGGGTAACCCACTCATGAAGTCTCCTGTAAGTTTCGACTTGCAATCTGGAGACGAAAACGATACTATGCACGCCCAAACGAAACCGGACCATGTGCATCGGGATTCGGTGTGGTGGCAGTCGTTACCAGAATTCGGAAAATTGGAGAGATAGATGTTTGAAGTTAACGGCGTTTACGCCAATCGCAAAAGCAAATACACGGTGTTGGATATAAATCCACCAAAAATGTTTGTGCGTTACGAAGACGGCAGCGAGGCCGAATTAAACATAAACGTTCAGGCGCGGATTTGGGAAAATATCGCTGCCGAAATGGAAGCGCAAGAAGCCAAACGTAGCGCTCGCGCGGCCCGGCAAGGCGGATCCATCAACCAGCATTTCCTGAAGCTGATCAGCCTGCCAGACACAGATGACCTGACTTTCCCCGGTTGGCCGGAACGGGTGATCATGGCGCTGACGGCCGAAGATGTAGAAACCGTCAAAAAAGGGGATCGCATTATTGTGTACCTCATCGAGCCGCAAATCTTTTTTGCCGTCGCCACCATCACCAGTGATCCCTTTCCCAACAATCCCAAAGATTATTTCTTTAATGTAGACGCGCATCCCGCCCACTTCTTTTCGATTGACATTGACGCCGAGGCCCACAACATCAAACAGGCGGTCTCAATTGACAGCGTCGAGTTAGAGAGCTACCCTAACCTGATGAAAATGCGGCTCCAGCCAGAAGCGTTCCTTAAAATGAGCGAAGATGACTTTGAACTGCTGGCCGAACTGCTGACAGAAGTGAGCGAAGATGAAGAAGAAGAACTAGAAGATGAGGAAGAATTCGAAGAGGACGATATCGAATAGATGAGTAACGAATATATTTTGGTTTGTGTGGCCTGGCCCTATGCCAACGCAGACATTCATCAGGGCAACGTCACCGGTTCTTATTTACCGGCGGATATATACGGCCGTTTCCACCGCCTGCAAGGCAACCACGTCCTCATGGTCTCCGGCTCAGACAGCCACGGCACACCCGTCACCGTCAAAGCCGAGGAAATGGGCAAATCGGTCGAAGAAGTGTTCGGCTACTACCACGACCGCTTCTTGCAGCTTTTCCAAAAAATGGGGCTGTGCTACGACCTGTTCACCCACACCGATACCGAAAACCACTTTCAGGTTTCGCAAGACATCTTCCTTTCCCTGCTGGAAAACAAGTATCTCTACCGCAAAGTCACCCGGCAAATGTACTCGCCCAAGACGCAAAAATTCCTGCCCGACCGGTACGTGGAAGGGACCTGCCCCAAGTGCGGTTACAGCCGCGCCCGCGGCGACCAGTGCGACAACTGCAACACCCTGTTTGAAAGCGCCGCCGAACTCGTCAACCCGCGCAGTAAGATAGATGACAGCGTGTTGGAACTGCGTGACACCGAGCATTTTTTCCTGGACTTACCGGCTGTCGCCGAAGACGGCCTGCAAGCCTGGCTCCACGACCAAGACAAGAGCCACTGGCGGCCGCAGGTGATCAATTTTGCCCGTAACTTTGTGGACCAGGGACTCATCGGCCGCGCTGTGACCCGCGACATGGATTGGGGCATCCCGGTGCCGGTGGAAGGCACGGAGGGCAAGGTGCTGTACGTCTGGTTCGAGGCAGTGATTGGCTACCTGTCGGCGACCATCGAATGGGCCAAAAACAACGGCGCGCCAGACGTCTGGCGCAACTGGTGGCAAAACCCGGCCGCTCGCACCGTCTATTTCATCGGCAAGGACAACATTCCGTTCCACACGGTCATGTGGCCGGCGCAGTTGATGGGGGCCAAAGGGCTGTATTCTGACGACAGAACGGCCAGCCTAAACCTGCCCTACGATGTGCCCGCCAACGAGTTTATGAACATGGAAGGGCGTAAAATCAGCGGCAGCATGAATTGGGGCGTGTGGATGTTGGACGCGCTGGAGCGCCACGATCCAGACCCGCTGCGTTATTATCTGACGGCCGTAATGCCCGAAAGCCGCGACAGTGATTTCACCTGGCAGGGTTACGTCGAACGCAACAACAACGAACTGGTCAACAACTGGGGCAACCTGGTCAACCGGGTGCTGAACATGACCAAACGGTACTTCCAGGGCATCGTGCCCGACCCTGGCGAATTAACCGACAAGGACCGCGACCTGCTGACGGCCGTTGACGAAGGGTTCGAGACGGTGCGCCAGTTGTACGACGCCTGCAAATTCCGCGCCGTCGCCCAAGAAAACCTGCGCCTCTCCACCCTGGTCAACCAATATCTGGAAGAGACCAGCCCCTGGACCAGCGCCAAAACCGACATGCAAGCGACGGCCCGTTCGCTCTATACGGCCGTGCAAGCCATTAGCGGCCTGAAAATCTTGTGGTCGCCCATTCTGCCCTTCACCAGCCAGCAGGTCCACGAGATGCTGGGCGAGGCAGGCCAACTGTTTGGCGTGCAAAAGGTGGAAACCTACCAGGAAAGCAGCAAAAGCCATGTGGGGTTGACATATGACGGGACAACGGCCGTAGGCGATTGGACCCGCCGCGAAATTCCTGTCGGCCGGCAGCTTCCCGCCCCCCACCCCCTCTTCAAACGCCTCGACGACAGCGTTGTCGCCGATGAGTTAGGACGGTTGGGAACGCCGAGTTAGTTGGGAGTTGATAGTTGATAGTTGGGAATTTGAAATGCCACCGCTTTGCCGGTGGCATTTTTGTGTAGGGGAGAAAACGGTTCTTAACGAACGAGTGTTTAGACCGGTACAGCGACATATTCGCTTATGGAGTGAGGCTGGGGAATTGGCAGACCATCCTCTTGCAACATCTCCAAATGCAGGGTGATGGCTTCCTGAATTAACAACAAAACGTCGTCACGTGTGTCGGCAACAGCCACGCATCCGGGTAAGTCTGGCACATAAGCTCCATAACCATCTTCGCTTTTTTCCATAACAACCATATATCGCATAAACCAGCTACTCCTTTAATTGCGCCTGTTTCAAGACACTATTAAATGTTCCCGGTGGCATTTCTTTGTTTGAATTGCCTGAAACCGTCACGATGCCAGATTTTTGGTCAATCAGCCAATGCTCGTTTGGCTTGCAGGCGAGTCAGGCGGTGGGTCAATTCTTCTTGCGCCAGGTGGGCGCGGCTGGAGGGCCAGGTCTGGCAGAGGACAAGCGCTTGTTCGGTCCAGCGCACGGCCGTCGCCAGATTCACCTCGTGCCATTCATAGTGCATCGCCAGTTCCACGTGGGCGTTGATGTCGTCGAAGCTGGTGGCGGCGATTTGCTGCCAGCACGTCACCGCCTCGGCGCGACGGCCGTCTCGCTTGAGCAGCCCGGCCAATTCATACAAGGCGCGATGGTACACTTCCAACGACAAATCGCCACCGATGGCCCAGCGCAAGGTTTGCTCGGCAGCGGCCGTCTGGCCCAACGCCGCCTGCCATTTGCCCAGGCTGTACAGGTCAATGGGATGGTCGGCGGGCTGCGCCTGGGCAAACTGGCGCACCACGCGCTGCGCCAACGTCACCATCGAGACCATGTCCAGTTGATTGTGGTAAAAAACGCGGCGCAGTTCGCGGGCATCGCCGCTGCGCAGATAGTTGTTGTACAGGCTGGGAATCAACCAGCCGGGCACGTCTTCCTGCGTGCGCTGTAAGCCCAACAGGCTTTGCTCCAGGCTGCCCAGAGCGCACGATTCGAGCCGCTGTCGCCACAAGCGGCGCGACGGCGGCAGCAGGTCAATATGCGGCTTGTGGCGCAAATCGCTGACCATGCGGTTCATGAGGAAGCGGTTGTCCAGCAGGGGGATGTCGAAGGAACGGCCGTTAAACGTAATCAGCCCCGCTTTGCCCGCCAGCAGATCTTCCAGCAGCAGCAGCATCGCCGCCTCGTCGCCGTGGTCGCGCAAAAAGTATTGGCGCACCACAAACACATCGTCGGCCGCGCCCGATTCAAAAAAGGCGACCCCCACCATAAAAGCCAGCGTACCCGCCCCGGCCAACCCGGTGGTCTCCGTATCCAAAAAGAGAAAATCACGGAAGTTCAGCTCTTGCAGGCGTGGGTCGCGGGTGAAAACGGCCGTCGGCGCGGGCGATAAATCGAGCAAACCACGCAAAGTATCCTGCCCGTGCCGGTAGCTGAGCGGGTATACTTTATCCAGAATGTAGCAGCCGCCTTCGGCCGTCTCCTGGCGGCGAATACCGGGCAGCAGGGCATCCACCGGCTGCGGCGCATCGCAGCCTTCGACAAACGGGTCCGGCGCGGGAGGGGGCGACGGCCGTTCCGTTGGCGGTTTAAGCGGCGCAGGTTTGATATTGCGCGCCCCCTTCACCACACCCAGGCGGCGCAGTTTCGCCTGAAAATTCTCGTCCATATGTTCTGATTGTATGTGTGTCTCAGGTGAATGGCAACTAAAAGCCGAAGAGAATAACCCTCGGTTTCTCGCCAATTCAGCTATACTTGCGCAGCAAAATAGCGACAAGCAGCAAACGGCCGTTGCTCGCTGTAAATGATTGCTATGCAGGAATCAATTTATGCCAATTATCATCGGAATCTTTTTCATTTTGGGCCTGGTTATGCTGGCGAACTTCATCGCTATGAGCAATCGGCCGCGCCTGGCGTTGTTATTTGATGGGCTGCTGGCGCTCATCAACGTCCCGATATTGCTGCTGGGGCTTGTGCTATTGGTTGTCCCGACAGACCGGCTGGCCTCGATGACGGCCAACAACTCGCTGTTGGCGCTGGATTGGTCGGCGGCCGGATGGTCATTGGTGGGCATGGGGTTGTGGGGGTTGTTGGTCAGCCTGCGGCCTGTGCGGCGCGCCCTGGGCCGGTTGCTGCCCGTGGACGTCCTATCGCCGGTTCATACGGTGGCGCTGGTCTTTAGTGGCTATCTGGTAGGCAACACTGTGTTTTCGCTGACCCAAGGTGGGTTGGAGGAGTTGGCGGCAACGGCCGTTTCTGCTTCCATTTTAGACATTCTCTTCGTGCAAGGTCTGTTCATGATTCTGGCTGTACTAGGGACAGGTCTTTATACCCGCCGCAGCGCTCCGGATGTACGCCAACGCCTGGGGCTGTTCCGCCCTACGCTGAAGCAGCTGATAACCGGCGTCGGTTGGATTTTCGTTTTGGTCATGCTGCAAGCAATTGGCGGCGCTGTTTGGTCGCTCATAGACAGTTCACAGGCAGAATTGGTGGAAGGCATCAGCAGCGAATTGTTGGGCGACATGGATACCTTTGCTGAATGGCTGCTGCTGGCGGCGGCCACTGGCATTGGCGAAGAGTTGTTGTTTCGCGGCGCTTTGCAGCCGGTGTTTGGGTTGGGTTTTACTTCGCTGCTGTTTGCTTTTGCCCACGTGCAGTATGGGTTTACACCGGTGACGCTGGTAGTCTTCATCATCGGCATCATTTTGGGATTAATTCGTCGGCGGCAGGGAACGGCCGTTGCCATCTTCGTTCATTCCGGCTACAACTTCACTCTGGGCATGATCAGCCTGTTGGTTTTACGCTATGGGGACGCGCTGCAATAACAACACGAGCGGACAGGTCGCCGAGACCCGCCGGCTCTTTCAGGCAAAATTGGCGCACAGACATTGTTTTTGTTATAATGCCGCCGCATTCGGGGCATGGCGCAGCTTGGTAGCGCGCTTCAATGGGGTTGAAGAGGTCGTGGGTTCGAATCCCGCTGCCCCGACCAGAAAAGATAAACGCCGCGCTAGTTAGCGCGGCGTTTTCTATTTTCCGCATAGAAAGATAGTGAAATTCTTATTTTCATAGTCGTCAAGATAGGTGAACAAACGGGGCAAACAATGAACAACAACGATAAAACAATTCCCCTACAACGTAAAATCGCATTGGTATTTTTTCTTCTGGGGGTCTTGCTTAGCGCCATTGCGCTGGGGGCTGAACTATTGGGCCTGGAATTTACGCCGGGCTTCGGCATGGTGCAGATGTTCCAACTACTGTTGGGCATTACCTGCCTTACTGTCGCCGGTTTTTTATATTTGCGCACGCTGCACGCCGCCGACGCGCCCCGCTCTTTGCAGGCGGACATTGGCGTGCGGTTGGCAGCCACCGGGCTGGTATTCATTTACGTGGCCGGGTTTGCCGACCTGATCGGCATTGGCACGCACGTAGACCCGGAATTTGCCCGGCCGTTTGTCGGCCCATTGCAGCTAGGCGGCATTTTTCTCGGCACGGTGTCCATTGTCGTAGGGATGATGTTTTACCATACCAGCCGTCGCCTGCGCGACACGTCGTCGCTGGAGTTTCTGATGAATGGCAAGGGGGACAAAAAGGATTCGTCGGCGGACAAGGGCCTGTAAAAGGGACTGTTCCATCCCGACCTGAGCTGGTTAACGGACGAGGGTGAGTTGGAACGGCTGGTTGAGCACCGTAAATACAAAGGTATCAACCGGCGGCCGTTGGTAGGTGACAAAAAATTGCAGCGTCTGCCCTGGGGGAACGGTCCAGGGAAAAGCGGGATTGGTAGACAACAGCAAAAACTGTGTGCCTTCGGTCGTGCGCAGAGACAGGTCCGATTCCGTAACCACTACCGGCTGTTGGCCCAGATTGGTAATTTGCCCTTGCAGCAGCAGGGAAATCTGATCGGCGGCGATGGCAGCGTCAATCAGCGAAATGCTGGTTTGCGCCAATGCGCCGCTGCCGCCGGCAAAGGGCAGCACCACCTGAATTCTTGCGCCGGTATCATTGTCGGTGACAATCCATTGGACGGTCTCGCTGTTGAGGCCCAGAGGGACCTGATAACCGGCGGTCGCCTGGATAGATTGCCCGGCGTTTAGAAAGCCACTGAGAACCGGGAAATTGCCCGATTGACTGGCGAGCGGGCTGAGGGCGTATTGGTTGCCCAAATCGTCGGAGAGGATTAACTGGAGGCGATTGGTATTGACGGCCGTTAACCCCACATTTTGCACCTGATAATCCACGCGGAAGAAGGCGAACCCGGTCGGCGCTTCGGCGCGGCTGGGGTCGAAAGCCGTGCCCGTCACCGTAATTTGCAAGTCGCCCAACTGCACCGGTTCACCCAACTCCACCGTATTCGCCTGGAGATTACCAGCCGCGTCGGAAACGACGTAACGGCCGTTTACCACCAGCCGGTTCTCATTGCCATTCCCCAGCAAAATAATCGTCGTTCCTGGCGTCTGCTGGTTAAAAATGTCCCGATTGTTGGGCGGCACTTCCTGGCGGCTGCTAAACGAAAAGGCAAACCGCTGCCCATTTTGCGTCACCATCACAATTTCGTCACCAACCGTCATCTGCTCCAGCAGCGTTCGCGTTTCCGCTGTGTCGCGCAAGCCAAACACATAATTCACAATCGTGCCAAATACCCAGGCTGCGGTACTGGCATCCGGGTCCGGCGACCAGATGCCATCGGCCCCCACCAACTGTGGCTGAACCGTAAACTCCCGCCCACGCAGCGACAGCGTGGCCGGCATATCCAGCGTCACAGAAATGGTGTCCGACGGGCTGACGCCAACAACCAGGGGGTCCTGGCTGGAGATAACCGAGCTTTGCGACGTGGGAAATGGCGTCGGCTGTCCACCACCGGTAAACAAACCACCCTGACGGAACGACAACAACATCAAGACGGCGATCAGGCACAGGGCCATCACCCCAACCACAACAATGCCCATAAACAGGGCCAACCAACGATTGGCGATCACCCACCCTTTCCAGGATGCGGCTGGTGAACTTTCCGACTCTAGTTCTTGTGGCTCTAATTCTGGCAACATAGATTTCATCCTGGCAGTGGTCTGTATCCAGTCATCAGTATCCAGTCATCAGTGACCAGTAAACGGTGAACAGTTCACTGTACAGAAAAGTGGATACTGCCTTCTGCTACCTGCCACTAGGGGATTCCCCCTGGCAATGGTTGTGGAGCAACCCGAATGAGGATGTTGGAATCATCGCCCAGGACGACCTGGCTGTAATTCAAAAACGGCACCACAACGCGCAGTGCCCCGGAGGTGACAATGGCGTCAAAGCGGATCATACCCGCTTCGTTGGTGTAGCCAAAGGCTAACAATTGGCCGGTGTTGTTGTCGTAAAGGGCAACGGCCGTATCCACAATACCTTCCGTCAATTCCGGCATGTAATTGTTATTGCTGTCATAAAAAAGCGTCACGTTCACCGAGACAGTGCGCTGCCCACCGGAGGCTGGCGTCGCCGTTGGCAACGGCAGAATCTCAACATTGGGCGGCGGTGGCGGTGTCAGCGTCTGGAATATGGAGTTGAAGTCAATCGGCGTCACGGTGGGGAACGGCGTTTCGGCAAACGAGGTTGGCGTGGCGACCGGGCCACCGCTGCCGCTACCAGGGAACGACGGCGCTGGCGTATTGGTGGCTGTTGGCGCAGGTGTGGGAGTGACAACTTGTTCCGTACACAACAAATCATAGGTGTGCAGCGGCGACTCATCGTAAAGTGGCGGGTTCACCGGACCAACTACCACAGACAAATAGCCGGTGTAGGGGGCGCGGATGCTGAGTTTGCTGCCTCTATCACCCGGCGCTTTGTCGTCGTTGCCCAGGTTGGGGTTAAAATCACGGCCGTTACCATCCAGAAATATCATATTGGTATCGGCATAAGGCGACAGATTCAGCGTCTCGCACGTATATTCCAACCCCGCCTTCATCCACAGCCGGAAGTAATCGGTGTCTTGCAAACTGCCCAAAGTAGGCACAAAGCTGAGGTTATAGACCAACCCCACACCGATGAGGCAGGCATACTGCAATGTGCTGTTAAACTCACAAGCGTCAGCCCCGGCGATAGGCGTTTGCGAAGGTGTGGCCGTTGGTTGGGCTACTTCCAGCACTTCCAGGCAATACGTCCGTCCGGTGGGGTCCGATGGGTCTTTGTTTTCGACGTAGGCGAAATAAAACCCTTCTGAACCGGCCGTTATCTCCACCTGCGAACGCCGGGTAGTCACGTCTATGTCGTCATTTTGCGCCAGCAAATTGCCTTGTGGATCATACACCCGCAGCAGCGTATCTATCCCCACCACCAGGTCCCTGGTGGCGATGCGATAACGCGAGCCACTTTTGGCGAAAAAGCGAAAATAATCCACGTCGCCCACCGGCCAAAACGTGGAGCGGCAGGCCGAAAGGCCAACGCCCAGGGCAAACGCTTCACGGAAGCTGTTATTTGGCTCGTATTCATCCAGCAGAATCACGCCGCCAGGCGTGGCTGTCGGGGCGGAAGGGAGATCGTTGTCCAGGATGGTAATGGTGATGCGCGAAGGGGTTCCTAATGTGGCGTTGATCGGATTTAGCAGTTCAACATAGAAGAACTCGTTCGGTTCATCAATGGAATCGTCTATGATCGTAATGGCGATAGTCCGAGTGGCGACATTCGTTGGGAACTCCAACACGCCGCTCACATTGGTGAAGTCCACACCATTGCCGGTGGCTGAACCAGAAAAAGATTGGTAATTCACGCGCACCGTCTGGGTGGCAGTCACTAAAGTGCGAGCCACAACGATATTAAAGACGCCAATGTTTTCAGCGACGTCTACCGACGCGCTGGAAAAAAAGACCTGTGGCAAGGTTTGGGCGGAAGTGGTGGGGGTGGAGGTTGCGGCAAGTTGGATCGAGAATAAGACCGCCAGAAATAGCACAGTCAGCCCGCCTGTCATCAGGAGCCGATTGACACGACGCCAGTGGGATCGATCCATAATCACCTCGCAATAAAGATAATCAAAATTATAAGTAGTGTATCAATCAATGGCAAGTTTACCGGAAAATAAAAAAAGCGCCCCCTCTGACAAGGAGGCGCTTGTGCTGCACGGCCGTCTACCGGTAAACTGCCAAATTTTTATTTCGATGCCTGGTTTTCCAACACACCATCCACCAGGCCATACTCTTTGGCCTGCTGCGCTGTCATGTACAAATCCCGGTCTGTATCTTCTGTGATTTTTTCTACGGTCTGACCGGTATGATGGCTGAGTACCTGATTCAAGGTGGTTCGCAGACGCAAAATCTCTTGCGCCTGAATGGCAATGTCGGAAGCCTGCCCTTGCGCGCCGCCCAGCGGTTGGTGCATGTGAATGGTGGCGTGGGGCAGGGCATAACGCATTCCTTTGGTGCCGGCCGTCAACAAGATCGTGCCAAAACTGGCCGTAAAGCCGACAGCCACCGTCGAGACCGGACATTCCACCTGCTGCATCGTGTCATAAATCGCCATGCCGGCGTAGACCTGGCCGCCAGGGCTGTTAATGTACATACGAATTGGCTTGGTGGGGTCCTCGCGGGCCAGATAGAGCAGTTGAGCGACGGTGAGATTGGCAATCTGATCATTAATCGGTGTGCCCAAAATGATAATGCGTTCTTTGAGCAGCAGCGAAAAAATATCGAAGGCGCGTTCGCCGCGCCCGGTTGTTTCTATGACCATCGGAACCAAAGAGGTTGGTATATTCATCCTTCTGTTTTCCTTTCGTTGGCATCTCTTTCTCTATTCAGGCGCGCCGAGAAAATGATGCAAGGGTGATAAATGGTGCACAGCCTGTCGCAGAGTGTACTCACCTTCTATAAGATTTGCGTTATTCCTCTTCGTCGGCCGCAGCAGCATCACCAATCTCTAATGAATCCAGGTCTGGGGCTTCACCGCGCAGCACGGCTTTCATCCGTTCGTGGGCTTTGTTCATCAGGATTTCCGAGCTGATCATCTCAAAGGCGTAGCCGCTGTAGAAGTAATCGCGCATACTTTGCAGCAGTTCCGGGTTGTCGCCGAAGCTTTGCAGGCGCTCGTCAATTTGCGCGTCAATATCTTCCGCGTTGATGGTCAGTTTTTCGTCAAAGATGAATTGGCGCAAGACCAGCTGACGCTCCAGACGGGTAACGGCCGGTTCCTGGAACTGATCGCGGATTGTTGTTTCATCCATGCCTTGCAGGCGCAGATAATCTGCCCATTCCCAACCGGACCGGGTGATCTGGCTTTTGAGCGAATCTACCATGGTGTCAATTTCCAGCTCTACGGCCGTAGGCGGATAAACTATCGTGGCGTCTTCCATCAGATCGCTGATTACGATTTCAACCAGGTCATTCTTGGCGGTGGTCTGCGCCTGCTTCAGAAGAGTCTCGCGCACAGAATCACGCAGCTCTTCCAGGGTTTCATAGGACCCTTCTAATTTAGCCAGTTCGTCATCCAGCTCAGGCAAGGTGCGGCTTTTCACATCCAACAGCGAAATATCGAACGCCACCTCTCGTCCGGCCAGGTGCGCATCTTCATATTCGGCCGAAAAAGTAAAGCGGAATGACTTTTCATCGCCAGCGGACATCCCGACAATTTTTTCCACAAATGGCGTAGCCGGGAACAAGACGTTGGCGTCGAGCATCAGTTCCGTCTGCTCCTCATCAAACAGCGTTTCTTCGGGCAGGGAAACGGCCGTTTCCCCCTCTACCGTCTCTTCTTCCGCGGCAACCGCCAGCAGTTTGCCCACGCCAGACAACGTCACCAGATCGCCCAATGTCGCCGGCCGTTCCACAGGTTCCACAGTCTGGTGGCGTTCCTGAATGGCGTGCAGGGCTGCGGCAACCGCTTCCTCGGTGATTTCCGGCTCCACGACTTCGCGGCGCAGTTCCCGGTAATTGCCCAAAGTAACTGTCGGCGTTAATGGGACAGTAAATTTATAGACCAGTGGGTTCTGTTCCACATCGTCCAGGCTCGGCTGCCCATACACCTCTAGCTCGGCTTGCTGCAAAGCCTCTTCAAAGACCGTTTGCACCATATCTTCAATCGCTTCAGCGCGCAGCGCCTCTTCACCCACACGGCGCAAAATCACCTGATACGGCGCTTTGCCTTTACGAAAACCAGGGATATACGCATCCTTAGCCATCTTACGCGCCGCGGCGCGCATCGCTTTCTGCACGCGGTCTTCGGCAACTTCCACCGTTACGGCCATTTGTCGTTGGTCATTTTCTTCTGTATGAATTGTCAGGGTCACAGGTGTACCTCGCTTAAAAAATTTTCGTCAACAAAAAAAATGCGTTGCCGGAGCAACGCTGCATGTTTTAAATGGGGATGGAGGGACTTGAACCCACACGCCTTACGGCACATGATTCTAAGTCATGCGCGTCTGCCTATTCCGCCACATCCCCGGCGAACGGTGATTATACCACTGGCAACTGCTTTGCCAAACAACCTTTAGTCTGCGCCGGACCCAACCAACCCTTCAACAGTGAACGGGGAACGGCCGTTTCTCCTATTCCATGGAAGATTCCAGTGCGCGCCGCGTAGACGCCGCTTCCAAACGTTCGGCCAACCATATTTTAATGATAGATTGGCGCGTAACACCCAGCCGACTCGCCTCTTTATCCAGGGACTCAATCATCCAGGTGGGGAAATCCACATTCACCCTTTTTTGCTCGTGAAGTACGCGCCTTTTCTTGGACAAATCCAAGTCCGCCGTTACATCTTCACCCACGTCAAACTTTTCGTCGAAATCTTTAGCCTTCATACAAAGCCACCTCTTCCGGTCGAGATCGCCTGACTGAAATAAGGCGAATAACTGTCCCGCGATAGGTAATAACCGCCGACCAATGTTTATCATGAATTTTGCCAATCACCAGAAACCGCGGTTCATCTTGTGTTCTGGCCGGTATCTCCAGCAAATCGGCATCAGCCCATAATAGTTGAGCCTGATTAAAGTCAATGCCGTGCTTGGCAAGATTGGTTTCACTCTTGGAATTATCAAACTCAAAATCGAACATGGTATATTTATTATACCACTATAATTCAGGCACAAACTTCTTTCAAATTCTTAGAGAAAAACCAAACGGCCGTTTCCTATCCCTTCACCTGGATAAATTTCGTGAGCTGCGGGGGTAACGGCCGTTTCCCCGCTACACCGCGAAAAGAGGCACAGCGACACTTCTTGCGGCGGCAATCAACTTCTCATCTAACGTGGCAATAGGCACTCCCTGTCGCATGGCCAGTTCCAAATACGAGGCATCATAACCCGAAAGCTGATTCGCCCTTCCCAGGGCTAAAAGCTCGCCCATTCTTCCTTCCAGGCGCGACTGGTCAACGACGATGGGGAGTTGGGACAACAAAGCCAAAAAACGCGCGCTATCCGTCTGTTGCAGCCTTTGACAGCGCTCGGCGACCAGCAGCACATTGAGGACTTCCAGCGGCCAGATGGACGGCACAATCGCCGCCGCATCTGTCAGGCTGTTCAGGACGGCATCAGCATAATCGTTCGCCTCGTCCTGGAAACACCAGGTCATCACGATTGAGTTGTCCACGACAAACGATGGGTTCATGTTACCGCCGGCCTTCCTCGATCATGCCGCGGATGGTCAGGTCTTCCAGCCGATTTTGCGCGCGGAAATCGCGCAGCTCGGCGATGACTGCGGCCACGTTGATTTGTTTGTCAGGATCGTAAGGCTGCAAGACGGCCACAGGCACGCCGTGTTTGGTGATGGTGATGCGGTCACCGCGGGACACACGTTCCAGTAATTGGGGGAGATGGGTTTTGGCCTCATAAACGCCAATCGTTTCCATAATTCACCTCAACAGACCAGTATAAGACCAGTCTATTTCGTTTTGTTTCTTTGTCAACAGGTATCTTCCCAATATCTTGGGGTCAATCGGTGGCAAAGAGGTAGAAGCCGGGTTTACCCGGCGTTGTTTTATAGACCGGCGCTTTAGCGCGGGTCGTCGCCGGTGGTCGGCCGCGCCTGGAGCTAAAGCCCCAGGCTAAAAAACGACGCCCCGTAAACGGGGCTAAGGACGACCGTGGCGACAGCGACAAACCTCTCGTAGGCTCCCCCGATTTATTGAGATGTTACGTTAACAGCATGGTGTGGATCATCAGGGTTTTGCAGCAGTCGGTAATCCCAGTGATGCGGCCGCGAAATCCTTTTCGCGTTCTCGTGTGGTGGAGCAAACGCGATGATGAAATCGCGGCTACAAAACTGAAACGAACGGGGAACGGCCGTTCCCCGTTCCCACCCCACAACCGTCTTGCACATTGCCAACCCCCAACGGCCGTGCTACAGTTATCTCACCCATATTTACCAGCTTTAACAAAGGAGTCGGAGCCTGACATGAGCACATTACTCGTCAAAAACACGGCCGTCCTCGTCACCCTGGACGACCAGCGCCGCGAAATCCCCAACGGCGGCCTCTATGTCGTTGACAACGTTATCCAACAAGTCGGCCCCACCGCCGCCCTGCCCGCCACCGCCGACACCGTACTCGACCTGGCCGGACACGTCGTCCTGCCCGGCCTCGTCAACACCCACCACCACCTCTACCAGACCCTCACCCGCGTCCTGGCCCAAGACGCCGACCTCTTCACCTGGCTCAAAACCCTCTACCCCATCTGGGCCAACCTCACCGACGAAGCCATCTACGTCAGCACCCTCACCGGGCTGGCCGAACTGGCCCTATCCGGCTGCACCACCAGCAGCGACCACCTCTACATCTTCCCCAACGACTGCACCCTGGACAGCCAGATTCGCGCCGCCCAAGAAATCGGCGTGCGCTTCCACGCCGCCCGCGGCTCCATGTCCCTCGGCGAAAGCAAAGGCGGCCTGCCGCCCGACCGCGTCACCGAAGACGAAGCCTTCATCCTCAAAGACAGCCAGCGCCTCATCGAAACCTACCACGACGCCAGCCGCCACGCCATGATGCGCATCGTCCTGGCCCCCTGCTCCCCCTTCTCTGTCACCCCCGACCTGATGCGCGAATCGGCCCGGCTGGCTCGCGCTTACGGCGTGCGCCTGCACACCCATCTGGCCGAAACGCTCGAAGAGGAAGAATTTTGCCTGGCAACCTTCGGCCATCGCCCCGTGCCCTACGTCGAATCGCTCGGCTGGACCGGCGATGACGTCTGGCACGCCCACTGCGTCCACATGAGCGAGTCAGAAATCAGCCTGTTTGGGCGGACGGGAACCGGCGTAGCCCACTGCCCCTCCAGCAACATGCGCCTCGCCAGCGGCATCGCCCGTGTGCCGGCCATGCGCCGCGCCGGTGTGCCGGTGGGCCTGGGCGTGGATGGCTCCGCCTCCAACGACGGCAGCCACCTGTTCACCGAAGCGCGGCAGGCCATGCTGCTCCAGCGTGTCGCCCCAGACCGCTACCTCAGCGAAGCGCCGGGCGGGCGCGGCGGCTTCGGCGGCAAACCAGATGCCATGACGGCCCGCGAAGCGCTGGAGATTGCCACCCGCGGCGGCGCGGCCGTGCTGGGCCGCGACGACATCGGCTACCTGGCCCCCGGCATGAGCGCCGACTTCATCGCCGTGAACATGAATCAGGTGGCCTTCGCCGGCGCAGGCCACGACCCGGTCGCCGCAATGGTCCTGTGCCAGCCGCCCGGCGTGGATTGGTCGGTGATTAACGGCAAAGTGGTGGTGGCAAACGGCCGTCTCGCCACCATCAACCTGCCCGCTAACCTGGAAAAACACAACCGCATCGCTGCCGCCATGGTGCGCGGCGAGTAGTCGCTCCAGATTTGTCCAATCTTAAAGATTGGACCAATCTCACAGACACACAAATTATGCAAGTTGGCGCAAATGGCATCGTCATAAACGAATACGGCGAAGTACTGCTCATCCGCCGCGACGATACGCGCACCTTCGCCCCGCCCGGCGGCGGCGTCCACGCCGACGAACTGCCCACGGAAAACGTCATCCACGAGGTGGAAGAGGAGACCGGGCTGAAGGTGCTGCCGGTGCGACTGGTCGGCGTCTACCATTTTGACTGGCAAAAAGAAGGCAACCTGGATTTTATCTTCCGCTGCCTGCCACGAGGCGGCCAACTGACCACCTCGGCAGAATCGCCGCAGGTAGGCTTTTTCCCGACGAACCGGCTGCCCACGCCCATCGCCCCGGCGCACCGTGAACGGTTGGAACGCAGCTTTGCCCATGGCGGCGGCCCGCCTTATTGGGGCGTGCAGAAGTTGGACCCGGTGTCGCGGCTGGGCAAATTTTTGGTACGGCAAATTTTGTACCCATGGCGCGATTGGAACCGCAAACGGCGCGGCGAACCGACCCACGTCTACCCGCCCATCTGGAAGCTGGCCGCGTTTACCATCATCCGCAATGATGACGGGGCGGTGTTGTGGGTGAAGCGCACCGACCAGGATGTGTGGAACCTGCCGGGCGGTGGGGGCCACTTTAACGAAGCGCCCTGGGATACGGCCGTGCGCGAAACCCGCGAAGAAACCGGCCTGCTCGTCCACCTGACCGACCTGACAGGGGTTTATGTGAAGCCAGATACGCTGCAAATGATTTTGGCTTTTACGGCCGTACCCATCTCCGGCCAGCTTACCACCGGGCCGGAAGCGGCCGAATTTGCCTACTGTATGTCGGGTTCTGAACCGGCCAACAGCCTGCCGCTGCATGTGGAGCGCGTCGCCGACGCGCTTGGACCCTATGAGGGCGTCATTTTTCGGCGGCAGGGGTGAGGGATAGACATGAATGGATTGACGTTTGCTGAACAACGGCCGTCGCAAATCCCCATCGTCGTTTTAGACACCGAAACCACTGGCCTAAAACCTTACCTGGGCCACAGGGTGGTAGAAATCGCCGCCGTGCGCCTGGAAGAGTGGCAGCGAGTGGCCGAATTCAGCCGCCTCATTCAGCCGCAGCGGCCGATGGACCAGGACGCGGCGCGCGTCAACGGCATTACCGACAATGATCTGATCGGCCAGCCCATTTTTGCCGACATTGCCGCCGAGTTGGCCGCTTTTCTCGATGGCGCGCTGCTGGTGGCCCACAACGCCGCTTTTGACGCCGGATTTGTCGGCCAGGAGTTTGCCATTGCCGGATACGCCGGCCACCGTTTGCCAGGGGAGCCGGTGCTGCCGCAGCCCTGGTTGTGTACGCTGGAACTGGCGCGCCGCCACTTTTATTTTGGCAAAAACAACCTGGGGCACATTGCCCGCCAGTTGGGCGTGCGTGTGGGGCGCGCCCACCGGGCGCTGACAGACGTGTACACCACGGCCGAAATCCTAAAACGCATGGCCCGCGACCTGGAAAAGAAACGATTGGCAACGGTGGCCGATTTGCTGCACGCCCAGGGTGGCCCCATTTACACGCCGCCCGCGCCGGGAACGGCCGTGCCGCCGCTCATCGCCCAGGCTATCGCCCAGAAGCAACCGCTGCGCATCCGTTACCGCAGCCAGTCCGGCGAAGCGCTGCGGCGCATCAGCCCCAGGTTTGTCACCGAAGGCGAAGGAGCCGCCTACCTGATCGCCTACTGCCACGAGCGGCAGGCGCAGCGCACCTTCCGGCTGGACAAGATTTTTGATGTGGAATTGCTGGGGTAACGGCCGTTGGCAAGATAGAGACACGGGTGACACGGATTGACACGGATTTTTGTAATAGCGGGATTCTTCCTCGAAGACTCGTCAGAATGACATCGCTTCCAACCAAAGCGGGACCATTACAAAAAATCCGTCAAATCCGTGTACCTATTTCTTGCTTTTTAGAAGGCGCCTTTGCCGCGTAGGACGACCCAGGGCGTTTTAAACAGGATGTAGAAGTCCATCCACAGCGAGTAGTTTTGCACGTAGTAGATGTCGTCTTCAGAATGCAGGTGCATCGGTTTGTTGGCACGGCCGTTCACCTGCCACCAGCCGGTCATACCCTGGGGTACGGCAAAGCGTTTGTGCTGCCACGGTTCATACTCTGTCAGCATCCAGGGCATTTCCGGGCGCGGCCCCACCAGACTCATCTCGCCCTTCAACACGTTAACTAACTGCGGCAGTTCGTCCAGGCTGGATTGGCGCAAAAAGCGCCCCACCCGCGTCACTCGTGGATCATTGGGCTGCTTGTGGATCATCTGACCATTGCCATTGGTCTGGTTAACGGCCGTTTGCATGGCTTCGGCCCCGTCTACCATTGTGCGGAACTTGTACATGGCAAAGAGACGGCCGTTCTCCCCCACCCGTTCCTGCCGAAAAATAACAGGTCCCACCGAGTCCAGACGCACCAACAAAGCAATCAGCCCCATCACTGGCAGCAGCAGCAGCGTCATCACGCCGCCTATTGTCAGATCAAATAATCGCTTGATCAGCCGTTGGAAATCATTCAAAGCCGGGTCGCGCAAATTAATCATCGGGATGCCGCCAAAATCATCCACCGTCGCCCGGTACAACGTCAGGCTGAAATAATCCGGCACAACACGCAGCCGCACCGGGGCCTGGCTTAACTCCAACACGAGCTTATTCACCTGCCCATACGCGCGCCGCGGCAAAGCAATAACGACATCATCAATGCGATTCTGCTGCACCACCTGGCAGGCATCTTGAATCTCGCCCAAAATAGACAGATCATCCGCCTGTTTGCCAGTATCATCGTCCAAATAGCCAACCAGTCGCAGGCCGGTCAGCGTGTACGTTTCGATCATCTTGCCTACGCGCTGGCCCACTTCCCCGGCCCCCACAATCAGGACACGCTGTTCCACATCGCGCACGCGCCCCATCTTATACAACAAGCGGGTGGCAATACGCCAGCCTAACAAAGCCGCGGCATTGATGACCACAAAGGTAATAAACAACCAGCGCGAAACGTCCCGAAACGCCAGATAAAGCAGCCCGGCCACCACCAAAGCGGCGAAGGCGCTGGCTAAGGTTACATGCTGCAATTCGTCAACAACTTTGTAAGTGCGCTTCGAATCGTATACAGAAGCCCCCAAAAACACAATGACCCACAACACGGGAATAATAATATACAGGGCCAGCGGCAGTTCAACGTCGTTGAGGGCAACCAGCAAGGGTAGTTGCAGCAAAAAAGGGCGCAGCCAAACGGCGCACAGCAAAGCCAAAAATGTCAACAGGCCATCCAACACCATAGACAAGATGGCGAAGTTAATTCCAAAGCGCCGAAACATGCTTTTCCTTCTCCCGTTTTCCTCTGTGTTTTTAAGTGGTTTTTTAGCGACGAAGCCAGCACCTCAAAGAGGTGCTGACCCACAAAGTTTGACGAACTATGACTTAAGTACCAGGTCCATTTTAATCAAAAAAGTGACGCTTGCCCAATTATTCACAAGCGGCAAACGGCCGTCACCCAACCAACAACCCATCCAACGCCTGCGCCACTTCGTGCAGCGACGGATACAGGGCATGGACAAAGCTAAAATCGGCCGTCTGCGTCTCTTCATTGGGGACCGCCACCACCTTCATCCCGGCGGCGGCGGCAGCCCGGCAGCCCGGCGTTGAATCTTCCAGCGCCAGGCAGCGCGCCGGCTCCACGCCCAGGCGCTGCGCCGCCAACAGGTAAATGTCCGGCGCTGGTTTGCCTTGCGCCACCTCATCTCCAGCAGCGATGGCGGCGCAAACCGCCAGCAGCCCCAACTGCGCCAGAATTTCCTCCGCATGGCGGCGTGGGCTGGAGGTGGCGACGGCCCAGGGGATGCCGCGCCGGGCAACGGCCGTTTGCAGCTCCATCAGCCCTGGCATTGGCGGCACACCCTGCGCCCGGCGGATGGCAAACAGGTCGTTTTTGTGGGCGGCCAGGGATACGGCCGTATACGGCAAATCGTAATGGCGCAGCAGCAGGTCGGCGCTTTCCACTGTGCGTTGGCCGATCATCTGGCGGTATACATCGTCGTGTAATACGTGCCCATGCCGGGCAGCGATGGCCGCCCAAACCGCCCGCGCCAACGGCTCCGTATCCACCATCAGCCCATCCATGTCAAAAATAATCGCGCTGTAACCCATAAGCCATTCACTTCATCAATCCTTCGGCAAGCTCAGGACCAATCGTCAATCTTGCCTGGGCGTAGGCGGAAACGAAACTGCACCCGCCCCAGGCCAATCTGGTCGCCATCTTGCAGCCGTTGGGGCGCCAGACCAACACGGCCGTAATTATGGAACGTGCCAACGGCGCTGCCCTCGTCATACAACCAATACTCATCACCCTGCTGCAAGATACGCGCATGAAGCCGGGCGACGCTGGCATCAGGCAGAACCAGGTCGGCGGTGGTGTCTCGGCCGATGCTCACACTGCCGGTCAGGGGGATGGGGCCATCTACGCCGGCATCGCCCAGGAACGGTTCCAACACGGCCACCAGCGGCTTCGCGTCGGCCACAGGCGTCTCGTCGGCCGCGGCGTCGTCTGGGTCTGGCAGCGCGGCGGCATTGTTGGCCTTTTGGGCGCGGCGTTGGCGCTGCCACAGCCAGCCAGCCGCCGCCAACCCGACGACCAACAGCAGCCACAGCCCTGGCTGCGACGCCAGTTTAGCGCCAGGAATGGTCGAAATGACCGGCGGCGGAGTCGGCGTCGGCGCTGGGGTGGGGGTGGGCGTGGGGGGCAGCGGCCGTTCCTCGACCACCGTCAAAGTCACCGGTGGGCTGACCGCCGTCAGGCCAAATTCGTCACCCACCTGCACGACCACCTCATAGGCGCCAGCCGCCGCCGAACGGGCGTCCCAATCCAGCAGCAAACGGCCGTCGGCGTCCGGCGTCAGCGATTGTGGCGCGGGCTGTGGCCAGCCGTTCACCGTCCAGGTCAGCGCCAGCAGACGGCGCGGTTTACCATCGGGCCAGGTGATGACGAGCGGCAGCGGTTGGCGCTGCGGCTGCAGCTCGGCCAGCGGTGTGTCTGGCGCAGCGCCGGTGCGCCGAATCAACGGCTCAAACGGCGCAATCGCCACTTCCGGCGGCAATAAAACCAGGTCCAGGCTGGTCAGGGCGCGCACTTCGCCCAGGTTCAGCGAGATGGGATATTGGCCGCTCTGCCGCTGCAACGATTCGTACCGAAGCTGCAACTGGCGGCGCTGCTGCGCCCAAATGTCGTAGATGGGGTCGGCCGCCTCCGGCAGGGGGACGTGGACGGTGGTCGCCAGGGTTGGCCCCGACAGGCGGTTGGCGCGGAACAGTTCATCGGCGTCGGCGCGCGCGCCTAAAATGGCGACAAACAAGGGCAGCTGGATGGCCTGCGCCTGCTGCGTCAGGGCATCAAAAGCCAACTGCGCCTGGATTTGCCCGGCGTCGGTCAGCAGCAGGATGGCCTGGTAACGGCCGTCATCCACCTGCCCGGCCGCCTGTTCAATGGCCTGGCGCATCATGGCGTCCAGCGGCGTGGGATTGACCAGCACCGGCTCTACCGCCCGGACAGCCGCCGCAACGGCCGTAGGGTCGCTTTCGTTGGTGATGAGGAAACGGCCGTTTGCTCCCACTTCGTCCGGCAGCACAACCGTCACCCGATCCAGGCCGGTCGGGTCCATAAACTCTGTGGCAAAACGGCCGATGGTGTCCTGGATTTTTTGCCAGCGCGTCTGGCCGCTGTCGTCGTCCACCTCCAGCATCGTGGCGTTGGCGTCTACCACAAACAGCACGTCCACACCGACGGGCGCGCTGCCCAACTCATAGGCCACCGGAATGCCATTTTCACGCAGGCTCAGGCCGGTCAGGTCGGCGATTGGTCCGCCGGGTGGGGCGATGGTGAGGACGTTTAAGGTCACCAACGGGAATTGGCTGTCGTTGACGGCCGTCACGCGCAGCACGGCCGTTGGGGTGGGCTGGGCCGACGCACTAGTCGCCGTCCACAAACAAAACAACAACAACCAGCGCATCCTTTTCAGTTTGTTTGTCAATGGAATGATTGCTCTCTCATTTCCTGGTTAGACCCGACAAGTTATGGAAAGCCTGTCGGGACCTGAAAACATGTTTGATTATGTTTACTTTCCGACCCTGGTTTGATATTATATCAGGCAACGATCAAAGATGATGAATCCATAGTGGAGTCTGATACAGTTAGCTCCTCTGCGATGCGCGGCACAATTTGGGAAGCGGCGTGCATCGTCCAAACAAGCCCAAGAGGTAGCAATGATGCCCCAAACGAATCGGAAACGGCCGTTTTTACTCCTTCTTCTTATCCTGCTCCTTGCCGGGCTAAGCGGGGCCACGGCGCGAGCGCAGGGAACCACCCCCGCGCCACCCCGCCTGCGCATCACCGCCAGCGACACCACCAGCCCGCCCAGCATCGAGCTGCAAGCCTACGGTATCAACAGCGATGGCACGGCCGTACCGCTGTCGGCCAGTAATGTGCTTATTTCCCATGATGGGCAAGCCATGACGCCAGAAGTGGCCGGGACCAGGAGCGTCGGCACGCTGACCATCTTTTTGGTAGACATTCCCACCGGCGTCGCCGACCAGATTCCCGCCATTCAAGACGCCATCCTGCAATTTGCCAGCGCCCCCACCATGCAAGAAGGGACCGATTACCTGGCCGTCTATAAAGTGGGTGAAACCGAACCGAGCCAACTGCTGGCTCCCACCAACTTCCACAACAGCGTGCGCAACCTGTTCGCCACCCCCCTCGCCGCCGACACCGGCGCAACAGCGCTGATAGACAGCGCCATGTCGCTGCTGAACGAGACGGAGAGTCTAAAACCAGACCCGGCGATGGTGGCCTCACTGGTGATTGTGTCTGATGGCACAGACGCTGTCAGCAAGCAGTACGCCGACGTGGACGTGGCCCCCCACGCCGCCAGCCTGGGCATCCCCGTGCATACCATCTGGCTGACCAACACCGATCTACCGCCGGTGGGCCAGGACATCGGCCAAAATTACCTGAGCAGCGTCTCGGCCGGTTCGCGGGGCATGGCGGCGCGGTTGGAAAACGCGGGCGAACTGCCTCCCTTGTGGCAGCGCATCGCCAGCTTCCGCGACCAGACGCGGCTGCGCTACGTGGTGGCAAACCCTGGCGGCGCGGCGCAGGTGATCCTCAGTCTGGCCGACAACCCGGAAGCGCGCGCCGAGACAACAGTGGAAATTTCCAGCAGCGTGCCGAGCATTGTGATCAACTTGCCGCCGGAAAGCCGCGTATTGACCCTGCCCAGCCTGGATGATCCGGTGACGCTGCGATTTACAACGGCCGTTTCCTGGCTAGATGGCGTGTCGCGCAGCGTGCAGGCGGCCCAACTCATCGTCAACAGCGCCGTCGTCCAAGACATCCCCGTCGCCAATCTCTCCTCCTTTGAGGCCGAAATCAACAACCTGGTCTATGGCGATAACACCGTCCAGGTTGCCATCCTGGACGAGCAGGGCATCCCCGTTACCAGCCCGCCCATCGTGCTGACGGTGCAGCAAGGCAGCCGCTCCATCCCCGATGAATTGGCTGCCGGCAGCAGCCTGGGCAGCGTTCTCAGGACGCTGGTCATTCTAATTCTGGTGGTCGCCCTCGTCGGCGGGCTGATTTTCCTGGCGCGCCGCCAGGGGTGGTTGAACCGGTTGGCGCGGCCATCCCGCGCAGCCGGCCCGCGTGACCGCCGTGAAAGACCAGCCACCGCTGCTTACGATCAGCCCCTAAGCGATTCGGCCGAACCGGTTGTCACCTCCACCGAACCTATCGCCTATCTGGAAATTCTGGGTTCAGTGACGCGCATGCCCGATTATCTGTCCCTCAATACAAACGTGATCAAACTCGGCCGTTCACCCGCCCAGTCAGACGTGGCCTTTGAAAACGACATCACCGTCTCCCGGCTGCACGCCACGCTGCACCTGGAAGGGGCGCACTTCCGCATCTTTGACGAACGTTCCACCAGCGGCACCTGGGTGAACGAGCAGCAAGTGCCGGAATACGGCATTCAACTCATGGATGGCGACGAAATTCATCTGGGGGCCGTCCACCTGCGTTACCGCGAGGCATAAATGGAACTGATTTCTGGCATACCCAATCGTTTTTTGATTATTGGTGGGCTGCTGTTATTGATCTGGGGGCTGCGGCTGGTAGATGGGTTGGCGATGGGGAACAGGCTGAACGGCCGTTTCGCCATCCAACCCCGCACCTCTTTCCGTTTAGCCCCATTTATCGTCGCCCCATTCCTACACAAAGATTTCCGCCACCTCATCAGCAACACCATCCCGCTGGCGGTGCTGGCCTATCTGGTCATGCTGCCCAACGCCACCGCCTTTTGGATCGTCACGCCCATCGTCATGCTCGCCAGCGGCCTGGGTATCTGGTTGTTCGGCAAAGCCGGCACCGGCCACGTAGGCGCCAGCAGCCTGATTCTGGGCTACTTCGGCTACGTCCTGGCCCGCGGGATTCTGTTGGCCGATTTTGTCTCTATCCTCATCGCCGTGGGTGTGTTGGTCTTAGGCGTCCTGTTTTACGGCGCGTTTGGCATGATCAAACAAATCGTCCCCGGCAAACAAGGCATTTCCACCACCGGCCATCTGTTTGGCTTTCTTGGCGGTGTGCTGGCCGCCTGGTTGGTCAGCTTGCTGGTAAGCTAGATGTTTGCGCTTGCGCCAGTTCAAGAAGCCGCCATTCACGCCGAAGGGACCAGCTTTTTGCTGGGCGCGGCCGGGACCGGCAAAACCACCGCCTTGCAGCAGCGCCTGCTGCGTTTGCTGGCGGATGGCGAACCGGCCTATACGCTCCTGGTGCTGGTTGCCGAACCCAACCACGCACAAGGCTACCTGGACGCGGTGCATCAATCGGGCCTGGGACCCTACGCCGACCTGAAAATTACCGCCTACACGGAGATGGCCCAGGAGATGGTCTTGTTGTTTTGGCCGCTGGTGGCCCGGCCGGCCGGATTTGCCCGCCCCTACCAACCACCCACTTTTCTCAGCTACGACCTGGCGCAGTTGTTGATGTGGCGCATCATCAACGCTATGCTGCGCGAGGGGGCGTTTGCCGATTTGCGGCTGCGGCCGCAGCAGATTGTGAGCCAGTTGTTGGACACGCTCAATCGCGCTGCCTTAAATGGCCTATCGCTGACAGCGGCCATTGAGCGGCAGATCAATACCTGGATTGGTGAGCCGGAACGGGTGCGCCATTTGCAAGAAGCGGCTACGGCCGTTACCCACTTCCGCCAACATTGCCTGGACCACAGTTTGCTAGATCTGTCGTTGGCGGTGGAAGTTTTCGATACCCAGCTGGTGCAGCACCCGGAATTTCACCGCTACTTCCGCGAACGTTTCCGCCATCTCATTGTGGACAACGTGGAGGAGCAGACGCCGGCCGGGCAAAATTTCGTCGCCAGCCTGATGCCAGAAACGCAGACAACGGCCGTCGCCTACGACGCCGGCGGGGGGTACAAACGCTTCATGGCCGCCGACCCGCTGGGAGCCAACCGCTTCCGCAGCGCCTGTAAGCTGGCCTTCGACTTTACGCATAACTATGTAGCCACGCCACCTCTGACGGCGCTGGCAAATGTGGTGGAGAACTTTCTCATGCACACGGCCGTGCCAGAAATAGGCGCGGAACAGGGAGTGCTGAAGGTGATAAACGGCCGTTACCGCCGTGAAATGATCGCCCAACTCGCCCCCAGCCTGGCCGACCTGGTCGCCCACGGCACACCTACCAACCAGATCGCCATCATCGTCCCCTACCTGGATGGCGCACTCCGCTACATGCTCACCCAGGCCCTCACCCAAGCCGGCCTGTCTTACTACCTGCTGCGCCGCCGCTCCAGCCCCCGCGAAGAGCCACGCATTCGCGCCTGGCTCACCTGGCTGGCCCTGGCCCACCCCGATTGGGGCATCGCCCCCTCCGTCTATGAAATTGCCGAAGCCCTCACCCTAAGCATCCACGGCCTGGACCCGGCCCGCGCCAGTCTGCTGGCCGAGCGGCTTTACCAGCCCCAAACCATCCACCTGCTGCCCGGCGCCGAACTGCCCCGCCCCATCACCGAACGCATCGGCGCGGACAAAGTGGCATTGGTGGAAGAACTGCGGCTGTGGCTGGCGGCGCAAGACCCGGCGCTGCCCATAGACGCCTTCCTTTACAATCTGTTCAACGACCTGCTGGCCCAACCCCGTTTTCAGCCAGAGCCAGACCTTTCGGGCGCGGCCGTGTGCGATTGGCTGGTGCAGTCCGCCACCCGCCTGCGCCAATCCGCCCCAGCCATCGGCTTCAACACCGCCGCCGCCATCGGCGCCGTGTTCATTGACGGCATCCACCAGGGTCTTGTCACTGCCAACCCACCCGACCTGGGCGACCCACCCGACCCTGACGGCATTATGATTTCCACCATTTATGGCTATTTACTGGCTGGCAAACCGGTAGAAGTTCAGGTATGGCTGGAAACGGCCGCTACCGGCTGGTGGGACATCCCCAAACAACCCCTCAGCAACGCCTTCGTCCTGGCCCAAAGCCGCGCCGCCGACGCCCCCTGGACCACCGACGAGGAATTTGCCATCCGCAACCAACTGCTCAGCCGCATCATTCGTGGGCTGACCAACCGCTGCACCGGCGGCGTCATCCTGGCAAACAGCGACCTGGACCGGCGCGGCCTGCGGCAAGATGGCCCTCTCTGGCGCGCCTTGCAGCCCACGCTGCGCCACCCCAAATAAAACGTAACGGCACAGTTAATTTCAGCCGATAGGTGCTTTACAAATTTAGCAAAAAAGCGCGTCATTCAGCGTAAATTTGTAAAGAAGATGTTTCGCTCGATGAACCATGCCCCAAAACACCATTTTCGTGCAGGCGCTGTGGCAAAAAGTTACTTCACATAATCGCTGAGTTTGACACGGCCGTATGCCCCGCGCTGATATTTGCTTTTATCCGCGCCCCAGGGGATGGTGCAGTCCAACCCCATCTTGGCCGTCAGGCTTTTTTGCCCCGGTTCATGCCGCCCGGACGGGTCCAGCGAACTGCCCGGCTGGTCGGCCAGGACGATCAGGTCGCGGTCGGACTGGAAGCGGGTGGCGACAGCCCATTCTACCTGCATCGGGTCGTAAATGTCCACGTCGCTGTCTACTACCCAAACGTGTTTCAGCGAGCCGTGGCCGCGGAAGGCAGCTTCGATGGCGCGACGGCCGTCGTCCGGCCCCTGTTTTTCGATCTGCACCACCGCATGCAGCCAGGACGCGCCGCCGGGGGTGATCGCCGCGCCGGTGCAGCGCGTGACCTTGTTCACCTCGTTGAAAATAGTCGGTTCGCGTGGCATCCCCATCAACAATTTGTGTTCCAGACCGCCCGGCAGCAAGGCGTGGAAGATTGGGTTGCGCCGGTGGGTCATCAGATCAATCTCTATCACCGGCTGCTGGCGGGTGATGTCCATCGTCTCCGTCAGGTCCATAAACGGCCCTTCGCTGACACGCCGCCGGGTGATGCGCCCTTCCAGCACAATTTCGGCGTCGGCCGGCACTTCCAGGTCACTGGTCAGGCACTTTACCAGCGGCGTGGGAGCCAGCGCGTGGGCCACCGACAGCTCGTCTACTCCCGGCGGTGGCGACATAGAGGCCGCCAGGTGCGTCGCCAGGGAAACGCCAATGCAGATAGCGACCGGCAAATCGCCTTCGGTCTTGCTCATGGCGGTGTGCGTGCCGCGCCGCTCCACAATGCGCGCCGCAAAATGGTCCTCATCGAGCCGCAGCAGCCGATGGTAACACATGTTGCGCCCCAACTCCGGGTCTTTGGTGATGACGACGGCGCTGGCGATGTAGTACCCGGCGTCTTGCGGCAGGTGCAGCAAAATCGGCAGGTCGTTGAGGTTGACGGCTTCCACGACAATTTCCTGGCAGGGAGCCGATTCGACCAGGGGCGGCAAAATGGGGTTTTCCAGGGCGTGGGCCAGGTGGTGCATCAGTTGGCCGATAGGCACGCCCAGGCTCATGGCAAAGTATTGGCGGTCGGAGCAGGGTCCGGCGCAGACGCGCCAGCCGGGATGCCCTTCGATGTGGTTGAACAAAGACGGCCGTCCCTCCAAAGCGTGGGCCACATTCGCCAGTTCAAAGGTAATGCTGACCGGTTTATCTATGGTTACCAGGTCGCCGCTCTGCCGGGCCTGGTCTAAAAATTCGCGGAAGCTCATAGTTCACTCTTTCCTTCGCCAAATTGGTGATTCTATTTTAAACTGTTACGGCCGTTTGCGCATTCGCCGCGACGGGCGTAGTGTGACAAGGTGACATCTGGCAAGGTGACAAGAATGTCAGATTATGACCCTTGCGAGTAACATCTCAATATTTTGGGGAAACGGGGCCTGAGTTTGTCGAAGGCCGTTGGTTTCGACAGGCTCAACCAACTCCGCCACGAGTTATTGAGAAGATACATAAATATGGAGGTTGGTATGCAGCGTCAGCGGATGGTGTGGATGTGGGCAGGTTTGTTGGCCGTGGTTTCATTGGCCTGTAATGCGTTTGCCGGGCCGTCGCAGCTGCCGCTGCTGCCGCCGCCGGGGCAAACGGCCGTCAATACGGCCGTTCCCTCCACGCCATCGGGCAATCTGGCGCCTACAGTCACGCTGCCCGGCCAAAGCGTAACGGGTACGGCCGTTGCCCCCACCCCTAACGACGGTCAGCCGGCCGTGCGCATGGTGGTAGACCTGAACATTCGCAGCGGTCCTGGCGTGCAGTATGCGCGGGTCGGCTTTTTCCTGGCCGGCGACCGGGCCAGCGTCACCGGGCGGCACGCGGCCAGCGGCTGGTGGCGCGTGCAGTGCCCACCGTTGGCCGATGGGCCAGATTGTTGGGTCTCTGGCGGCTCGGCTTACACGACGGCCGTCAACACCGCCGCCGTGCCCGACATCGCCGCCCCGCCGCCGCCCAATCCACCACCCACCGCCACCCCACGCCCTGCCCCGTAAAGATTCACCCCCCGCCGGTTGAGCCTGTCGAAACCGCGCCCCCTTCGACAGGCTCAGGGGGCGGGAGTGCATGATTACTACCGGAAAATAGTTGCGAAACAGCCCGAAAATAGTAGTATTAAGCATCGGCCGTTGGAAACGGTTCCGACAAGTTTTCTACACCATCTTTCCCACTGTTAAACATTTCAACCTCCCCGGAGTTTGGTAGCGGAAATCCCCGGAGGTTATTACTGATGAACAAGGATGAACACATGAAACGAATAGGCGTATTCACCAGCGGCGGCGACGCGCAAGGGATGAATGCCGCTGTACGCGCTGTCGTGCGCACGGCGTTGGATCGAGGCGGGGAGGCGTTTGCCATTTATGAAGGTTATCAGGGCATGGTAGACGGCGGCCACAACATTCGCTCTATGAGCTGGAATGAAGTGGGTGGCATTTTGCAGCAGGGCGGCACGGTCATTGGCTCTGCTCGCTGCGCTGAATTTCGCGAGCGGACCGGCCGTTTGCGCGCCGTTGCCAACCTGCTGGCGAATGGCATAGACAAACTGGTGTGCATCGGCGGCGATGGCAGCCTGACCGGCGCTTATACGCTGTACCAGGAATGGCCCAGTCTGGTGGATGAACTGCTGCAAACCGGCGTCATTACCAAAGAAGCGGCCGAACGACACAAATATCTGGCGGTAGCCGGTATTATTGGCTCGATTGACAACGATATGTATGGCTCCGACATGACCACCGGCGCGGACACGGCGCTGCACCGCATTGTCGAAGCGGTAGACGCTATCACCAGCACGGCCGCCAGCCACCAACGCAGCTTTGTCATAGAAGTGATGGGGCGGCGCTGTGGTTATCTGGCTTTGATGAGCGCTCTGGCGACCGGCGCGGACTGGGTGCTGATTCCCGAAGCGCCACCTAATCTGGACGATTGGGAAGCGAAAATGTGTGAGGTACTGGCCAAGGGGCGGGAGAACGGCCGTCGCGACAGCATTGTCATCGTCGCCGAAGGGGCGCAAGATCGGTATGGCAAACCAATCAGCAGCGAGTACATTAAGCAAGTCCTGGAGGATCGTTTACACGAAGATGCGCGCATCACCGTGTTGGGCCATGTGCAGCGCGGCGGTGTGCCCAGCGCCTTCGACCGTAACCTGGCGACGCAGTTGGGCGTGCGCGCCGTCGAAGAGATTCTGGCCGATGAACCAGGCGTGGAACCCTTTGTCATGGGCATTCAGGGCAACAAAATTACGCGCACGCCGCTGGCGCAGTGCCTGGAAATGACTCAGGCCGTGACCGAGGCGGTGCAGGCCGGGCAGTATGAAAAGGCGATGGATTTGCGCGGCCGCAGCTTCAAAAAATCGTTCCGCACACTGCGCACGCTGGTGCGGGCGCTGCCCCATCCGCCTACACCCGGCCAGCGCCGTTTACGGCTGGCGGTATTGAATGCCGGAGGGCCGGCGCCGGGGATGAATACGGCCGTGCGCGCCGCCGTGCGCCTGGGTACGGACAAGGGCCACATCATGTTGGGCATCAATCGCGGTTTTCGTGGCCTCATTCGCGGCGAAATCAAGGAATTGAACTGGATGGACGTGTCTGGCCTGGCGCCGCGTGGCGGCTCCGAACTCGGCACAAATCGCACGGCCCCGGAGGGAGGTGAATGGTACGCCATCGCCCGTAACCTGGAAGAACATCAGGTGGAAGGCATCTTGATGATCGGCGGCTGGACAGGCTACAAAGCGATCCACGAAATGCACCGCTTGCGTGAAAATTATCCCGCCTTCCAGATTCCCATGATTTGCCTGCCGGCCACCATCAACAACAATTTGCTGGGGTCTGAATTGAGCGTCGGCGCGGATACGGCCCTGAACAGCATTGTGGACGCCGTGGACAAGATCAAGCAATCGGCCGTTGCTTCCCGGCGCACGTTTGTGGTGGAAGTGATGGGGCATTATTGCGGCTATCTGGCCCTGATGAGCGCCCTGGCGACCGGCGCGGAACGTTTTTACATCCATGAAGAGGGCGTCACCTTAAAGGATTTGGTGGAAGATGTGGCGCAGTTAATGGAAGGTTTTCAGCGTGGCAAACGAGTCGGTTTGATGATTCGCAATGAACACGCCAACGACATTTATTCCACCGACTTTATGCGCGCCTTGTTTGAAGAAGAAGGCGGCGACTTGTTCGACGTGCGTCAGGCGATTTTGGGCCATATGCAGCAGGGGGGCAACCCAACGCCCTACGACCGTATCTTAGCCACCCGTCTGGCTTCGGACTGTGTGGATTACCTGGAGGACCATATTTTAGACGGCCGTGTCGAAAGCGCTTATATTGGCCTGGTCGGTGGTCAATTTGTCCTGACTGACGTGGAAGATTTACCCCGGCTGATGGACAATGAACATGTACGGCCCAAGAAACAGTGGTGGATGGATCTGCGCCCGATTGCCAAAACTCTGGCCCGGCCGGCGCCACGCGGCCTAGTAGCGGAACCGCGGGATGAATGACGGTGTTCAGTGTTCAGTATTCAGTAGGTGTCTGCCACACTGAACACTGGATCAAGATGTCAGCGAATCAATGATGCTTTGCAGCTCTGGCGGGAGTTCGGCGGTGATGGTTAGCTCACTGTTGTCAGACGGCCGTCTAAAAGTCAGTTCCGCGGCGTGCAAGAAGTGGCGGCGCAGGTCGGCAAAGGATTTTTTACGACGGCCGTAAATGTGGTCGCAGACAATGGGATAACCAATATAGGCCAGGTGAACACGAATCTGATGGGTGCGGCCGGTAAGGGGAGCGCAGGCCACCAGAGTAAAATTGTCATAACCAGTCACTGTCTCATAGCGCGTGCGCGCGCTGCGGGCCACCGCCGAGATATTGGGCGGGATAACGGCCATTTTCTTGCGGTTATTGGGGTCGCGGCCAATCGGCGCGTCAATCAGCGCCGCCGGGGGTTGAAGCTGGCCTTCCACCAGAGCCAGGTATTTCTTCTGGATAGTGCGCCGTCTAAATTGCTCCTGCATAAACCACAAAGCGCGTTCATTGCGCGCCACAACAATCAGCCCAGAAGTGTGTTTGTCCAGCCGGTGTACGATGCCCGGCCGTCGCTCGCCGCCGATGTCTTCCAGGTCTGGGTAATGGTACAAAATGGCATTCACCAGTGTCCCCTGTTCGTCTGTTAGCGAAGGGTGGGTCACCATGCCAGCCGGTTTGTTGACAACCAGAATGTCGCGGTCTTCATAGCGCACGTCCAGGGGGATGTCTTCGGCGATCAGGCCGGTTTCGACCAGCGGCGGGATGACGGCCGTTATCCGTTCGCCGCCGTTTAAGCGCAGACTGGCTTTGGTGGTGATACGGCCGTTTACCGTCACCCGCTTCTCTTGAATAAGCCGCTGCCACTGCATCCGTGAAAAATCGGGCAGAGCCGCCGCCAGGGCGTGGTCCAGCCTGTCGCCGCGGGCGTCGGCGTCTAGGGTTAGTTCAATGGATTCGTCGAGGGGAATTTCCTGGCTCATTGGACTCCGGTTTTTTGGTGTTCTGTGGTTAGTAGACAGTGTTCAGTGTTCAGTGTTCAGTTGTCAGTTCTTTGTGGTGTTTTGCCAATGATATACGCCCAAAGATCATCATCTGACATTTCTGTCACCTTGTCAGGTATACCGTTTGCTTAAAACTGCCCACTGTTCTAAAGCATTTCGTTATCGCGGCTAATGTCGCTGGTGGTGGCTATGTGCGGCAGATCGCGGGATTCCGCGCGGGACTCCGCGCGGGACTCCGCCCACATCAACCAGGCCAACAGCAGCGCCCCGGTGACAACGGCCGTATCGGCGACGTTAAAAATCGGCCAGGGGCCAAAATCGAGAAAATCGGTCACATGGCCCAGCCGTATTCGGTCAATCAGGTTGCCCAGCGCCCCGCCAATCAACAGCCCCAACACCACCCGCAGGCCCACGTTGCCGGCCGGCAGCGTATAGTTGTAGACCAAAATGGCTACCGTCGTTACCAGAGCGACAATGGCAAACAGCCCGCTTCCCCCGGCGAACAGGCCAAAAGCAATGCCGGTGTTACCGGTGTGGGTGAGCTGAAAGATAGGCGCCAACTGGGGAAAAGGCGCCCAACTGGTGTTGTATGGGATGTTGGCCTCAATGAGATATTTGGTTACCTGATCGAGAATGAGGATTACAGAGCCGATCAGCAGCGGCAAAAAGCGTTGTGCCCAGGTGGCGGGCTGTATAGTGTCTTCTACGGCTGTTTTGCCTTCTGTTGGAGCCAGACTGGTTGGTTCAAGTTTTGTCATAATGGCGCAATAAACCTTCCTTGTGATGATAGAGAGGCATTTTACCAGGGTGAATCTCTTTGGGCGAGAGGCAGGGGTGGGCGACGGCCGTTTCACATCCCCCACTCAGGCAGCCATTTTGTGGGCAATCAGCACCGTCACCTGGCTGCGCGGCAGAGCGACACGCTCGAACTGCACCTGAAACCCGGCGGCCTGAAAACGGACCAGATAGGGCTGCCAGACGGCCGTTTCTGCCTGGTCTGGCAGCGCGCCTGCCGCGCCACGCTGCCCGGTAATGGCATACAGCCACTCGATGACCTGGCGCAGCGCCCCCCCACCGGTCAGCCGACTTTCAGGCACAATGACAAAACGGCCGTTTGCCCGCAAGACCCGCGCCACCGCCGCCAGTGTGGCCGGCTCTATCACGTAGTCGGTGGGGAAAGTGGACAGAACAGTGTCGAAAACGGCCGTGCCAAACGGCAAATGCTGCACCCGTCCGCCCACCAGCGGGACGGTGCGCTGGGTGCGCCGCCGCGCCTGCCGCCCCATCTGAGGCGACAAATCCAACCCCACTACCTCGAAACCGGCATTTTGCAGCGCCAACAACATGTGACCCGGCCCGTGCCCAATCTCCAGCACCTCTCGCCCGGCGACAAACGGCAGCGCCGCCTGCTGCCAGGCGCGCCAATCGCCCAGCGATACCAGCCAGCTCACCAGGTCATACGTCCAGGCCAGCTCGTAATAAAGCAGCCGAAAACCGAAGCGTACCAGCCGATTCCATAGGTCTTTGAGCCTCATCATTCATCCATTGTATACTAGAAGCGGGGTTCAGTGCGGGCTATGTCTGACCGATTCCCGCTGAACACTGGATACTGAACACAGACGCACAATTTATGTCAATTGGAACATTGGGTGAAAAGTCGCTGCACGCGGCCTTAAAAGAGTGGCTGACACAGCCGGGCGACCGGGTTGAGGTAGCTGTGGATGGTTTTGTCATAGATGTGGTACGCGGCGAGACGCTGCTAGAGGTCCAGACGCGCCACCTGTATGCCATGAAGCGCAAGCTGGCGCGGCTGCTGCCCCAATACCCGGTATGTGTCATTCACCCCATTGCCCAGGAAAAGTGGATTGTGCGGCAAACGGCCGTCGGCGATCCCATCAGCCGACGAAAATCACCCAAACACGGCCGTCCCGCTGACCTCTTTCAGGAATTGGTCCGCCTGACAGAGTGGCTGCCGCACCCCAACCTCACCATCGAACTGCTGCTAACCCAGGAAGAAGCAATCTGGCGCGATGATGGCCTGGGAAGCTGGCGGCGCAAACATTGGAGCCTGTACGATCACCGTCTGTTGGCGGTGGTAGACCGCCTGGTTTTGGCTGAAACGGCCGATTTTCTCGCCCTACTGCCACCCAACCTGCCTGATCCCTTTACCAACCGCCAGTTAGCCGAGGCATTGTCTTGTCAGCCTGCGCTGGCGCAAAAGATCACCTACACCCTGCGTCATATTCAGGCGCTTACGGCCGTTGGCAAAGAAGGCCACAGTCATTTGTACACCACCAATTCTCGTCGGTAGAAGTCAGGCGCGCAAGCCGCAGGGTTGGTGTATCAACGCATCAACTTGATCGGTTATCGGTTCATGGTAAATGGTTATTGGGGGATGGGGAACGGCCGTTGCCGTTTGGCGCGGCTTATCTCAAACGTTGGGCTGCATGGCGCAGCAGCCAACAAATACGCACCGTAATTAGAAGCAAGGTGAACGTGGATACAGCACATAAAAGTGGTTGGGAAATAGCGGAAGTCGTTTTTGGGATTCCATTTCTGATAAGCATCGCTTTGCACTTCGTTGTGCCATTTTCATTACCGCCAGGAATCCTGCGGCAAGTTCTAATACCTGTTGGGATTGTGCTGATTGTCACCGGCATCGGCTTTGTCGTTTCGGCGCGCCGCGAGTTTGCTCGTTTCCGTCAGCCTACTGATCCAGGCCAGCCAACAAGTAAGATTGTTAAAACAGGTGTGTTTTCTATTTCCAGAAACCCGCTCTATCTTGGCGTTGCGGTTCTGCTTTTTGGCATCGCGCTGACCTGGAATATTCTCTGGGCTTTAGTGGCGCTCCTGGTTTCAATGATTGCCTGTCAGTACGTTTTGATCAGTCCTGAGGAAAAATATCTGGCGGCTAAGTTTGGCGAAGCGTATGAAGAATACCTCGCCACGGTTCGGAGATGGATTGGCCGTCGTTAAAATCTGTCAAGGTCTTTCGAAAAGCGGCATGGTTCATTCGCACCAAGCTGTCCTTTACAAATTTTTACACGGAGGAACACGGAGAATTCACGGAGAAGATGCTTGCTTCTCCTGCAAAACTTCCGTGCCTCCTCCGTGCCTTCGTGTTAATTCCGAAAATTTGTGAAGGGGCGTTCCGCCTGATTGGACCATGCCAAACAGCCCTAATCCGCAGTTTGACATTCGCCACTGCCTGGAGTATTATTGTCAGGCTTTAATATTGTAAGTCCTGATCAAGTTGCATGTAAGCGCCGCCCAGACTCACAAAAAGGGCGGCGTTTTTTGTCCTGGTAGGATGCGCGAATATTGAGCGAATTTGTTGAGTAGATTTAGTTAAGATAGGAGTTACTTTGGTATGAGTGATCAACGATTTTCTGGGACCGTGAAATGGTTTAGCGATCAAAAAGGCTACGGCTTTATTTCCCGTGAGGGCGGTAAAGACGTTTTTGTCCACCATTCGGCTATTTTGGCGGAAGGGTTCAAGAGCCTGGCCGAAGGCCAGCGCGTCGAATTTGCAATTGAAGAAGGGCCGCGTGGCCCATCTGCTGTTCAGGTCCGCCCGGCCTAAGCACAGACCCCAAACTGTAAATAAAGAAAAAGGTTGGCCTTCAGGCCAGCCTTTTTTAGTTCAGAGGCTATTCGTTAGGCAATAGGCAGGAGTACGGGGCCAAAACAGATAAACACGGCCCCATGCCGGTGATATAATTGAGAATTCCTGTGTGGAAAAAGGAGATGGCACGTGATTATGATAAAGCAAATTCGCATACTTTTGCTGTTGTTGACTTTGCCCTTGCTTTTTGCCGCTTGCACGGCGCAGACAATTGAAGTGACCCGCATTGTTGAGAATGAAGTACCGGTGACGGTGGAAGTCACCCGGATTATGCCGCAACAGATTACGGTGCAGGTCCCTGTCGAAGTGACGAGCATCGTGGAGGTGGCGGTGGAAGTGGTGGTCACGGCCACGCCAGAAACCCCCGCCACTGAGACCCCAGCCGACCTACCAACGCCAGTATCGACGGCTGCGATTGCTCAGGCAACGGCCGTTCCCCCCACCGGCGCTGTTTATGTGGTGCAAACGGGCGATACCCTGTCTACCATTGCCACTAAAACGGGTGTTACTGTCGAAGATATTCTGGCGGCCAATAACCTGACCAACGCCAACATCATCTCGGTTGGGCAGCAGTTGATCATTCCTGGCTGGTCGGGAGAAACGGCCGCTGCCGTCAATCCCAACCCCGCCCCCACCAACCCGACCGAACCCGCGCCACCACTGACAGTGACCAGCGGCAATTTGCTGCCCAATCCCTCGTTTGAAGAAGGCTGGTACTTCTTCAGTGGCGTCTCCGAATGGCAGCTGCCCAACCAATGGCAGTTAGCGGTGGATGAAGGTCCCAACAACCTGTCGCCCGGCAGCGGCGGGCGCTTCTTCCGGCCAGAGATTCGCGTTTTGTCCCGCGCCAGCATTCCCCCCGCCGAGCAATCTCTCTTCTTATTCAATGGCGAAAACACGATCAAAGCCTTCAAGGGAGACGCCCCCACCAATTTCTCTATCTTCAGCGACGTGGCCTTACAGCCAGGCACTTACCGCTTTGTCGCCAATTTCTTCCCCGATGCCGTCAGCGGCTACGTTGGCAGTGAAAAGGTTTGGAATGGCGACCCCCTGGCCGCTGAATACCGCATCATCCACAATGGCGGGGGCACAGGTTGGGCATCAGCGCCGGCCGGGCGCAAAAATACGGCCGTCTACGAATTCACCCTCACCGCGCCAGAAACCGTGCGCCTGGGCGTGGGCTTCCGCAATCGCTTTGCCCAATCGAACAACGGCTGGTTTATAGACGATTGGTCCTTACAGGCGTTGAGTCAGCCGTAGTGTTCACCGTTGTAGAGAGCTGACAGGTCTGGCGTCTGTCTAAGTTCAACTTCTTTGGAGAAGTTGAACTTTTTTCTTGCTGTTACTGCGCCAGCAAATAACGCAGATCGGCGGTGATGGCTGTGTCTGGGGCGTCGTGGGGGTAGGCGATGAGGATACGGCCGTCCCGGTCCAGCAGGTAGGTGCGGGCGGTGTGGTCTACCAGATAACCCGATGCGGCTGTGCCATCGTGCTTTTGGTAAAACAGGCCAAAGGGCGCGCCGGCGGCGTCTACCTCTGCCGGGCTGCCTGTCAGACCGATGAAGCTGTCGCTAAAGTGCTCGACATACTCGGCCAGTTTATCTGGCGTGTCGCGCTCCGGATCCACGGAAATCATGATAACCTGCATCTGGTCGGCCTGGTCGCCCAACTGCCGCCGCACGCGGGCCAATTTAGCCAGCGTATCGGGGCATAAATCGGGGCAGTAGGTGTAGCCGAAATAAACAAAGACAAATTGGCCGCGATAGTCGCTGAGGCTGATGCTTTGCTTGTTGGCGGCCGCCAGGCTGAAATCGGGCACGGGTTGGGCATCTTCAAAGAGCAGCCCGCCAAATTCATGCGGCTGAGGGCGGCAGGCGGCCAAAAAGAGCAGGCCAAGGATGAGAAGGGAAATTCGCAAAGGCATGTGCATAGGTTGACTCCTCTGATAGTAGCCAGCAGCCGTAAGCGGTGTTCAGTGACCAGTGTTCAGTGACCAGTTTTCAGTCGGAGTTACCTCTGGAAAACGCGCACTGAATACTGAATACTGAATACTGAATACTGAATACTGAATACAGCTGCCAGAGTATTGCTGGCGTTGTATGGTTAAGGGTGGATTTGCCAGAGGCGTAGGGCGTTGTCCTGGCCGCTGGTGACGAGTGTTTGTCCGTCGGGGGCGAAGGCCAGACGCTGCACAACGCCGGTGTGACCGGGCAGGGAGGCCAGAATACGACCGTTATCCACCTGCCACAATTGTACCTCATTGCCGTTGGCCCCGGCCGCCAGCAAACGGCCGTCGGGTGAAAATGCCAGGTCGCTCTGTTTGTGCTTCTGGCCTTCAAAGGTGCGCACCAGTCGGCCGTCGGCCGCTTCCCACAAGTAGATGTTGCCCAACATGTCCCCGGCCGCCAGGTAACGGCCGTCGGGCGAAAAATCCAGCGACCAAAACCCACCCACCGAGCCGGTGAGCTGGTGAACCAATGCATAATCAGATAGTTGATACACGCGGATGGTGGCGTCTTCTGAGGCTGAGGCCAGGAAACGGCCGTCAGGCGACAAGGCCACCTCCAGCACGGCGTCGTTATGGGGCGGGAAGGCATGAACCAATGAGCCATCGCTCATTTGCCACAGACCAACGGTGAAATCGTGCGAGGCGGAGGCAATGAACTGCCCATCGGCGCTGAAGGCCAGACTGTTGCGGAAGAAGGAGCAGGCGGGCACATCTTCTTTTTCCCCGGCGAAACTGCGGCGCCATACGCCTTCGGGCATTTGCCAAAGGGTTACGGTGTCGTCGAAGGCAAAAGGGCCGATTCGTTCGCCCAGACCGGAAGCCAGGAAACGGCCGTCAGGCGAAAACGCCACGCTATCCACTTTGCCGTCTGTCTGGCCCAGGGTTTGCCGCAGGCCGCCAGCCATGTCCCAAATCTGCACCCCGCCGCTGGACAGACTGGCAGCCAGCGACAGGCCATCGGGGGCAAAAGCCACGTCGGTGATGGCGCTCTGGGTGTGGGCGGCCAGGCTGTGTACGAGACGGCCGTCTGGCAGTTGGCGAATTTCTACCAGCCCATTTTGGCCGATGGTGACAAACTGGCCGGCGGCCGGGTTGAGGCGCAGGGCGTTCAGGGGAGCGCCGGCAGCGACGGCCGTCGCCGCTGTATTCTGGCTGGCATCCCACAGGCGCAGTTCGCCGTCTGGCCCGGCCACGATGAGCGTCTGCCCGTCAAACAGCACTTTCAACCCGGCCGCGTCTTCTGGGACGACGGACAGCGCCAGGCTGGCGATGGTTTGGCCGCTGTCTAGCTGCACAATTTCAACCTGTCCGCTTTGGTTGGTGACGGCCAGCAAACGGCCGTCTGGCGACATGGCCCAATTGTCCTCGGTGATGAAACCGCCGACAGCGCGCCGGTAGGTCACATTGGGCACGGCCGTTTGCCAGATAAACAGGGCATTGTCGCGTTGAAGGGTCCTGTCGGTGACGATGGCGGCGTAATAAACACCATCGGCGGCAAGACGGCCGTTTTCCAGAGCCATGCCACTTTCACTGAGCAGCGTCACCAACGGCGCGGCGGCCAACAGCGGCCAGATTTCCACCGCGGACTGCTCTGCCGTATGCACCGGCACGGCCAACAACCAATCGGCGTCGGCGCCCGCCCAGGAAATGCGCCCAAGACGGCCGTTGACCGGGGCCGCCGCCAGCACAGTGGGCGAGGCGTCTGGCTCCATATAGCCCACAACCTGCGCCGCGCTGCCGCTGACCAATTGGCCGTCGGGAGTGAATGTGATCTGGTAAATGGGTTCATTGCGGTCGTTTGCGGGCAGCGCCTGTGGGCTGCCACCCAGTGGCCACAGGCTAATTTGACTGCTTTGCCACCCGGCGACGGCCAGAGAACGGCCGTCGGGCGCAAAAACAGCGCTGCGAACCAATTCCGCCGTCGGCAAAAAATCGGTCACGCGCCAGTCGGCCGTGTTGTAGACGTACAGCCCGACAGTGGTGAGAACACCCAACTGTTGGCCGGAGGGGTCCAGGACGACGTCGAACGCTCTGCCCTCGCCCCACACGGCAGCGGCCGTCAACTGCTCAACCGTTGCCGGGGTAATGGCCTGGGTTGGATGGGGGACATCGCCGGTAACGGCGTCTTGGATGGGCGACAACTCCTGGCAGCCGTTGAAAAGGAAAAGAGTCAGCAGCAGGAATAGGGCGCGGTGAAGGGGGAACGGCCGTTTAATCCGCAAATTGCACCGTTGGCAAAAAGCGTGGCGCCTGCCGCGCCTTCGTCGCCTGCTCAAAGGCGTAGGCCAGCTTCAGCAGGGTGGGTTCCTGGTAAGCCGCGCCGATGAAGGAAATGCCCACCGGCAGCCCGCGCACAAAGCCGGCGGGTACGGTGAGGTTGGGATACCCGGCGACGGCCGTTGGCGATGAACTGCCGCCGCCATAATGGTCGCCGTTGACCCAATCAATCAGCCAGGCCGGGCCGCCGGTGGGGGCGACGATGGCGTCTAGTGTATGTTCTTGCAGCACTTTGTCTATGCCTTCAGCCCGCGCCAACCGGTGGTTGAGGGCCAATGCTTCCAGGTAATCCGTCTCGCTGAGCGCCCCTTTTTCTTGCGCCGCCAACATGCGTTCCTGTCCAAAATAGGGCATCACGGCGGCGGCGTTGGCCTGGTTGAAGGCGATGATGTCGGCCAACGTTTTGACCGGCGCTTCTGCACCCAGCGTCGCCAGGTAGGCGTTCAGATCAGCCTTAAATTCATACAGCAAGACAGTCACTTCCGCTTCGCCAAAGCCCTCCAGGGAATCCAGGTCGGCCGGGTCTACGATGTCTGCGCCCTGGGCTTTCATCGCGGCAACGGCCGTTTCCATGATGGCGTCTACGTCCGGGTGAAGGCCGAAGAAATTACGCGCCACGCCGATGCGCGCGCCGCGCAAGCCAGCGGGGTCGAGAAACTGCATATAGTCCGTGTGGAACTGTCCGCCGCTGGCAGCGGTCGCCGGGTCGCGGGGGTCCACGCCGGTGAGCGCCCCCAGGAGGATGGCGGCGTCGGCGACGCTGCGAGTGAGGGGACCGGCCGTATCCTGGCTGTGGGCGATGGGGATGATTCCGCTGCGGCTGACGAGGCCCAGGGTCGGCTTAAGGCCGACGATGCCATTGCTGTGGGCGGGGCAGACGATGGAGCCATCGGTTTCTGTGCCGATGGCCGCGGCGCAAAAGCTGGCGGCCACGGCCACCGCCGAACCAGAGCTAGAGCCGCACGGGCTGCGGTCCAGGGCGTAGGGATTGCGTGTTTGCCCGCCGCGGCTGCTCCAGCCGGAGGAGGAGCGGCTGGAGCGGAAGTTAGCCCATTCGCTGAGGTTGGCTTTGCCCAGGATAATGGCCCCGGCAGCGCGCAGGCGCTCCACCAAAAAAGCGTCTTGGGCGGCGATGGATCCGGCCAGGGCCAGCGAACCGGCGGTGGTGGACATCTGGTCGGCGGTGGCGATGTTGTCTTTCAGGATGATGGGGATGCCGTGCAGCGGGCCGCGTGCCCCTTTTTCGGCGCGTTCGGCGTCCAGGTCGGCAGCGATGGTCAGCGCGTCGGGGTTGAGTTCGATGATGGCGTTGAGGCTGGGGCCTTGTTGGTCTAGCTGTTGGATGCGGGCCAGGTAGTGGCGGACAAGGGTATGGGCGGTGAAACGGCCGTTGCTCAGGCCATCTTGCAAGTCAGAAATGGTGGCTTCGAGTAGGGGGAAATCATCAGACATTGTTTTTTCCCAGGGGCAAGTTCACGCGCACGCGCGTGCCGCTGCCGGGTTCGCTGTCCACTTCGATATGCCCATTATGCAGGCCGGCAATGCTTTTGGCAATGGTCAGGCCCAGGCCGATGCCGGGCACGTTGGATTGACTGGCGCCTTTGCCCCGATAAAAGCGCTCGAAAACGTGGGGGATGTCTTCTGGGGCGATGCCCATGCCGGTGTCTTCAATTTGCAGGCCAACAAGCTGTTGATCGGGCGAATTGATCCACGTGTGGAGACGAATTTCGCCGTTGGCGGTGTATTTCAGGGCATTTTCCAACAGCGTGATGGTCATCTCGACCAATTGTTTGAAGTTGCCGTAGATAAGGATGGGGTTTGTCTCAGGGGTGAAGGTCAGGCGCAGACCCTGCCGTCCCACCTGGTTTTGATATTTGTCCATGACGTAGGCGACGACATCGTTTAGATTGATCTGTGACCAGATCAGGCTGTCCTGGTCCAGATCGAGATTAGACAGTCTGAGGATGCTTTCGACCAATTCTTTGAGACGTTCGGTTTGTTGGTTGAGTACGGCCGTATAATGGGGATGTTTGGCCGGTGGTCCCTTTTTGAGCAAGTCCAGGTATAGGATCAGGTTAGACAATGGTGTGCGCAGTTCATGCGAAATGTCGTCTGAACTTGGACTTGAGCCGGTCCAACTCTTGCAGTTGGCTGTAAGCCTGGCGTAGTTCTTGGGTGCGTTCGGCGACGCGGGTCTCCAGCTCATCGGCGTAGCGCTGGATTTGTTCATACAACTGGGCATTAACAATGGCGATGGTTGCCTGGTGAACAATGGCGGCGGCGATGGCCGCGTCTTTGTGGCTGTAGAAATCTGGTTCGGCTTTGAGCAGGCTGAGCAGCCCGATAGCTTTTTCTTTAACGATCAGAGGGACGCCTAACCAGCAGTGGCTTTCAGGAATGCCGCCCGGCTGGGAAGGGTCCCCGGCGGTTTCTGGGCGAATGAGTGGGACACGGCGTGTTAACACGTCTAACATATGGGGCGGGATATGATGAGCCGGTTGGGATGCTGTCCCTGCTTCTGATGCCAGGCGAGAACGATGGGCGACGTTTTGCAGACGGCCGTCTACCAGCAGTAGAACAGAAGCCGCATCATAAGTGACCACCTGGGCCAGTTGGGCCAGAATAATGTTTAGCACTTGTTGGCGATCCAGGCTGCTGTTGAGAACCCCGATCACCTGGCTGAGCGTCTCAGCCAATTCGCGCTGCTCTTGTTCTGCCTGAAGGGAGCGCGCTTTGGCCAGCGCCAGCGACAGATGGCTGACCACTTGCTCGCCTTGCCGGATCTCATCTGGCGTAAACCGGTGCGGCGCCAGGAAAATAACAAAGGCCGCGCCCAATTTTTGCTCGCCGGCGATAAGGGGCAACGCCAGCATGGATTGGCTGGGGAACAGGGTGGCGGTGTGCATGGCAGCATACGCCGACTGGGCCACGTGCTCCAGTACCAGCGCTTGCTGCGACGTTAACACCGCCGCCGTCATACTTTTTTGCCGTGTGTCTGGCTCGGTCAGCGGCTCTTCATCCGCCAGACTGTGGCTGATGGCGCCGGATACGGCCGTTTGTCGCTCTTCATCCCACAGCGTAATCCTGCACCCATCGGCCCCAAATAACTCACCCAGCCGGTCGGCAAAAATTTGCAGCATGGCATGGAAGTCTGGCGTTTCCAGGGCGGCCCTGGTGATCTCATTCAGCCAGGCCAGGAAATGTTCACGCGCCCGCAGCCCATCTTCCGCCTGCTTGCGTTCGGTGATGTCGCGCAGCGAGGCCAGATAAGCGGGTTCACTTTGCCAATCAATCTCCACGACACGCATCTCGGCCACTTTCGTCGTGCTGTAAGGATTGACCACATCAATCTCTGTCGTCTCGTCAGCAACAACCGGGTAGCCGAACATCGCGCCAATTAAGGTGCTTTGGCTGCGGGCAAACAAAGATGCCGCCGCCGGATTGGCGTATTGGATAATGCCATGTCTGTCCACAATGACAATACTATCGGCATTGGCCTCAATCACCGTCCGAAAACGACTTTCGCTGGCTTGTAATAATAAACTGTTCATTTAAGCAAAGGAAAACATTCTGTAACGGTTCAACCTGTCTGGAAAATTCTGTTGGTTAGCAAAAAAGCCAACCAACCAACAAAACATCTTGCTCATTTAGATGCCAAGATCACCTCTAAATAAGGTCCCAATCCGGTCAATTTCATGCTGCGAGATGTACATGGGATTACCAACCAGAATACCAGTGACGTTGTTAAATGCTTTACCAATGTGCATCCCACGGCCGTCAATCGTAAACTCGCGGATTTCTTTATCGTGCATCGAACCGCGCATTTTCAAAACGGTCAGCCCGCGGCGCATTTCGCCATACATTTCCACATAACGCAGCATAATAATGGAATCGGTAACGGTGGAGATGTGGGCTTCGGTGACAGACGCGCCGCCCATAAGGGTTGGCGTGGTCGCCGTAAACAAGCCGGCCGTCTCTTTGTGCTTAATAAACGACGTCAGGCCGATGACAAATTCGCGGAATCCTTTCATCGTGGCTACGCGCTCCAAAGCTGAAAGACTATCTACGGCGATGCGATTGGGCGCAAACCGTTCGATTTCCATCTTCATGGTAATCAGGTGGTCTTCTGGTCCGGCAACTTCCGGGTAACGACAGATCAGCTTGAGATTGCCTTCCTGTTCCATTTTATGAAAATCCACGCCCCAACCAGTGGCGTTGCGGAAAAGCTGTTCGCGGCTTTCTTCAAAGGCAAACAGCAGGCAGCGCTCCCCTCTGGCCGCGCCGCCGGCAATAAATTCGGTGACGGTAAGGGTTTTGCCGGTTCCGGTAGCCCCGGAAACCAGGATGATAGAGTCGCGGAAGAAGCCGCCGCCGCACATTTTGTCCAGCTCTTGGTTGCCAGAAGTAATGCGGATATTGGAGGAACTTTGTTTTAGTTCGATGGCCGACAAGGGAATGATGGCGATGCCTTCACCAGGCATGATGGTGAAGGGAAATTCCCCTTTTTGGTGCGGGGTGCCGCGAAATTTAAGAATCTCAATAGTGCGCCGCCGTTTTTCGTCTTCCAAAACATTGCGCAGGATGATGACGTTGTCGGCAACGAACTCTTCAACGCCATAGCGGGCAATTTCGCCATATTCCCGGATGCGTTCGGCAGTCAGGATGGCGGTGACGCCCATTTTTTTGAGCGCGGAAGCGATGCGAAACAACTCGTTACGGATGGAGCCTTGATCAGCCAGTTGGGTGAATATGGCGCCTAAGGAATCAACCGCGACGCGCCGGGCTTGCACTTTCTTAACGGCGTGTTCGATGCGCGCCAGCAGCGCGCCGAGATCGTAGCTGCCGGCGAAGATAACATCTTCGGCCAACTGCGGCGATGCGTCTACGAAAGCCCATTTGCCCTGCTCTTCCCAGGCGGCGATGTTCCAGCCGAAGCTGGCCATGTTTTGCCGAATATCGTCAGGCGATTCTTCAAAGGTGACAAATACCCCGGAATCGTCTGATTTTTCAATGCCGGATCCAAGGAATTGTACGGCGAAGACAGTTTTGGCGCTGCCGGCTGTACCGGAAATGAGGGTGGTACGGCCCTGGGGTAGACCGCCATTGGTGATGTCGTCGAAACCGGGAATGCCTGTCTTGAGTTTGCGAATGGGAGATGGCAGGTGTTCACTCATTATACGGGAGTCCTTTCGGAAAATGGTTGGTATGGCTGATTTGTAGATCGAGACCGCGAAGCACTTTTGCGGTATCGGACAGGTCGCCGATGATGCGCCTGAGGGGCAAAGGCGCTGTTTTGATAAGGGTGGGCGTCGCCAGAATTTTGTCGGTTTCGGCCAGTTCCGGGTGCTCTAGCACATCTATAATAGTCAGTTCGTAACGGCCGTCTAGCACCTCCTGACAGGTTCGATACAGGTTGTGAATGGCCTGCTGTGATCGTGATGTTTGGCCGGTAATGTAAAGTTTAAGCAGATATTGCGCCATTCCCTCAATCCTCCGTCGCCACATGGTTGCTATTGCGGGGCATGTTGTGTGTCGCGGCGTTGGCAACACCTTGCCTGAAAAATAGGGAGTGGCTGCGATAATAAGCCACCACGTAGCCCATCAGCTGCAAGACAAGCAGCCGACCTTCCTGGAAATAGACGTTGGCTTTGGCATAAGGGACGTCGGCGACTTTGGCCTTCAACGCGGTGCTGTGTAACGATACCACGTCGTGGGGACCGGCGTTGAGTAAGCCAAGCCGTTCGGCAAGCAGCCGCAGCCTGGCCGCTAAATCTATGTCGGTTTTGTATGTTTTTGTTTCCAGCGCCAGGTCAAGAAGTTCGCCGTATTGGGCCACCAATTCGCCAAAGATAGTTGGCAGGCTTTCGGCCACCGACAGCAGATTGTAAGCCTGGAGGGTGACGGTGGAAGTCGTGGTCAGCGAAAGCTGATCCAACGAGGATAATTCTTGTTGTAGTTGTTCCTGGCGTTGGGTTAACTGCATGGTAAGTAAGCGCAGCTCTTCTTCGACACGCTGCCGCTCGATGATTTCTTGCCGCAGTTCCTGGTTTACCTGGCGGAGTTCAGCGGTTTGCCGCGTGACTTCTTGTTCAAGGCGTTCCTGGGCTTGTTCCTGGGCTTTTTGCACGGCCGTTTCCATCAATTTACGCTGGGTAATGTCGCGCACAAAAGCTGTCACCACTGTTCCCTCCTCCATTTTCCAGGGGATCAGGCTGACCGCCACAAAAATCTCGTGGCCTTGTTTGTGTAGAGCTGCCAAGTCCAGACTCAGTCCCATCGGTCTGGGCCAGGGATTCTGAAAATACGCATTTAAATGGTGTTGGTGGCTAACGCGAAAACGTTCTGGCAGCAGAAAACCCAGGCTCTGCCCCTGCAATTCATCCCTGGTGTAGCCCAGAATCCGCGTCGTTTCATCATTGATCGAAACGATTACGCCCTGGCTGTTAACCACCAGCACCGCATCTGGGACAAAAGCTAACAAATCGTGGCATTCGCCTTTAGTCCATGTAGGCCGAACCGTGTGCTTCTCCATAGGCTCCTTATGGGGCGGTCATCGAACGTTATCTAAGCAAACATGTTTCAGGCAAAGTGCAGCCCGGTTCTATTAATCTACAACGTGAATGCTCTCTATTGAACAGCAAAAAGACTCGATTTTCAAGGGCTTTGACAATGATATTAGATTAAGATTTTGTTATAAATATCATAATAAATTCATTTGGTTCTTGATGCAAGAAAAATAAAATGGCAGGCGCTGCCAGAGCGCCTGCCATTTATTTGGTTAGAACTATCCGCGTACTCAGCGATCTACGCGGCTAATTCCGTTTACTCCGTAATTGTAAACAACATCCCATCCGTGCGACCGAATACTTCTGGGAAGAATTCCTGCTGCGCCAGGGTGGGCATCACCTGATACGCCCCCGGTATGTTGGCTTGTAAGTAGTAGGTGTATTGGTACGTACCGGCCGGTAAGAAGTCGGCGTAGAACACAACCCGCTCGTCGCGGTACTCAATGCGGTTAAAGGCCCACCAACCCCACCAACCCCAGAAGTTGTCCGTCTGATCGGTCCGTTCTACGCTGTCGCTCAGCCGGTTGGAGGTTGTCTCAAGCCCAGGATCAATGCCCTCCGCGCCCGAAGGCAGCGGGTCGGAGACTACCGCGTACAGCAGGTTATTGGGAGCGATGATGGTCAGTTCTACCCGCACCTGCCCGCCAGCGGCAATGCTGTTGATGGGCAGGCAGGTGGTCGTGGTCGGGTCGCAGGCGGCGTCGTAATAAGCGCGCTGCACGATAATGCCCCGGTTGGTAGATTGGACCGATTCGGCCGGTAGATAGGCGTTGAGGTGCAGGTTGTAATAGAGACGGCCGTCACCAGACCCACGCTCGAAGCCCAGGAAGTTGGTATCGCCGACCACCAACTGGTTCATGGGTATAGATTCATACACCCGTTCCGTCACGTTGGCCTCGGAAAAGAAGCCAGCGGCGGCCGGTTGCAGATTCACCGTCAGCGCCCAATCATAGTTGGCGTCTAGCTCCTCCGTCGCCGCCAGCCAATCGGTTAGCGCCAGGATGCTCCAGGCTGTTTCGTGGCCGGTAGACCAGCGCACGGCCGTGCGCGCCACCATCAGCCAGTTCACCGTTTGCGGGGCAAAGGGGGCTGTGGGCTGCGTGCGCGCCAGGGCGTCCAACACAATCGCCGTGCCGCGTATGTCGCTGTTCAGGTTGTCGAAGTCCTGCGCCGCGTCTTCCCAATGCGCGCCGGTCGCGCTGAAGATCACCGCGTCATTCAAGTCGGCCAGCAGCGTCGCCTGATTTTCACTGGCAAAGGCGTTGGCTTCATAGGCCAGGATCAGGAACGCTTTGGCATATGGGTCCAGCAGGCCGCGCTGCTCGGCAAACAAGGCGTTGGCCTCGTCCACCACGTCCACGCCCCGCTCGGCCAGCACATACAGGAAAAACGCCTGCCGGTTCGCCTGCCAGGGCCGGTCCAGGCCGCTGGCGCTGCGCAGTTCCCGCTGCAAATAGCTTGTCGCCTGCCGCAGCACCCCGGCATTGACGCCATAGCCCGCTTCTTCGGCTTTCGTCAGCGCCAGCAGACCGTAGGCCGTCAGCCAGGGCTGGCTTTCGGCGCTGAAACACCAGCCCCAACCGCCGTCAGGCTTCAACAGACCTTCCAGTTGGCTGATGTCGGCGATGATCTGGCCGTCTAACTGCGCCAGCAGCGCCGCTTCGTCCAACCCCAATTCGGTGATGGCGCGGGCGGTGGCGGTGTTGGGCAGCAGCCGGTCTATCACCGACGAGGCGCATATTGATTGGTAATATTCGTCGTTGAGCGCTTCCAGAGCGTCTATCATCGCCGCGGCCAGGGAGGCGCTGATCTGCACGTCCACGGAGCCGCGCCGGGTGTCTATGTTGGCCGGCAGCAGGATGGCTTCGATTTGCCGCCCTGGCTCTTCCAGCACGCCCGACGTGCCGACGATGTCCGGCGCGCTGTAGCGATAAACCGGGATCACGTTGTCCGGCCCCACGCCGAAGCTGGGTTTGGTGGCGTCGCTGTGGCCACCGCCGGCCACGCGGAAGGTCAGGTCGGCAAATTCCACGTCGTCCACCGTAACCGGCCAGCGGACCAGGGTACGGCCGTTCGCCGGCACACTCACCACCTGATCGGCAAAACTGGCCTCGACAAAGCCGTCGGCTTCCAGACTGACCGTCGCTTCAATCGCCGCGCCGGTCAGGTTGTTGACGATGGCCCCAATCTGCACCACGTCGCCCACAGTGAAGAAACGGGGCGTCACCGGACGCACCAACAGCGGCAAACTGACAACAATGTCTACGTTGGACTGGCCGACCAGCGAATCGTTGTTCACCACTTTGCTGCTCAACCGCCAGGTGGTCAGGGTATCGGGCAGCGGAATTTCCACCGTCGCCTGCCCACCGCCGTCGGTGAATAGTTTGGCTTGCCAGTAAGCGGTGTCCGGGAAGTCGCGGCGGGCGTTATCATCTTCATCGCCCACAGCCCGGCTTAGGGCCGCTTCGGTTACATCGCCGCCACCGCCACCGCCGCCGCCCAGGAACTCCTCAGGCACTTCAATCGCCAATCCTTCGCCAGACACCAGCAGACCGGCGCCAACGTAGCTGTACAACGGCTGCTCGGCGTAAAAGGCGTCCAGGATGGGCGGCGCGTTGTCCGGTTTTAGGGTGAGTACGGCCAAATCCACCAGAGCCAACGAGAGTTCGGCCTGGGCTGGCTGCCCGGCGAAGTTGGTGACCTGGATGTCGAAGACGGCCGTATCCCCCGGTTCCAGTTCGGTTTCACGCGGCGTCAGCGTTAGGAGCAGTTCTTGCTGTTCTGGCGAGACGGAGAGTTCGATCATGCCAGTGCGGATGTCGGCATACGGCCGTGTCTCATCGGTGGGATTGACCGGTTTAACGGCCGTTACCCCCACATACACGTTCGGCGCAAAGATGGGCGTGATGGGGATTTCGATGATCTGACCGCCGGTCACTTGCACCACTCGCTGTTCAATCATGTTGCCGCGTTCGATGGTCAACCAGGCATTCACCGTTCCGGCAAAGGGCGACTGCACCAGGATGCGCGCCGTGTCGCCGGGGCTGTAACTGGGCTGGTCGGCCACCAGGTCCAGGGTGTATTCGCGCGGCGCAGAGCGCCAATCGCTGAAGTTTTCATCCATAGCCCACAGGCCGGTGGTGGCTGTTTGTTGGCGGCCACGGCCGTCGGTCAGGGTGGCGACGGCGAGGTAAGAGCCGCCTTCGTCGGGCGTAAAGCTGGCTGTCGCCCGGCCTTGCGCATCGGTGGTCACGTCTACCTGCGTCAGTTCCGTATCCACCGGAATCCAGCGCGTGTAATATTGCCCAAAGTCACTGGTGCGGTCGCTTTCCCATTCGCGGCGATAAAAGGTGACGGACACATTTTGGTTGGGCAGCGGCGCGCCGCTCCAATCTACTGTCAGGAGTTCGACGGCCGCTTCCGTCCCGGCCATGACGGAATAGTTGGCCGAACGCACGCCCACGTAGCCGGCGGCGGCATGGAAGGTAACGGCCGTCTGGCTGGTGACCGGGAACTCGGCCAGGTCGCTTACGGAGGCTTCCACCGTCACTTTGCGGCTGCCGTTTTCGGCGTCTTGCAGCAGACTGGCAGGCAAGGTGATGGTGACACGGCCATTGGCGTCCGTTTTGCCCTCGCCAGAGGTCAGCCAGCGGCCATACGTCCCGCCGCCGCCGCCGATGCGTCCCCAGGGGCCAAAATCTTCATAATACAGGCCGCCGTTGTCGCCAAAGGCGTAATAGGGGCCATCCACCGTCGGGTAAAAGGCGTCTTCATAGATGGCCCAGGTCACGTTCAGGTCGGCCGCCGAACCGCCGAAGAAGTAATCGGCTTGCAGTGTCACGTTCACCGTCTCGCCGCGCAGCGCTTCCGGGTTGTCGGCCGTCATGCTGATGAGGAACTCTGGAGCGCGATATTCGGCCACGCTGAAGGAGCGCATGGTTTCCCAATCTTGCCCTTCCATGTAGATGTTCAACGCCCCCAGCGGCGCGTCATCGGGAATGACCCACTCGCCATAAAAGACGCCATCGCTGTCCAGCGTCACGGGGATCATCTCCTCTATGCCCCCTTCGGAATAGTAGTTGACCGGGGTGATGCGCACCGTCGCTTTTGTCAAGTTGGGCAAGCTGAAGCGGCCAAAATTGGGGTCGCGCACGATGCCTTTGTAGTGTACGGTGTCGCCTGGCCGGTAAATGGGCCGGTCGGTGTAGAGATAGGCAAAGGGCAGGCTGGTGTCGTTGTATCCCTGGCTGATGCCCATGCGCCACGGCTCAAAGCCGCCGTTCCAACGGCTGTTGGCCACACCAAAGCCGGTCTGCCCCGGCGCACTGCTGACGACGGTGACGCTGCCACCATAGCTGTTGGGGCTGCGCGTGTAGTCAAAACGGGCAAACCCACTGGCGTCGGTAACGGCCGTGCCGCTGGGCGCGCCATTCACGTCATACAGCGTGATGGTTAAACCCTGGCCTGGCTGGCCGGAGGCGATGTTGGTGGCCCATACGCGCACTTCGTTGGGCATTTCTTTCACCACCAGGTTGGTGTCGGCCACAATCAGCATCACCCGCTGCAACTGCCAATAGCGGAAATCGTCGCTGACTTCTGGGGCGCGCGCGCTGAGGAAGTAAATGCCGGTAGGCAGCGCACCACCATCGGCCAGAGACAGCGATTCGACGCCGCTGCCGGACGGGTTCAGGCTCCAGGTGCGCAGCGGATCGGTGTTGGGTAGGTAATCGTAGAGGTTATAGCTGTCGCCGAAGTATTGGATGGGCAGTCCTACATCGTACAGATTCACCGTTACCTGGGAGACATTGCGGTAGATGAGGTTGACGGCCGTTTCAAAACTGGTACTCAACTGGGTAATTGCGCCGGGCAGGTTAAACGAAGCCAGCGGTGAAGCAGCCGGCGTGGTGAATTGGAAGGTGTAATCCCGGCCCAGCGTATTGCCATATGGATCGGCAGCACTGCCGGGAATGGTGATGCGATAGGTGGTAGAACGTTCCAGCGGGAAGTCCAAATACATCTGGAAGCCATCCCATTCACCAAACGAATAACGCGGATTGCGTGGCGCCGGTTCGATGACCACGCGGTCTTCCAGCGTGGCGATGTCCATGGGCGAGGCAAAGGTGACGCTAAAACCGCGCTGCCACACTTCCGGCGTCGCCTCATTTTTCGGTTCGGTGCTGCGCACGGCCGGGAAGGGCACGGTGGTAAAGGGTTTGATGGCCTGTTCGCTCAGGTTGGTGGCGCTGGCGGCGGCCTGGGCGCTGGTTGCCACGACAACCTGGTAATCGGTCGCCAATTGCAGCATGGGGTCAGCCGTTAAGGTGACGACGCGGTCGCCATCTGACCAGGCGTAACGCAGCGTGGCCGCCGGGGCGTCTACGCCGCGCACGGAGATGGCCGACTGGGTAGCGGCACGGTTCATCGGCATGTTAAAGGTGACAGTGATGGCCTCGGTGGGGCGGACCGGCGCGCCTTCTGACCGGTTTTCTTCCAGGCCAATCTGGATGCGCACCACTTCAGGCGCGGCTGTGGCGAAGCGCCAGGTGTAGTCACTCTCCAGCAGTGCGCCGGTCACATCTTCCAATCCGGCGTTGACCGTGACCTGGTAATTGGATGCGCCGTTCATGGCAACGCTGGGCGTGAAGCGGTAAATGCTGGTGGAGGTCCATTCCCCCTTGCCTTCAACAGGTGGGTTGAAGGTGAGCGGTTGAGGCAGCCGGGCCTGCTGGTCGGTGGTGACCAGTGGCACGACGGGACGGTTAAACAGCACGGTGATGGTCCCATCGGCGGCAACGCCGGTAGTCCCGTTGGCGGGGATGACCTGGGCTACGGCCAGCGCGCCAATGGTTTGCAGGTCAAATTCGGCCGGGGCGCTCATGGCCTGGCCGTTGGCCCCTTTGGCTGTTTCACCGACCATCACGCGGTAGGTTTGCTGCCGGTTGAGCTGACCGGCTGGGGTGAAGATGACGGTATCGGGGCGAGACCAGGTGAGGCTGCCGGAAACGGCCGTATCATCGGCCACATTTTGCACGGCCAACGCCTGCGCCACGCTGTTCTGGTCCATGGGCTGGTCGAAGCGGAGGGTGATAGCCCCATCCAGCAGCACCTCCTCGCCCACAGACGGGCTGGAGTAGATAACCTGCGGCGGCCAATCTATGTCGGCCGGATCCACGGCGGATTGGGCTGGTTGGGGGACGGCCGTTGGTTGGCGGGTTGGTTCGTTGGTGGGTTGGGGCAGGGCGGCGGTGGGAACGGCCGTCGGCAGTTCTTCGGTCGCTTGGCCGCGGCGGCAGGCCGCCAATAACACGAGCAGCATGAGGCTGATTACTATGAGGGGCGCAATAGATTTACGCATGGTTCATCTCCTGATGATTGGTCCTGAGCTTGTCGAAGGCTTGACGATTATCTGCACTATAACAAATTCTTAACAGGTAGCAAGCTGCCATAGGCGCATTGCCTGCCGGCAGCAGAGCAATCGTTGTTCAAAGTGGTTGTTTCTTAGGCTATCTCAATCATAACATAGGTTGTGGTGCGTTTGACGGCCGTTTGGCAGGCGTTTCACCTCCTGGCAGCATGGGTCCGTCGCGATTAATCGGCTGGTATTTGTAACGATGCAGGGTTGTCATTGGTTCCCTCAGGTTTTGGGCGCGGTCGGTGTTATAATCCGGCGCATGGTGGACGATTTATGGCGGCAGAAACCCATCCCCGATGATGTGGTGCTAGAGTCGGACGTGTATTGGATGCGCCTGGCGCTGGCGCAGGCCGGGCAGGCGGCCGCGTTAGGCGAAGTGCCGGTAGGCGCGGTGGCTGTGCTGAATGGCGCGATCATCGGCGCTGGTTTTAATCGCAAAGAAATTGACCGGGACCCACTGGCTCATGCGGAGATAGTGGCGCTGCGGGCGGCGGCAGCGGCCGTGCAAAACTGGCGGCTCATCGGCGTAACGTTGTACTGCACGCTGGAACCATGCCCCATGTGCGCCGGGGCGATGATTCAGGCGCGGCTGCCCCGGCTGGTGTACGGCGCGCGCGACACCCGCTTTGGCGCGGATGGCTCCGTGGTGGACGTGCTGCGCGCCCCCGAATTTAACCACCGCGTGGCGATTACCACTGGCGTTTTAGAAGAGGAAGCGGCCGCCCTGCTGCAGCAGTTTTTTCAGGGGCTGCGCGAGAAACGGGGGAGGGTGTAGGACGTATTCCGTAAGCAGTAAGCGGAACACCGAACACTGAACACTGAACACTACTTTCTTCCCAGCCGCCGACGGCCGTAGGCCACAAACTGCCCCAATTCCTGCACGCGCAGCAGGGCGCAGGCCAGCAGGTAAGCCGCGCCGCCGACCACCGACCCCACGATAAGCTGCGGCCAGGGGGTGGCGGGAATGCGCGCGAGGGTGAAGAGGGTAACGGCCGTCATCAACCCCGCCGCCAGCCCCATCCGCCAGCCGCCATCCAACAGCGCCCGCCCTTCCAGCCGCCCCATCTTGCGCCGCAGCAGCCACAACAGCAGCGCCACCTCAACATAGTTGGACAGGCTAAAGCCCAGCGCCAGCCCCCCCAACGGCAGCAGCCCGCGCTGCGGAAAAACCGACTGGCTCAGCCACAAACTCAATCCGGCCATGATGATAATTTGCACCCCACCGGCCAACACCGGCGTCAGCGTATCGCTCAGCGCGTAAAAGGCGCGGGCGATAACCTCCAACATCATCAGGGCAATCAGGCCCAGCGCCAGATAAAACAGGGCCACCGATGCATATTCGGTAGACCCGGCGTCGAACAGGCCGCGCTCAAACAAAATGGTAATGATCGGTTTGTTGAGCAGCAGCAGCAAACTGGTGATGGGGAAACCGAGAAACAGCAGCAGCCGCAGTGAATCGGTGATGATGACGCGCATGTCGTCCAGGGCGTGGCGCGCCGCCAGCGTGGACAACGTGGGGAAGGCGGCAATGCCCAAAGCCAACCCCAAAATGCCCAACGGCAAATTGATGATGTGAAAGGCGGTGTTAATAGCCGGCAGGCTGCCCAGAGCCATCACGGCCGTGCCCGTGAGAAACAAAATTACAAACTTGTTGATCTCGCTAAACGACAACCCCAACACCCGCGGGGCCATCAACCTTAATACCTGGACCATTCCCGGATCGCGCACGGTGACGATGGGTGTGTAACGCGCCTGTTTCTGCGCTAATCCCGGCAGTTGGACCAAAAAATGGCCCAACGCGCCGATCACTGTGCCTACCGCCAGCCCCATTGCCTTGCCCTGAGTCGGACCGGCGTCTGGCTGTACCCACAAGACAGCTCCGGCGATGATACCCAGATTGTAGATGGTGGGGGCCAGCGCCGGCAGCAAAAAGTGTTGGCGGGCATTCAGCGCCCCCATGATTACGCCGCTGGCGGCAAAAATGACCGTTGACAGCAGCATGATGCGCATCAACGAAACGGTGAGGGGCAGCAGTTCCGGGGCCAGAGCGATCTGGTCGGCGTAAAAGAACCGGATCAGCGGCGCGGCAAACACGGCCGCCAAAATGGCAACGGCCGTCACCACCAGGGTAATCAGATTGATGACCGACGAAAACAGCCGCCACGCCCCTGGCTCGTCATCGCGCACGAAGTAGGCGGCAAAGGTGGGGATAAACGCCGAGCCGATGGCTCCCCCGGCGACAATCAAGAAAATCGCTTCCGGGAAGCGGCTGGCGACGGCGTAAGCGGTGGCTTCCAGCGTTTCTGTACCCAGGTAATTTAGCGTCACCATGTCGCGCAACAGCCCGATGACTCGGCTGAGCAGCACAGCGACGCTCATTAATCCGGCGGCGCGTAAAACCTGGGCACGGCCGTTATCCATTACCTTGTTCTCTGATTCCGGTGTTGACATAGCGAGGGGATTATACGGTGAACGCTTTAAAACAAAAACGGGCTGGTCCCCAACAGACCAGCCCGGTTATTGTTTGGAGAGCCAGGAACGCCGAAACCTGACTCTCGTTAAAAAGGAGGAGAAGAAGAAGAGATTTTACCCTTCACGAACTATTCTATGACAAATCCCCTACGCCACACTGTACGCGGGTCCTACGCAAAACCTACGTGAAACCTACGCTTGTGAAAATTAGAGCAATGTAGGGCGAAATTGGCGATTTCGGATTGGCAATTTCGGATTGACGATTTACGATTGGTGATGGCGGAGCCGCCGCGCAGCGATATTGACCCATGACGTTTAACAGCCAACAGGCTAAAATCCTCCTCCATGATCCACATCAACCGCCGTCATGCGCTGCTCTTTATGTTGTTGTGTCTGCTGGTAGCTGCCATACTGCGCCTGCCCGACCTGGCTGCCATCCCTCCCGGCGTCCATTACGACGAGGCGGCCAACGCCATTCTGACGGCCGAAATTGGCCGGGGCGAGAGCCGCCCTATCTTTATTGAAAGTTATACCGGCAAAGAAGTCTTGTTTTTTTACCTGACGGGGCTGATGGCACGGCTGGTAGGCGAGACGACTTTTGCCTTGCGGCTAACGGCCGCTTTTGTCGGCCTGCTGACGGTGGCGGCGACTTACTGGCTGGGGCGCGAACTGTTTAGCGACCGGCGGGTGGCGCTGCTGGCGGCGGCGCTGTTGGCAGTCAGCTTCTGGCATCTGCTGTTTAGCCATTTGGGGTTCCGGGTAATTACCCAGCCCTTGCTGCAGGCGTTGATGACGGCGGCGCTGTTTCGGGGCCTGAAGCGGCAGCAGTGGCCTTGGCTGGTGGTCAGCGGTTTGTTTCTGGGATTGGCTGGTTATACCTATCTGGCGGTGCGCTTGTTTCCGGCGCTGCTGTTGGTAACGGCCGTTCCCCTGCTGTTCAGCCGTGGTCAGGCTAACATGCGCTGGCGGCAGTTGTTCCTGGTGGCCGGGGTGGGGCTGGTGGTCCTGTCGCCGCTGCTCTATTTCTTTGCCGCCCATCCCCAAGCCTTTTGGGTGCGCATCGGCCAGGTGGGTTCGGTGAGTTGGCTGACGCTGTTGGCCAGTTACGGCCGTACCCTGCAAATGTTCTTCTTGCGCGGCGACCCGTATATTCGTTTTAACGTACCAGGACGGCCGTTGTTCAGCGCGTTTTGGGGCGCATTGCTGCTGGTGGGCTGGTTGGTTTGTTTGCTGCGCTGGCGGCGCTGCCAGGCGGATTGGCAGCGGGCAGCGGCGGTGCTGCTGCTCAGCGCCCCCTTTATCATGATTTTGCCCACCGCCCTGGCCGTCAATGAAATCACGCCCAGCAATTTGCGCGCCATTGGCCTGATCCCGTTTATTTTTTACCTGCCGGCGGTCGGCTTTGTGGTTTTAATGGATGATCTGGCGCAGCGGCTGCAACGGCCGTCTCTCTCCCGCTATGGCTTTGTGGTTATCTGCGGCGTGCTGTTGTTTGCCGAAGGCTACATGGTAGAGCGGTTGTATTACCGCCAATGGGGCGTAGACCCGGCTCTGTTTTATGCGACGGATGGGGATTTAACGGCCGTCGCCGCTTTCCTCAACGGCCTGCCGCTCGATCCCGAAGAAACCCTCTATGTCGCCGCGCTGCATTACCAGCACCCCACCATCGCCTACCTCAGCCGCCGTTACAGCGATGTGAAGTGGCTGCCCAACAGCGCCGCCTTTGTGCTGCCGCCAACCGGCTCAGCGCTGATCATTTATCCGGCCAACAGCCCGCAGCCCGATTGGACAGCGCCATTTTTGGCCGGGGCGGAATCATTGGCGGCGGTGAATGGGCCGGATGGACAACCGGCGTTTGTGGCCTATCGGCTAACGGCTGTGCCCACCATCTCCCCAGGCCACGCCCAAACCGTTCACTTTGGCAATAACGTGACCCTCTTAGGTTACGACATAGACCCAGCCGCTGCCGGGGAAAGCCTGCCGCTGACGCTGTACTGGCGCATCAACGCCGTGCCTGCGGCCGAATTTGCGCCGTTTGTCCACCTGGAAGATGCCTGGGGGATGCGCTGGAGTCAGGCGCAAACCTTTGCTTACCCGGTGTCGCAGTGGCAGCCGGGTGAAACCGTCGTGCAGCGGGTGGATGTGCCCGTGCCACCGGGCGCGCCGCCGGGCGATTATCGGCTGCGTCTGGGCTGGTTTAACGAGGCCAGCGGTGAACGGCTGCCGGTGCTGGATGAAGACGGCCGTTTCGCTGGCGACTCTTTTGTGCTGCCGGGCGCGGCCGTCACGCCCGGAACGCCGCCTGACCCGCTGCCCCAACCACCCACCCTGGTGGATGAACAGATACGGCCGGGGCTGCAACTGTTGGGCTACCAGCGGGGCGGCAGCGCCATCAGCACCGGCGAGGCGTTGGACCTGGCTTTCTGGTGGCTGGCCGACAGGCCGCAGGCGCGTCTCGCCATCCGGGTGGAGGCGTATCGGGCGGATAACGTGGGTCGGATTTTGCTGACGACGCAGCCGGTACATGGCACATACCCCTTCGTCAGTTGGGCCACGCCGCAGTTTGTCATAGACAGGCAGCGCCTGCCGATCCCGTTAAATTTGCAACCGGGCGTCTATCGCTTGCAGCTTCGGCTGCTAGATGCGGCCAATGAATCGCTGTTTGAACAAGACCTGGGGCCGTTGGTCGTGAACCAGACGGAACGCCTGTTCACGCCGCCCGAGACGCAGTTTGCGCAAGATGCCACCTTTGGCGGCGAGATTCAGTTGTTGGGCTACGATTTGGAACCGGGAGAAGCGAACGGCGTGTTTGATTTGCGCCTGGTATGGCAGGCCATTACGCCGCCGACGGCCGATTACACGGTGTTTGTCCATGTTTTGAACCAGGATGGCACGTGCTGCCTCTGGCAGCAAGACAGCCCGCCGCAGCAGGGACGTTACCCCACCAGCCGCTGGGTGGCCGGGGAAGTGGTGGTGGATGAATACCAGATTATTCTGCCGGAAACAGCCGCCCCTGGCGCTTACGTGGTGGAAATTGGGCTGTACGTGCCGGAAAACGGCCGTCGCCTGCAAGTGCAATCTCCCCTGCTGCCGCCCTCAGACGTGGTCTATTTGCAGCCGCTCATCGTCAGAGAGTGAATCGTTAATTGTCAATCGTCAGTTGTTTTGCTGCCGGATATGAGCCTAAGACCTTCAAAAACGATGCCTGCTTGAGAATGCCCAACAGCGCATCACGCACCGGCGGGTCATCTTCATGCCCTTCAAAATCCACGTAAAACAGATAGTGCCAGGGGCGGTTGCGCCGCGGCCGCGACTCGATCTTTGTCAGGTTGATGTTGCGCTTTGCCAGTTCGCCCATCACCGCGTACAACGCGCCGGGCACATGGCGTGTGGTGAAAATGATCGAAGTTTTGCTGGGGTCTTGCCGCGGCGGCGTGGATTTGCCCAAAACAAAAAAGCGCGTGAAGTTAAAATCCAGGTCTTCCAGATTACGCGCCAGGATTTCCAGATGATACGTCTGAGCGGCCAGTTCGCTGGCGATGGCCGCCGTGCCCGGTTCTGGGTTGGCGGCCAGGTCGCGGGCCGCGCCGGCCGTGTCGTAATACTCAACCGGCGTGATGCCCAGGCGGCGGATGGTTTGCTCGCATTGGGCCAACGCCTGATGGTGCGACCTCACCCGCTTCAGGTCGGCCAATTGCGTCCCGGCCGGGGCCATGAGGCAATGTTCCACTTTGACGATGGCTTCGGCCTGCACCGAAAGGTCGTGGTCCATCAATAGATCGTAGGCGGGGATGACCGTTCCGGCCAATGAGTTTTCGACCGGTAACATGCCGTGGGTAACACGGCCGTGATGCAGCGCCTCGAATATCTCTGTAAACGTGCGGCAGGGCAGCGTGTGCGCCCCCGCGCCAAAATGCTGCCGCACCGCCTGCTCCGAATAAGCGCCCGGCTCCCCCTGAAAAGCAATTATTTGTTCCCCGACCATAAGAACCTCGTCTAATTTTGGATATTTGATTTCGCATTTCCGACAACCACTACCAACTATCAACTATCAACTCCCCACAGTATAACCACAAACCCGGCCAGGCACGAACCACTATGACGTGATAAAGATCATCCGCAAAACACGCCGTTTGCAACTATTGGGAGGCGAGAAAGATGGTATATTTCATAGTAGGGGGTACCAGATTCAAAGGTACAATTATTTGTGGAAGTGTGAATTGGCTTTCGACTGCATTTTGGGTTTGGCGACAAAAACGGGCGAAAGATTTGCCAAGACACATTGTCACCCATTGGGAATAAAAGGAGAGCGTTCGATGGAGATCACATATGCTGATAAGCCCTGGCAAAAGTCTTACGACGCGGGTGTGCCTTACGACATTCCACCGCTCAAGGCCACGATTTTGGACATGCTCGAAGAGTCTGCCCGCAAATATCCAGCACATGTAGCGATGAATTTTAAGGGACAGCCCATTTCCTACCAGAAGTTCAAAGAAGAAACCGACGCCATTGCCGCCGCCTTGGCCGCCAATGGGTTCAAAAAAGGGGATCGCGCTGTCATTTACATGGCAAACACTCCCCAATTTGTCATCAGTTATTTTGGCATCATGAAAGCTGGCGGCATTGTCATCGCCACCAACCCTCTCTACACTGAACGAGAATTGGAGCATCAACTGGCCGACTGCGGCGCCGAAACCGTGTTCGTGATGAGCCGCTTTTATCCACTCCTTAAAAGCGTGCAGCGCGCGGGTCATACCAGGGTCAAGCGGGTCATTGTCACCAACATCAAAGAATATTTCCCCCCGGTTCTCAAACTCCTCTTCACCCTCTTGCGTGAAAAGAAAGGGGGCGACGACGCTAAGCCAGAAAGTGGCGATATGACCTTCCAGGATTTCCTGGCTTTAGGGCGGCGCAGCCCGGCGCCCAAAGTGGAAGTGACGTTAGATGACGTGGCGATGCTGCAATACACCGGCGGCACAACCGGCCTGGCCAAAGGGGCAATTGGCCTGCACCGCAACCTGGCGGCCAATATGGAAATGTTGAAATTGTGGCTCGATTGGCAGGAAGCCAAAGAAGGTTTTGTCGGGTCCATCCCCTTCTTCCATTCCTATGGCATGATCACCGCCATGATTTTTTCGGCGGCTATCGCCGGTACGTTGTACGTTGTGCCTGACCCACGCGACCAAAAGGATTTGCTGGCTACCATTGACAAGTACAAGCCAACGCTTTTCCCCGGCGTGCCGGCTATGTACATCGCCATCAACAACAACCCCGACGTGGCTTCCGGCAAATATGACGTCACCTCTATTCGCGCTTGCATTTCTGGCTCCGCGCCGCTGCTGATTGAAACGAAGCGCCGTTTTGAAGAGCTGACCGGTGGCAAGTTGGTCGAAGGCTTTGGCATGACCGAGACCTTTGTCGCCACTCACTGCAACCCACTGCGCGGGGAAAATCGGGAAGGCTCGATTGGTTTGCCGCTGCCGGGGGTAGAGTGCCGTATTGTGGATGCCGTTGATGGCGAAACCGACATACCCGTGAATGAAATTGGCGAACTGCTCATTAAGGGGCCGACGGTGATGAAGGGTTACTGGAACATGCCCACCGAAACCATCAACGCCTTGCGTGACGGCTGGCTGTTCTCCGGCGACATCGCCCGTATGGATGACAGAGGGTATTTCTACATCGAAGACCGCAAGAAAGACATGATCATTGCCGGTGGTTATAACGTCTATCCACGTGAAGTGGAGGAAGTGCTGGTGCAGCACCCGGCGGTGGTGGAAGCGGCCGTAGCCGGTGTGCCCGACCCGAAGCGTGGCGAAACGGTGAAAGCGTGGATCGTGAAAAAACCGGGCGACCCGACGACCGAAGAAGAGATCGTAGAGTGGTGCAAGACGCAGTTGGCAAAATACAAATATCCGCGCATCATTGAATTCCGCACGGAACTGCCTAAGACGACGGTGGGCAAAGTATTGAAGCGGGATTTGATTAAAGAATATAAGGAAAATCTGGACAAGTAACCTGGACCCATCTTGAGCCGTTGACCGATAAAACCACAAAAGTCTCGGAGACTTTTGTGGTTTTATTGTAACTGCTCACCACGAAGACACCGAGGGTACAGAGATTAAACCTGTAAAAACTCCGTGTTCCTTCGACTACGCTCAGGACAAGCCTCCGTGGTGAAATCCCAGAGAGGCTCCGTAGTTACGCAGTAAAAGCGAAAGGCGCGTCGCACCTGATAATGGTGATTTATGTTAGAAAATTTACAGACATTTTTGCAGTCTCAATTCCAACTCAGCCCGGAAACCCAGGACAAACTGTTCGCCACGCTGCTCATTTTTTTATTGATGACCGCTGCGCGCTGGTTTTCTGTGCGCTACATCAACCAACGCTTGCAAGAAAATACACGCGCCCTGTACAGTTGGCGTAAAGCGGCGGAGTACATCGCCTTCATCGTCGGGGCTATCTTGATTGGGCGCATCTGGTTGGCGGGCATTCAATCTATGCTCACCTACCTGGGCATTTTATCGGCCGGGCTGGCCATCGCCTTACAAGATATGATCAGCAACCTGGCGGGTTGGGGCTTTATTGTGGTGCGACGGCCGTTTACCGTCGGCGACCGCATCGAAGTGGGTGAATTTGCCGGTGACGTGATAGATATCCGCCTGTTCGAGTTTAGCATGTTGGAAATTGGCGGCCGGATAGACGCCGAACAGAGTACCGGGCGCATTCTACACGTGCCCAACGGCCGTGTCTTCACCGACATCATCGCTAATTTCAGCCAGGGGCTGCCCTTTATCTGGAACGAAATCCCCATCCTGGTGACCTATGAAAGCGATTGGGAAAAAGCCAAAGCCATCCTCACCGAAGTCATCAACACCTATGCCCCGCAAGTAGACCGCAACCAACTCAAACAGCGCCAGGTAAAGGGGATGCGCTTTGTCATCTCCTACAGCAACATCGCCCCGGCCGTCTATACCAAGATCGCCAGCAGCGGTGTGCTCATCACCCTGCGCTACCTGGTGCAGCCGCGCCAGAAACGCGACAACGAGCAGACCATTCACGAAGCGATTTTGCGCGCCTTCCAACTCCACGACGATATAGACTTCGCCTACGAGACCCAACGCGAATACATTCACTATCAGGAAAAGCGACGGCCGTCTTACGACCCACCCTCCGCCTCCTTCAGCCGCCCCGATACCAACCAACCAACCAACCAACTAAACAACCCCAAAGGACTTTATGTCAATCATTTCACTCAACCCCAGCCAACAAGCTATGCTGGACGGCGAACAAGGTCTGGCCCGGCAAATGGCGATGCGCCTGCTGCTAGACATGGCCGCCGCCGCTGGCGCTGCCGAACTCATCCCCATTCACAGCGCCCACCTTTCCGGCGTTTCGCCGCTGACCGGCGGATTGGGCCTGCGCCAATTCCTGGCTCGCCTGGCCAAAAACGGCGGACCCGGCGTCGCCGTGCCCACCACCCTCAATGCGGCCGGCTGCGACGAGGCCCAATTCGCCGCCATGCGGATCACCGCGCCCGACTTTTTAGCCCAGCACCAGGAGATCATCCGGCTCTACACCCAGTTGGGCGTGCAGCCTAACCAGTCCTGCACCCCCTACGAATGGGAGGGCGTGGTGACAAGCGGCGTGGCCGCCTGGGCTGAATCCAACGCCATCTGCTTTGGCAATTCTTATTGCGACCTGACCACCAACCGCGAATCGGGCCTATCGGCGCTGGCCTGTGCCCTGACCGGCTACACACCCAAATATGGCCTGCTGCTGGAAGGCGCGCAGCGGCCCAACCTGGAAGTGATTGTCACGACGCCCCTGGACGACCCCACCGATTTCTCCATTTTGGGCGACTGGATCGGCAAGCAGCGCAAACCGGGCTGGCAGCAGCCGCTCGGCCCCATCCCGCTCATCAAAGGTTTGCCGGCCGAGTTGAACCACGAGCAGCGCAAAGCGCTAACGGCCGCGGCCGCCAACTACGGCTGCCCCTTGCTCTATATCGAGGGTCACGGCGACGTGCCCGACGGGGAGTTTCAGGACCATTTGCTGTTTGATGGGGCCGCCCTGCAACAGCGGTATGACGAACTGCGGCCACGGCAGCCGGTGTCGCTCATCGCCATTGGCTGCCCGCAGGCGTCTGTGGGCGAACTAAAAGCAACGGCCGTGCTGCTGCACGGCCGTATCCTGCCCGCCGACGCCCCGCCGCTGTGGGTCTTCACCTCTTCCCACAACAAAGCCATCGCCGAAAAAACCGGCCTGGCCGACGTGATCCGCGCCAGCGGCGCCCTGCTGCTGGAAAACACCTGCCCGGAAGTGGTGCCCTACGACCAGAGCTGGGTCCACCACGTCCTCACCAATTCCATGAAGGCGGAACATTACATCAAATCCGGTCTCAATGGCCTGCCCACCTCGGTGATGAAACTGGCAGATTGTGTGCGCGTGGCGCGTGGCGCGTGGCGCATGGATGAAAATGCGGAACGCGGCACGAGGAACGGTGAACAGGGCAAAAAATCCAGTTCACCGGCTCATCCGCTCCCCCTTTCACCCACCCCTCTGCGCACCGGAGCGTTTGCGGCGAACGGCCGTGGCCTGCCCTCGCAAACCAATTTTGTGGTACAAGGCGAAGCATTTGTCACCGATGCGCCCATCACCTTGTTGGGCTTTGTCAATCGCGAGACGGGAGTCATTGAGGAAGAAGGGCATCCGGCTAATGGGCAAAGCATGGCCGGCAAAATCGCTATCTTCCCCAAAGGCAGCGGTTCAACGGTGGCCCCCTATGTGCTGCTAGAACTGTTTTATCGCGGTCAGGCGCCCATTGCCATTGTGAATACCGACATAGACCAGCAAAGCGCCCCGGCCTGCTCGCTGGAAGGCATTCCCTACGCCTATGGCTTTGATGGCGACGTGATCGGCGCCATTCAATCGGGTGACTTGGTGGCGCTGCGGCGGCGCGGCGAGCAGGTAGAGATTGAAGTGATAGAAAGAAGACCCATAGGGTTTTGAAAACCCTTTCGGTCTTGTCGCCTTTCCAACTGCAATCAGCCCGGTTATACTTCGCTTTGGGAGCCAAGCCGTATTACCAAAGGCAAACGATCTATGTCGAGTGAATTTCTTAACTTCATCCTGGCCCTGACGATTATCCTCATCGTCGCCAAAGCCAGTGGTTATTTAAGCGTCCGTCTGGGGCAGCCATCGGTGTTGGGCGAACTCCTGGCCGGTATCCTGCTCGGCCCGACGCTGGTAGACATACTCCATCGCTGGCTCATTTTTCGTGAAGACATTCACCTGTCGGAAGAAATCTCGCTGCTGGCGGAAATCGGGGTGATTTTGCTGATGATGTTGGCCGGGTTGGAGCTGAATCTGTCTGACCTGCTGCGGTCTGGTAAGGTGGCGGCGTTCGCCGGGACGCTGGGGGTGATACTGCCACTGGCGATGGGCGCGGGCGTGGCCCTGTTGTTTGGACTGCCCATGAACAGCGCCATTTTTATTGGGCTAACGCTGTCGGCCACCAGTGTCAGCATTTCGGCCCAAACGTTGTTGGAATTAGACCTACTGCGCACGCGGGTGGGATTGGCCCTGTTGGGGGCGGCGGTGTTCGATGACGTTTTGGTCATTTTGGCGCTGTCCATAGCGACAATTATGGTCACCAACAGCGGCGGCTTCGACAGTATTCTGATTACCATTGCGCGGATGGTGGGGTATCTGGTGGGGGCAACGGCCGTTGGTATTCTGGTACTGCCCCGATTAGCGGCCCTGATAGAACGGCTGCCCATCAGCCAGGGGCTTATCGCCTTCTCGCTGGTCTCTTGCCTCTTGTTTGCCTGGTCGGCCGAGGTAATTGGTGGCATGGCGGCCATTACCGGCGCGTTTTTGTTGGGCCTGTTTCTAGGGCGGCTGCCCTTTCGTGAAGAGATCGAACAAGGCATTATCACCCTGGCGTATGGCTTTTTTGTACCCATCTTTTTTGTCAACATTGGGCTGGCGGTGGACATGCGGGCCATGAGCGGCAATATCTGGGTGCTGGCGGTGGTGATTACGGCCGTAGCCATCTTCAGCAAAATCGTCGGCTGCGGTCTGGGGGCCAGACTGGCCGGTTTTAGCAATCTGGAAGCCTTCCAATTAGGCGTGGGCATGGTATCACGCGGTGAAGTCGGGCTAATTGTCGCCACCTTTGCTTTAGCCGAAGGGCTGATCAGCCAGGAGGCGTTTTCCGTCGTCGTCTTCATGGTCATTGCGGCCACCCTGGTGACGCCACCCATGCTGCGCGCCGCCTTTGCCATCAAGCCCAAAGAGCCAGAAACGGCCAAAGTCTAAAAAAACGGAGCGCCAGCAAGATGCTGGCGCTGAATGGAGGAAGGAGACTTCACCGGCTGCGGCCGACCACCATGAATGAAAACCCTGGGAGCGCAGGCGTCTCGCCTGCCGGGGGCGGGCGGGACGTCCGCGCTCCCATTTTCAGAGGAGACAACGTCCGATGTACCAGATGGTTATGTTAGTCATTGATGATGTCAACGTGTGCAGCGCGGTTCTCGACGCCTGGGAAACGGCCGGAGCGCCGGGCATCACTATTTTAGACAGCACCGGCATCGGCCGTGTGCGCAAAGCTGGCCTGCGCGACGACATGCCCCTGCTGCCCAGCATCGCCAACCTGATGCGCGCCCGTGAAGAACACCACCGCACTTTGTTCACCGTGGTGGACAAAGAAGAGTTGGTGGATAAACTGATTGAAATCGCCGAAAGAATCATCGGCGACCTGTCTCAACCCAACAAAGGCATTTTGTTTGTGATGCCAGTTTCGCGGGTGGTGGGGCTGCGGAACAAAATCAAATAAAAAAAGCCCTCGTCTAAAACGAAGGCTTTTTCATTGCGAGTGGGCGAAGAGGGACTCGAACCCACGACCTCACGGATGTGAACCGTGCACTCTAACCAGCTGAGCTACTCGCCCATAGAAGCGAGCGGAATTATAACACCGAGGTAATTGCCTAGCAAGTGGCTTCTTGGCTCACCAGCAGTTCTCGATTTGCCCGGGTGTGCTGGTAGGGGCGGGACGGCGCGGACAGGTAACAGCCACAGCGAACGGCATTTTCCCGCGCTGTCCCGCCCCTACGACAGGATCGCAAATTTAAAATTGCTGATTGGCTCAATGGTACACAGTTTGCCCGCTTATCCTGCTTCTCAGTATAATGCATAGGGTCAGCTTCGCGGTGCTGACGAAGGATAATTTTATGAAAGCATTTGTAACTGGTGGAACAGGTTTCATCGGCCAACAGGTCATCAAAAAGCTGTTGGCGCGCAACTATGAAGTGTACGCGCTGGCGCGCTCGGCCGCCAGCGCGCAGATCGTGGCCGATTTGGGCGGCGTTGTGGTTCACGGCGACATCACCGACGTTGAGTCCATGCGCGCCGGTATGGCCGGCAGCGACGTGGTCTTCCACATCGCCGCCTGGTACAAGGTGGGGGTCTCTGACGGGCTTGAGGCCGAAGCGATCAACGTCGGCGGCACGCGCAAGGTGCTGCGTCTGGCGCATGAATTGGGCATTCCCAAAATCATCTATACCAGCACCATCGCCGTTTTCGGCGATACGCACGGCCAATTGGTGGACGAGAGTTTCTACCAGGGCGGCCCTTTCTTGTCTGAGTATGACCGCACGAAATGGTTGGCGCATTACAAGGTGGCGCTGCCGCTCATCGAAAAAGGCGCGCCGATCATCATTGTGATGCCCGGCATGGTCTATGGCCCCGGCGATACCAGCGTACTGGCCGAAATGATGCAGCTGTTTTATCGCGGACTGCCGGCCTTGCCCGGCCCAGAAACCATGTTCACCTTTGCCCACGTGGAGGACATTGCCGAGGGGCATTTGTTGGCTCTGGAAAAAGGGCAGATTGGGGAGAGTTACATTCTGGCCGGCCCGGCGATCCCGTTGGGAGAGATGATGGATTTTTGGGGCCATCTGACGGGTAAGTCAGCGCCGCTGCTGCGTATTCCGGCGCAGATGGTACGGCCGTTTGCCCCAATCATGGGCGCCGCCAATGCGCTACTGCCTTTGCCATCTAGTTTTAGCCAGGAAGCGACCCGTTCCCTGGGCGCGACATACATCGCCCGGTCTGATAAGGCGCGGGCGCAGTTGGGGTGGCAGACACGGCCGTTGCAAACCGGCATGTTAGAAACGTTCCAGTGGATAGAAGCGCAAGAAACCGCCGCCGGCAGCGCGCCCAGCCGAGAGAGGCAGCTAGCCGGTCTGGCTGTTCTGGCGGCTGCGGGATTGTTCCTGCTCTGGCTGCTCGGCCGCCGCCGCAAATAGACATAAAACAAGAGGCAGGGAATGGGCTTGTTCCCTGCCTCTTGTGCTACCAATACAATTCAGACTACAGATTAATTCTAGTCTCTTTACCGCCAAAGAAAATAGGTGATATTGCCTATAACCGGCGGCCTCTCCCCTGGTTCCCCTCACCTAATAAACCCCAACAGCCTGCTTGCTGTTCATTGATGCGCCGCAAAACGGCCGTGCAGCTTGACATCTCGCAAAATAATCCTATAATCAAGACTGAATAGTCAAATTTGACTATTCAGTTTCGAGGTCACAGGTTAGAATGGAACGCGAACTACTCCTTCTGGGACTCTTACAGCGGCAGGAAATGCACGGCTATCAACTGCACGAGTTCATTGACAGCTATATGCAAACATGCGTTGATCTCAAAAAGTCAACCGCCTATTACCTGCTGGAAAAGATGGCCCGCGAGGGATTGGTCAGCAGCAGCGAGGAAAGGGAAGGCAACCGCCCACCGCGCCTGGTCTACAGTCTGACGGCGGCCGGCGAGGCCCACTTCCTGGATCTGCTGCGCCAAAACCTGTCCACCCACCTGCCGGCCCGCTTCCCCGGTGACACCGGCCTGACCTTTCTGGATAATTTGCCCCGCGCCGACGCCATTAGCCTGCTGCAAACCCGCCAGACCGCTTTGGCCCAGGAACTGGCGCGCGTTGAGCAGGCCCCGACGCATACCGGTTCGCTGCAACTGCTGATCGAACACCAGATTGTCCATTTGCGTTCAGAAGCAGGTTGGCTGGAGCAAGTTATCAATCACCTGGCAAACGAGATTTAACGCAGCGTCAGTTTGGAGCCAACAAAAAGTCATTACTAATCCCTATCAAAAAGGAGTCAAAAGACTATGTATCCTCTTGTGCTTGGTTTACACAATATCACCCGCTGGCTGGTCCTCATTGTGGGCATTTTGGCGATTATCCGCGCGTTCATAGGCTGGTCTGGCAAGAAACAATGGACCGGATTAGATAACTCAGCCGGCCTCTTTTTTACCATCAGCCTGGATGTGCAGCTGCTGTTAGGTCTGCTGTTGTACGGGGTACTCAGCCCCATTACCACCGGCTCTTTTTCTAATTTTGGCGCGGCTATGTCGAATTCCGATACGCGTTTCTGGCTGGTGGAACATCTTTTCACCATGGTCGTGGCCGTCGTTTTAGCCCACGTCGGCCGTTCCCTATCCAAAAAAGCGCCAACACACGTGGCAAAACACAAGCGCGCCGCCATCTTCTTTACCCTGGCCCTGATCGCCGTGCTGGCGGGCATTCCGTGGTTCCGACCGCTGCTGCCGATATTCTAAAAACAATATGGGGGCTGGAAGCCGTGTTCCGTAATCCGTAATCCGTAGGCATTTGCCAGAAGTGGCGCCCTACGGATTACGAAGGATCTGAGGGAGTCGTATGGACACAAAACAAGTCGCCAACAAGACGGCCGTTGCCGCCGAAGACAAGCTTGATTTCAAACGCATTCTACCCATCTTTGTCATCGTCCTGATTGACTTATTGGGCTTGACCATCATCATTCCCTTGATGCCTCTGTATGCCGCCTCTTTCAATGCGTCACCGGCGGTCATCGGGATGTTGGGGGCTACGTACCCGGTAATGCAATTTATTGGCGCGCCGATATTGGGGCGGTTATCGGATAAGTACGGCCGTAAACCCATCCTCGTCATCAGCCAGATTGGCACCTTGAGCGGCTTTTTGCTGTTGGGCGTCGCCAACACACTGCCGCTGCTCTTCCTGTCGCGCATCATAGACGGCATCTCTGGGGCCAACATCGCCACCGCCCAGGCGGCCATCACCGACTCCACCACCGAAAAAACGCGCACCCAGGGGTTGGGGCTGATTGGCGCCGCCTTTGGGCTGGGCTTCATCGTTGGTCCGGTCATCGCCTTTGTCGCCCTGGCCCTGACCAACAACAACTACCACGCGCCAGCCTTTGCTGCCGCCGCCTTCTCTTTTCTCTCCATCTTGCTGACCATTTTCTGGTTCAAGGAAACATTGCCCGAAGAAAAGCGTGGTCAGGGCGACAGAAAACCCACCTTCTCTTTTGCGGCCATGGCCAAAGCGCTCAGTTATCCCACAGTCGGCATTTTGCTCATTCTCATGTTTGCCCAGCAGTTGGCCTTCGGTGGATTCGAGCAGCTTCTCTCGCTTTTCACCCTCAATCGTTTGGGCCTCAACGCGGCCGGAAACTCGATCATTTTTGTCTACATCGGCGTCATCGTCGTGGCGGTGCAGGGGGGTCTCATCGGCAAATGGAGCCGTAAGTATGGCGACCGGCGGTTGATTTATGGCGGGCTGGCGCTGTTGGCGGTCGGACTCATCTTGTTGGGACTGACGCCGAGAAACCCTGTGCCCTGGTACTCACAAACGGCCGTCACCGAAGAGCTAGGCGGGAACCGCACTCTGCCAGGCGAAACGCCACCCACACAAAACATCTCCCTGGACCTGCCCAACGAGGCGAACAAGGGGTGGTTGGGCTTTTTCTGGCTCATGGTGGCCGTTGTGCCTGCTTCCATTGGTGGCGGTATTCTGTCACCGGCCATCAACAGCCTCATCACCAAACGAGTCAGAAACGACGAAATCGGCGGGATTTTGGGGATTTCATCTTCCTTCGTCAGCGCGGCCAACGCCTTGGGACCATTGTTAGGCGGGTTTGTTTTTCAGGCATTGGGAGCCAGCGCGCCCTTTGTGGCCGGCGGGGTATTGTCTGGCCTGATGTTGGCTCTGGCCTTGCAGCGGGTGAAACCGGGGCAGGAAGAGCAGATGAAAGCCGGTCTGGCGCGCGGTGGGGGGCATTAGGGACAGTGACCAGCGTTCAGTGTTCAGTATCCAGTGAGTGTCACTGGATACTGAACACTGAATCCAATTACTGGGGAACGGCCTGAATAGTAAGCTGCATGACGGCCGTTGCATCCTGATTATTTGCCAGGTCCCAGGCGTAGGCGCGGTAGAACAATACCCCGGCGGCATATGGCCCGCCGGCAAATTCACAAATCGTCACCGCCAGACAGCTTTGCACGCGCACCAGGTCTGTCTGGCCGGGGCTTTGCAGCCAGATTTCGATGCGGGCGACAGCCTGATTGTCCTCGGCCCGCGCCGTAAATGTCAACACATCGCTGGCGGTGGGCCGCAGCGGCAGTACGGTAATAGACACCACCGGCGGCCGTATATCCGGGTTAAGGGTTGGCGTCAGCGTGGGAGTGGCGGTGGGGGTTGGGGTGTTGGTGGGCGTGGCCGTGACGGTGGGCGTCGCTGTTGGCGGCGCGGGGGTGGGCACGGCCGTTACCCCGGCCACACAAGCCGTCTCCACCACATCGTCAGATACCCAAAATTCGCCGCTGCCGGGCAGCTCTAAGCGCCACCAACTGCTGGTGGAGTTACGGCCGTTAATCGTCGCCGTTCTGCCCTGGGGTAGGGTGGTGGCAACAGGATAGGCCACCCCCGGCCCACGCCGCACATTCACGCCAAATTCGGCTGTCACCGTGATGGTTGGCGTGCAGGCCGCCTCGTCTGTCGCTGTCGCCGATGGCGCGCCGGTTGGCGGTGAACCGCTGGGAGCCAGCAAATTCTTCGACGGATCAATGACGATGGCCCGCGCGGCCGGTGGCTCTTCCACATTGCCGACGTTATCAGTAGCCGAAACCAACACCAGAAAACGGCCCGGCGTGCCGCCAAAACTCTCCACCAATTCCTCCGGCAGTTCTGGCAGTTCGCCATTGGCTTGCAAAACAAACGGCCCGGTATAGGGCTGCCAGGTCGTGCCCGCGTCCAGGCTGTATTCGATTGTCGCCACGCCCGCCGGATCTGTGCTGCTGACCGACACCGTGACACGTTCGTACCACGCGCCATCCACGCCGGGCGGCCCTTCTACCTGGATAGTGGAAGTGGGGGGAACCACATCGCGCAGCGGCTGGCCCATAAGGGCGCATTGGCCGGGACGGTTGGTGGTGGCAATCGCCAGCCCATTGGCCTCGTCAATAAAGGTGGGCAGCGGCTGCCACGTTTCGCCGTCTACGCCCAGCCAGTAAATCGCCAATGTGTTGGGGTCTACGTTGCTCAAATCGGCCGATGCCAGGGGAATTTCCACGTTTAGCGGGGCGCTGAACTGCGTCAACTGGTTGCCAACGGCATCGGTGACAGACAGAAGGCAGCCGCTGCCCGTACCGACCAATTCGTGGGTGAAGTGCGGATCGGGTGACCAGGCGAAGGTGAGGCGGCCGCCGGGCGGCAAGCTGCCCGGTTCGGCGCACAGCCCGACCGGCGCGGCGCTCTGCTCGGCCGCTGTGGGGCGGCTGATCTGGCCGCCGCCGGTCTCGGGAATGGTGACGACCACGCCCAACGGATGGCGCCAGAGGTAGAGGCTGGGGCTGCCGGGGTGGGCATAGGTGTCGCCGCGCGCATCTACAAACTGCGTGGCCTGCCCCCAGGGATCGGCTGGATGGGCGGCGCTGGGCAAAAAACCAAAGGGGTCTACGCTTTCGCTGGCGCTGAAACGGCCGTTGCCATCCCAATCCACGCGCACTTCAAAATGCAGATGATGGCCGGTGGACCAGCCGGTATTGCCCATGCTGCCCAGGCGCGTCCCGGCCGCCACAAACTGGCCGACGCGGCCGGACATGGCAGCAAAATGCTCATCCGGGTCCAGATGCCAATAAGTGGTCTGCACGCTGCCCAACTGCGGCACGGTGTGGATCAGCTTGACAAACAGCGCCCCGGAGGAGGAGTCTTCACCAGCCTCGGCAACCACGCCATCGGCGGCGGCGAACACCGGCGTACCCGGTTGGCGGACGACAAAGGTGGAAAAATCGTACCCAGGATGGCCGCTGTAGCTGTCCTGGTTACTGAGTTGGCCGTTGAACAACAGCATAAAGCGGCCCACCGGCGGCTCGGCCGGTTCGCGCCCAAAGACCACGCCAGGGTCTTGCGGCGCAGGATAGAGCGGGTAAAGATGGTCAAAAAAGCTGTTCAAGCGGCCGCCAGCCTGAGCGCGCTGCACCGCTTTCAGGAAGGCGGCATCGTCGCCGCCAAAAGTTTCGTTATCGCCGGTGTAGGGGAAGGGCAGTTCCAGCAGAGGGATGGATTGCACCACCGCATCGGTGGGCTGGGTGGATGGTTGGCTGCCGCCAATGGGGGTAACGGCCGTCATCACCGGTTCCTCACAGGCGGCCAGGGTTACGGGCTGGGTGGGTGGCAAGATAGTTGGGTTGGCTTCCGCCTCTGGCGTGGGTGGCGTATTGGTGAACCACCAGACAGCGACAATGCCTAACAGGCACACGGCGACGGCGAACAACAGGGCGACGATGATGACCGACGGCCGTCGCCAGGGTGATGGCGTGGCAGCTTCATAGAGCGTGGGCAGGGGTTGGGCAAAAGCGGGCGCGCTGTCGTTCCAGGTGTCAGCGGCAGAGGCGGGCGGGGTGTAGCTGAGGGTTGTGTCGCCCAGCGTGAGCGATTGTCCTGGCTGCCAGGCGACAGATTGATTCGGCGTCAGCCGTTCGCCGGCCAGGAACGTGCCGTTGGTCGCCCCCAAGTCCATTAGCCAGACGCCTTGCTGGTTAACAGTCAGGCGCAGGTGGCGTTTGGAGACCAATTCGTCGGCGAGTTGTACATCGGCTTCGCCAGAGCGGCCAAGGATAACGTCGGGCGCGGCCAGGTCTATGACGGCCGTTGCGCCACCGGCGAAAGTGAAGGTAAGGGTTCCGTAGGACATATGGTAGTTGGGAGTTGGGAGTTGGGAGTTGGTTGTTGCTATCAACTCCCAACTCCCAACTAACCCCATCAACTCCTGATTAAATGTTCTGTCAGGAAGCCGGTGAAGGTGGGACGGCCGTTGGCGGTGAAGTCTACTTGCAGGATGGCGGCGTTGGGCATCTGGACAGCCTGAATAAAAGTAGCGTAACGGGCCATGAAGTCGGGCGTGGCTTCCTTGTGGCCGATGATGAGCGTAAGCAGCAAAGCGCGCAAAAAGAGGCCGTGGCTAAAGACGACAATGAATGACGCGGGACAGGCCTGGATTTGGGCGGTAACGGCCGTTACCCGGTCCATCAATTCGGCAAACGATTCTGACCCTGCACCGCTGTGGTGATGGGGATCATTGCGCTGCCAGTAGGCCAGGGCTGCCGGCCAACGCTCGCTGCCGGTGGTATCTTTGTAGTGAAGCGGGTCCAGGTAGACAAATTCGTGGACCGGCCAGGTTTCTACGGCAATGTGGGGATAACGAGCGAGAGCGGGTACGGCCGTTTGCCGGGCACGCAAGAAGGGTGACACCACAAATAAATCGGGCGGCTGCGGTAAGGCAGCGGCGATTTGTCCGGCCTCTTCGTGGCCCAAGAGGGTCAGGGCCGATTCGGCAGGGTGGGTAGTAGGAAGATCAGCGTTAGATTCGCTTTGACCATGACGAATAAACCAGACGGCCGGCATCAATCTCCTCCTGATGATGGTGTCAACGATAATTCCAGCAAACAGTTTACCAAAAGCGGGCTATTTGTCACATTTGTGTAATGGTCATAGGCTAGCCACACTCATCAAGTTAAGGACATCGCGTCGCATTGTCATTCTGAGCGTAGTCTTCGGAGCGAAGAATCCCTATCGGTTGACGGGAAGGGATTCTTCCTCGAAGACTCGTCAGAATGACAACGATTCCACCAACCCTTGACTATTACACTATTTGTCACATTTGTATCAGTGTTGCCGCCAGTCCAGTTTTGAAAAAACAGCGCCATTCATTGAAATTGCCGCCTCTTTAGTGGCGTGGCTGTTGGGCATCTGATAAAACAAATGGATGTCAATCAGACCAATCATCAAGAAGGAAGAAACCCAAATGCTCCAGAAATCCATTTCTGTGCCCGATGAACGTGGTAAATTTGGCCCTTATGGCGGTCAATTTGTGCCAGAAACCTTGATGCCTGCCCTGGAAGAGCTGATCCGCGCCTACGAGGAAGCGCGGCAGGACGTGGCTTTTATGGCCGAGTTTGAGTTTTTGTTGCAGAGTTATGTGGGACGGCCGTCGCCCATTTCCCATGCCCATCGTCTCAGCCAAAACCTGGGCGGGGCGCAAATTTACCTTAAACGCGAAGACCTCAACCACACCGGCGCGCACAAGATCAACAACGCCCTGGGGCAGGCGCTGCTGGCGCAGCGCATGGGCAAACGGCGCATCGTCGCCGAGACGGGCGCGGGGCAGCATGGCGTCGGCTCGGCCACAGCCTGCGCCCTGTTGGGGCTGGAGTGCATCGTTTACATGGGCAGCATAGACATCGCCCGGCAGCAGCCCAACGTGCTGCGCATGAAACTGCTGGGAGCGGAAGTGCGCCCGGTGGAAAGCGGCAGCAAAACCCTCAAAGACGCCATCAACGAAGCCATCCGCGACTGGGTGACCAACGTAGACACCACCCATTACCTGCTCGGCTCTGTTCTGGGGCCGCACCCTTACCCGATGATGGTGCGTGATTTCCAAAGCGTCATTGGCCGCGAAGCGCGGCAGCAGATGTTGGCCCTGGTCGGCCGTCTGCCAGACAGCATCATCGCCTGCGTCGGCGGCGGCAGCAATGCCATGGGCATCTTCCACGCCTTCCGCGATGACGAGGATGTGGAGCTGATCGGCGTAGAGGCCGGCGGCGAAGGGATTACCGGTGGCAAACATGCCGCCCGGTTTGCCGACCCAAACATTGCGCGTCTGGGGGTGCTGCATGGCACAAAAAGCTACGTGATGCAGACGGCCGACGGCCAGATTCGCGACACCCACAGCATTAGCGCCGGGCTGGATTACCCCAGCGTGGGGCCGGAACACGCCCTGCTGCGTGACCAGGAGCGCGCCGGGTATACCTACGCCACCGACGCTGAAGCGCTGGCGGCTTTTCAGACCTTGTGCAAAACCGAGGGGATCATCCCCGCCCTGGAATCGGCCCATGCCGTCGCCGAAGCCATCAAACGCGCCCCCACCATGCGGCCGGACCAGATCATCCTGGTGAATTTAAGTGGACGAGGGGATAAGGACTTGGATACAGTGGTCGCAGCGCTGGAGTAAAGACAAAGGAGACAAGGAGACAGGGAGACAGAGGGGCAAAAGGTCTCCCCCTCTCCTCGTCTCCCCCTCTCCTTGTCTCCCCATCTTCCCCTCTCCCTATCCGCCTGCTTCTTGCCAGATGGTCTCGAATTCTTGGATGAAGTAGCTGGCGAAGGTCGGGTCGTGGATGATGAGGATGTTTTCGTCGTTGCGGCGGTTGGCGTTGTCGCTGAAGTTGAAAGAGCCAAAGATGACCGTCTGGCGGTCTATGATGATGACTTTGTGGTGCATGACCCGCGGATTGCCATCGGTGCGCACCTGGGCGTTGGCGGCAGACGAGGCGGCGGTCATTTTGGGGAAGTAGCTGAACTCGGTGTTGGAACCAACAGTCTCAAAGACGCCGCGCAGGGGAACGCCGGCATCGGCGCGGCCAAGCATCGCTTCGCCAATTTGATCGTCGGTGAAGGAAAAGGCCATGAAGAGGATTTCGCTTTGGGCGCGGGCGACGGCGCGGGCGATGATCGGCGAAATGGCTTTTTCGGAACCGAAGTGGTTTTCTACGGAAACGCCGCCGATGGTGAGCTGCTCGTGGGGGGTGTTGTTGGGCGATGTCGGGCCAAAGATGCGGCTGACATACATCTCGTCCATTTCGGCCATGTAGTTGGCCGCCAGTTCCGGAGATTCGATGCGGACCAGGTTGTTGTTGTTGCAGTGAGAGCCGTTGCTGGTGAAGTTGAGGGAGCCGGTATAGACGACACGGCCGTCTATGACCACGAATTTATTGTGCATCAGACCACCACGTTTGTCCTCGGCCACGCTGATGCCGTTGCGCCGCAGGCGGTTGATGCTGTTCTTATTGGCGTTGTCGGTGTCGGTAACGGCGCGGACGACGATGCCCCGTTTCTCCAATTCAATCAGGGCGTTGACGATGGCTTCGGAGTCCAGGTCGTAGGCGGCAATGTCTACCTGGGTTTGGGCGGTTAGGATGTCGGCGGCGATGATTTCATCCAGGCCGCCGACGCGCTGCTCGGCCGGAGGGCAGGTGGGGTTGGTGAAGTAGATGTCGTACCAGTCGGCGGCGGTGGGGTTGGGCGGATTGGCGGCGACGGCCGTTACCGTCACTGTCACCACATCTGGCTCGTCTAACCCAAGTTCAGTCAATAAGTCACGCCCCAGCCAGATGGAGATGATGGCGATGATGACCAAAAAAACGGTCCCTAAACCGGCGCTGCGTTTTTTCATTCTTCCTCTTCTTTTTCCCAGGCAATGCGTTGATAAAGCTGCGCAAAAGTCGCTTCATTATCCCACGCCCCGCGCAAATAGACCAACTGTTCGGTTTCTGGGGTCAGAACCGGCTGCCCGGTGAGGGTTTGCACCGTTTTGAGGAAGGTACGCCAGCGGCGCACGGTCGTTTTGTCGTCTAGTTGGGGCAGGCTGGCAGTCAGGTCATTTACCTGGCGCATGAGGTCGGCAACGGCCGTTACCGCTTCATCGAGCGCTTCTTCGGCATCGGTGGGGGGCAGTACGGCCGTTTGCCATACCGCTTCATTGACAAAAGCCAGCGCCCAATCCAGCAGCCGCTGCGCCTGATCATCATTCAGGTCATCGCGCCAACGGCTGCTGCCGGTTAACTGCTCTTCGGCCAACCGCCGCCGCTGGCGCAAAATGTCTGGGGATGTGGTCATGGGGAAAGGAAGGTTGGTTGGCTGCCGGTTATCAAACCAACCAACCAAACAATTTCATGCCAGTTTGAATCCCGGCAGTTCTAGCAGCCCACCATCGGCCGTTTGCAGCAGGTGATAGGGCATCCAGGCCACGCCAAACAGTTCTGGGACGACATCTTTTTTAAGCGGCGTCACCTTTATCTCACTGACATTGGCGGCGACGTTGGCCCATTTTCTTTTTACGTCGTCCAGAGCTGCGCCCATCTCTTTGGTCAGGCTGTCTATTTCTTTGTTGAAGGACTGGATGGCTTCTACCGATTCCTCTACCTCGGCTTTGGCTTTTTCGGTCATACGCCGTTTGGTGAGGGAGGTAGAAACGCTGCGTTTGCGGCGGCTGAACAGGCTCATAAAGGTTTCGGCGTGGGTCGCCATTTCTTCCTGCTTGCGCTGCGACAATTCCGCTTCATCTTCGCGCAGTTCGCGCTCTTCACGGGCCAGTTTCACTTTGATGGCCTCGGCTTTTTTTTCGTAAATGGCCTCTACTTTGTCTAGTTCGGCGTCTAACAGTGCGTCGGCGGCGTCTACGCACAGCCGGGCAAACTGCGCCTCAGACACCTCAGGCCCGGCGTAGACTTTGAGGGTCTCGTTGGCGCGGACCGTGACTTGGGCGTTGCGATAGACCCAATCCACAAAATCGGTGTTCAGGGCGGCTATGGTGCGGGCATCTTGCAGGGCGCGGGGGAGTTCGGCGAAGCGGGCCTGGGGCGCGGGTTGGGGGTCCAGGGCACGGCCGTCTAGCGGTGGCGTTTCATGTTCTTGCCAGCGCACCACGCCGCGGTCGTCGGTGGCGAGTACCAGAGCGGCGCGTTTGCTGTCGGTGTCCAGGTTGTATTTGCGGTTCAGAAAGCGTACATCGGCCTGGGCCAGCAGGGCGGGCCGATACAGCAGGCCGATGGGTTGGGCGGAGGGGGGCAGGGAACGGCCGTCTCGCGCCGCCGCCTGGCTGACCGTCAGGTTATTGGGCAGGAAATACTCCACCACCCGCGCCGGAACCGCCGGACGAGTCGCTGTGCCGCTGCTAGGGGCTGAGGGCTGAGGAGTGGGGAGTGGCGTCTGGGCGCTGGCGTCTGAAGACTGCGCCTGGCTAACGTGCAACTGGCTGCTATCCCCGGTCAACGGTTCCGGCGCACCTGCCAGTTTGTTCAGCGCCGGAATTTGCGTCCGGGTGACGGGACCGGCCAGGTAGTTCATCGCCCAACGGGTTTGGAAGAGAAGCGGCTGTTTTCCATGCACGTTGCGCATCAGAAAGACGCGCTTGCCGATGGCCGAAATGAGATTATCGTAGGTTCGGCGGTCCAGGCCGCCCGGCGTGGCCGAGGCCAGACCATCCAGCAGGCGCTGCTTGTCCTGGTCTGTGCCCAATTTGCCGATGAACCAGGTGCCGGCGTTGGAGAGGGCTTTGTAATCTACGTCCACCGGATTTTGCGTCGCCAGGACCAAGCCCACGCCAAAGGCGCGGGCTTGTTTCAGCATCCGCAGCATCGGTTCTTTGGAGGGCGGGTTGCCGACGGGCGGCAGATAGCCGAAGATTTCGTCGAAGTAGACCAGGGCGCGCAGGCTGGTGGTGCCGCTTTGGGCGCGCATCCACGATTCCACGGCCGAATAGAGCAGGGTAATGAAAAACATGCGCTCGGCTTCGGGCAGGTGGGCGATGTAGAAGATGGTGTGGCGGGCACGGCCGTCTGGCTCATATAGCAGTCGGGCGATGTCCAGCGGTTCACCTTCGATCCACGCCTGAAAAGCCGGGGCGGCCATGATGTTGTTCAGCCGCATGGCCAGGTCGAAGCGCTCTTTTTCGGGGAAGAAGCGGTTGATGTCGAAAACGCCCAACTTCTCGAAGGGGGGCGATTGGGTCTGCATGATCAGTTCGCCCAGGTCCAGGTCTTGGCCCTGGCTCCAGGCGGTCTCGAAAATGTTTGCCAGCAAGATATGTTCACGGGAGCGCACCGGGTCTATGTCTTTCAGGCCGACCAGGCCCAGCAGGGCGGTGACGGTGCCGGAGATTTGCTCGCGCAGCAGCTCTTTGTTGTCGTTCCAGGGGATGGTGGGCGCTTTGAGGGAGGCGAGGATGCTGATGGGCAGCCCGGCGTCGGAGCCAGGGGTGTAGATGGTGAAGCGCACGCTCTCTTTGAGCGCTTGCAGCCGTTCCGGTTGGATGTCCCATTGACCAAGACCGCTGCGCCAGAGCACGGCCGTTTCTTCAGCCGCTTGCTCCACCGTTTTGCCTTCGCGCCGGGCCTGGTCGGCATTGATCCAGGGTTGGAAATCTGTCGGCAGCAGCTCTGGGAAGTGCAGCAGGGCGTTGGTAATGTCCCCTTTGGGGTCAATCATCAGCGCCGGGATGTGGTTGAGCGCCGCTTCTTCCAACAGCCCCAGGCAGAGGCCGGTCTTGCCGGAGCCGGTCATGCCGACCACGACGGCATGGGTAGTCAGGTCGGCCGGATCGTAGAGCAGGGGAGTGTCGCCTGTTTTAGCTGTTTGTGGGTCGTGGATGCGTCCCAGGTAAAACTTGCCTTTGGTGTCTATCATGGGTCTGTCCTCCGGGCATACATGTTTGACAAGGTGACATTTGACAAGGTGACGGAAGTGTCAGATTGTGACCTTCGCGAGTATATCACAAATCGCGGGACGAGAAGCTGGCGAGGGCGAGGGCCAGCAGGCTGAACATGTAGACGATGGCATAAGCTATCATCAAATCACTGGGCTGGGAGGCGACGGCGAAGGGGCCGGCGACCAGGGGGGTGTTCGCCAGATTAGGCTGGAAGAGGAGCAGCGCTTTGCGCCACAACGCTTCACTGGGCATGATGAGACTGGTGACGATGCCGATTTGTACGGCCGTTTCATTCTCAAACAGCGCCCCAATCTGCTCGATCCAACTGCCCAGAAAGGCGATACCATACAACATAAAGGCCAGCGCGCCGTTTGCCAGCGTGGGCAGGCGTGTGCCCCCGGCCAGACTCAGCGACAGCAGCGTCAGCCCCTGGAGGAAAATCAGCCCCATGCCCGGCCAGATATGCTCCACTTGCGCCCCAGTAATCGCATAGGAAACAAGCAGCACACCGCCGGGCAGCAGAGCAATATAAGCCAACAGCAGCAGGGCAAAACCCAACCATTTACCCAGAATCAACTCCCAGCGCCGCAGCGGTTTGGTCACCAGGGTGTCTATGGTGTGCGACTCGATTTCGCCGGAGACGCTGGCGGCCGACATGAGGACGGCCATCAGGGCGATGAGAAAATTGGTGACGTACAGGCCAATGGTGAGCAGTCCGCCGGTGATGGTGGATAAATCGGCCTGGGGCGGCAGGTTTTTCGCCAGGTCGCGGTAGATGTAGTGCAGGCCGATGCCGTAGAGCGCCAGAAAACCCAGCGCCAACAGCAGCACGATCCACAAGATGCGGCGGCGCTGGGTTTCACGGATGGTCAGTTGGGCGATGAGGAGTATCATGGGTCAACAGGATGCGTTTTTCGGCATGGTTCATTCCAGGCGATAGGTACTTGACAAATTTGGCAAGAAAGCGCGTCATGCTGAGGTCCTCCGAAGCATCCCCCTCCTCTGGTGGGAGCGGGATGCTTCCCCATTCGACTTCGCTCAGGGCCGAAGACTTCGCTCAGCATGACAAATCTGATAGGCTACCACCAATCTTCTAGCAGCAGCGGCCTGATCAATCGAGCATCAGGCTCTGTGGTAGGGGCTTCTATGTAGGCGGCACGGCCGTTGTACCAGTCCAGCACCTCATCGTGGTTTATTTTGGTTGGTTTGGGCGACAGTATAGCCCCATAAGATGACCAGGGCCACTCGCGGAAGTCGGTGATGAACCCGTGTTTTTGCGGGTTGTGGTGGATGTAGGTAATGAGGGTGAGAAGCAGCGCTGGCTGTCTACCGGTTTGCGGTGGAAGGGTGTTTCAAACAAAACGCCGGTGCGTTTTGTGGCTTTGTGGTAGATACGGCCGTATTGCCAAAGTTCGTTGGCCATCGGCTGTTCTCTCGCTGGCATCAGATTGGTCCATTCTTTAAGAATGGACCAATCTCGCTTACGCCACCACCCAGCCGAGCTGTTCTAACTGCTGCGGCGAGGCGGCCAGGGCGATTTCGGCGATGGCTTTGTAGTCGGCCAGCCATTGGTCCAGTTCGTCCAGTTTGGCGTCGCGCAGTTGGGTGACTTCCTGCGCTTCGCCGCGCTCCTTGTTTTGCGCGGCGCGGGCTACGACGACGGCCTGCACCAGGGCGGCTTCCCCTTGTAATTTGGCCTTGTCGTAGCCGTAGGTAGACAGGGCGGCCACCAGCTCGGTGTCGCCTGTCAGATTCACATAGAAAGTTGTCACTTGTTCGATCCAGCCGCCCAGGCTCTTTTTGCGGCTGCCGTTTAAGCCGAGGCTGTTTTGGGCTTTGGTTCCATCTCTAAAGGCGATGCGGCAGATTTTGAGGGTGCGTTTGTAGGCCAGGTCGGCGGCATCCCAGGCGGCTTGCAGGTCGCCGGTGGCTTCGTACTGCTCACCGTATTCCCGCTTTTGCGCCGCCACCAGGACCATCACCTCGTCGTAGAGGGCGCGGGCGGCTTGCAGGCGGGGCTGGTCGTAGCCCATGCGGGCGACGGCCTGCAAAATGGCCGGGTTGTTCAGGCTGTTGTCTATGGCTTGCTGTGCTTCTAACAAACGTTGATCGATGCTTTTTGTTGGTCTTGTCATGATGAACCTCCCATTTGTTGGTTATCCGATTTCAATTGAAAACGGCTGAAAAACGCTTCTGGATGACTGCTTGATGCTTCTGGGTCGCTGCTTAATGCTCCTGAATCGTTGCTTGCTGCTTCTGGATGGCTGCTTAATGCTCCTGGGTCGTTGCTTGACGCTTCTGGATGGTTGCTTGCTGCACCTGGGCCGTTGCCTGTTGTTTCTGGGTGACTGCTTGCTGCACCTGGGCCGTTGCTTGTTGTTTCTGGGTGACTGCTTGCTGCTTCTGGTTGGCTTTGGCGGGAATTTTAGAGGGGGAACGGCCGTTTGGCAAAAGATTGGTCCAATTTTGTTGTGGATTAAAAAATAAATCCGGTAATGGAGAGACGTGTCATGCTGAGAGCCAGTGCTGAGGCCGCCGAAGCATCCTCCGAAGCATCCCCTTAGCCTGAAAGGCTCAAGTCATGGGGATGCTTCGCTCCGAAGACTCCGCTCAGCATGACAATGTGGCGTAAATTTGTAAAGAAGATGTTCGGCTCGATGAACCATGCCTTAAAGCCCAATAAGATTGGGCCAATCTCCTAACCATCCCCGCCACATTCCGCCAGCGCGGCCTGCGCCGCCGCCAACTCGTCTGGCTGGCGCAGATGTGTGAAGATGGCGACGGCGCGGCGGGCGTAGGGCAGCCCCTCTTGCGGCCGACCCTGCCGCGCCAGCGCTTGGGCAAGCTGCTGACAAATCCCCCCAACCAACTCCTGCCGCCCCACTGTTTCCGCCAACGCCAGCGCCTCGCGGGCCAGCGCTTCCGCCGCCGCCCACTCCTCGCGGGCCAGCGCCAGTTCGGCCAGGTTGCCGGTGTAAAGGGCGACGCCTTCGTGGTGATCGAGCTTCTGCGCCAGGCGCAGCGCCTCGCGGTAGCTGCGTTCGGCGGCGGCATACTCCCCTTGCGCCTGTTCCGCCCCGGCCAGGCTGTTCAGTCCAACAGCCACATCCACGCTCTCCGGCGCGATGGCCTGCCACAGCGCGAGCGCCTCTCGATACGCGGCAATCGCCGCCGTGACCTCTTGCGCCAGTTCGTGGCCCAGGCCGCGCAGGCGGATGGCGGCGGCCTTCTCCCGCGCCCCGGCGCGGGGGGCTTTTTCCCAGTGGTCGGCGCAGCGGTCGGCGCAGGCCAGCGCGTCGGCCGCCTGTCCGCGCAAAACATGAATCCAGCCCGCTTCATACGCCCGCCAGCCCGCGTTGTACAAATCCCCGGCGGCCTCCGCCTTGGCCTCGGCCTGCCGGCTGAGGGCCAGCCACTCATCCCAACGGCCGGAGAAGTTGAGGAAGTTTCTGAGGGCAGCGCACACCGTTTGCAGCCGGTCATTGCCGCTATCGCGGTCGCGGGCGTCGGCGCCCTGCGCCAGCAGCGGCAGGGCGCCGGCCAGCGCCGGCCAGGCCGCTTCCAGCGCCGGGAAACGTTCGTACTCATCGTAGCCGTTCTCCAGCGCCAGGGCGTAGGCGCTGTCGGTCAGGCGGCCGCCCGTCTGCCCCACCGCTTCGGGGTGTTTGCGCCGCAAAAACGTGGCCGCCAGCGGCGGCAGCAAAAAGCATTCCAGCGCCTCGTCGCCCACCAGCAGGGCGCGGTCGGTCAGGTCTTCCAGGGCGGTGCGCGCGGCCAGTTCGGCCAGGTCGGCCACCGCCGCAATCCATTTCACCGGGGCGGGCTGGTTAAAATGCACCAGGGCGGTCAACACGCCGGTTTCGGCGGCGGTAAAAGTATCCAGCAAATCGCCAAAGATATATTCCAGCGGGTCGTTGTCTGGCGGCGCGTTTTCCAGAAAGGCGCAGGCATCGGCAATGGTGCGGCACTGGCTGCCCGGCCGCCCCAACTGCCCCGCCAGCCAGCGAATGAGCAGCGGATTGCCGTGGGTGATGGCGTACAGTTCCTCCCGTTCGGCGGCGGGGGTGCGGCGCAGCCGGGGGTTGTTCTTGGCCAGTTCGTCCAGCAGCGCCAGCGCCTCCTCCCGCGCCAGCCGGTCCAGGCGCACAATGCGGGCGTCTATATCGCGGCGGCGGCGGCTGGTGACAATGGCTTTGCAGCCGGACGGCAGGCGGGAGAGGAATTGATAGAGCCGGTCGCCTTCCGGCCCGGTGAAGGTTTCCAAATTGTCTATCACAATCAGGGCGCGCACGCCGTTCAGGGCGCGGCGCACGGCGTTGGGCCGTTCGTCGGGCGGCAGCCGGGCCAGGCTGTCGTCGCCCAGTTCGCGGGCCAGTTCGGCCAGCAGGGCCATGTAGTTGGGCAGCATAAAATCTTCCAGAGGCTGCTCGCCCGTGGGCGTCAGTTCCCGCACCTTGGCGGAGAGAAAGATTTTGCGGTCGAAGTCGGCGGCGGGGGCCAGATGGCCGCTGCGGATGGCGAGGGCGGTCTTGCCGATGCCGCCGGGGCCGTCAATCAATGCGCCCCAGGTACGCGCCTCCGGCGCGATGGCTTCGGCGATGGTTGCCAGCTCTTTCTCGCGGCCAAAGAAGAAGGGTTGCAGCGGCAGGGTGGAGGCGGCGCGGTTGGCGGCGGCAGGCGCTTCCAGTTGCGCGGCGTACCGGTTATATTGGTAGGGGTTGGTGGCCTGGACGTATGCGAGGAGTTCGGGGAGACGGCCGTGTTTTTCAGCCTTCTCTACGACGGCCCGAATCATTTGCCCTTTGGTCATCCCCGTTGAAAAATCATCCTGCACGGCATGAAAGCGATCAAACGCCAGGGTCTTGATTTCTTCGCTGTCGAAAGCGTCGGTGAGCAGTTGGCGGATGGTTGCCAGGTTGTAGGTCATTGTCCCCTCCGATGTGGGTTGGATGGATTCAAGATTGAACCATTCTTAAAGAATGGTCCAATCTGCACGCTGTTCAAAAGTATAAGGGGGAAGGGGGTGTTTGGGAAGGGGAAACGGCCGTATTCCGCCAGCGCCGCCTGGGGCTAAAGCCCCAGGCTAAAGAACAACGCCCCGTGAACGGGGCTAACAGAAGAAAAGCCGGGTTTACCCGGCGTCGTTGTTTTGCCGGGGCGTAAACGCCCCGGCGTCCTGGTGGGATGCAGAAGATTTGTCCAATCTTTAAGATTGGACAAATCTCCTTACTTACTGCCGCGCCGCCAGCGCCGCCGCCAGCAGGCGGTTCACCACCGCCGGGTCCGCCTTGCCGCGCATCTCGCGCATCACCTGGCCCACGAAGAAGCCCATGAGCCGCTCCTTGCCGCCCAGGTAGGCGGCCACGTTGTCTGGGTGGGCGTCGAGGGTGTGGTTGATGACGGCCGTAATCGCCCCCTCATCGCTCACCTGCGCCAGCCCCTGCGCCTGCACAATCGCCGGGGCGCTTTGGCCGCTGGTGAACATCGCCGCCAGCACCTCTTTGGCCGTGTTGTTGTTGATGGCCCGCCGCTCAACCATTCCTACCAGTTCCGCCAGCCCGCCGGGCGTGACGCGCACCTCGGCGATGCTTTGCTTATGCTCGTTCATCAACGAGAAAAGGTTGTTGATGATCCAGTTGGCGAGGGTTTTGGGGTCGGGGGAGGTGGGGGGGGTGGGGGTAACGGCCGTTTCAAACCACGCCGCCACCGCCTGCTCCTCCGTTAAGACCCGGGCATCGTAAGCCGAGAGGGCGTATTCCGTCTGGTAGCGGGTCGCTTTGGCGTCGGGCAGTTCGGGCAGGCTGGCCTTTACTTCGGCGATCCACTCGTCGCTGATGGCGAGGGGCGGCAAATCTGGCTCCGGGAAGTAGCGGTAATCCTCCGCCTCTTCCTTGCTGCGCTGGCTGAAGGTGACGCGCTTCGTGTCGTGCCAGCCCCGCGTCTCCTGCACCACCTGACCGCCGCTGTTGAGTACGGCCGTTTGGCGGGCAATCTCAAACGCCGTGCCATCGGCCAGCGACTTAAAGCTGTTCAGGTTTTTGAGTTCCGTGCGCCTGCCAAAGGCCGTCGCGCCCACGGGCCGGATGCTGATGTTGGGTTCCACGCGAAAGACGCCCTTCTCCAGATCGCCGGCGTTCACGCCCAGATAGCGCAAAATCTGGCGAATTTTCATGGCGTAGGCCCGCGCCTCCTCACCGCTGTAAATCTCCGGCTCGGAGACGATTTCCAGCAGGGGCACGCCGGAACGGTTGTAATCCACCAGCGAGCCGCCGCCCTCCAGGTGGGTGAGTTTACCGGTGTCTTCCTCCATGTGGACGCGCCGGATGCCGATGCGTTTGGTCGCGCCGTCTTCCAGTGCCACGTCCAGCCAGCCGCCCAGACCAATCGGCAGTTCATACTGGCTGATCTGGTAGGCTTTGGGCAGGTCGGGGTAGAAATAATTTTTGCGGGCGAAGATGTTGTGGGGCTGCACGGTGCAGTTCAGCGCCAGGGCCACGCGCATGGCAAATTCGACGGCGCGCCGGTTGATGACGGGCAACATGCCGGGCATACCGAGACAGACGGGGCAAACGGCCGTGTTGGGTTCGGCTGCTACGCTGTCTACCACCTGGCAGGGGCAGAACATCTTGGAGCAGGTCATGAGTTCGGCGTGAATTTCCAGGCCGATGATGGGTTCGTATTGGGTCGTTGGGTTGGTCATAAATTCGTGTTCCGTCATTCGCGAGGTAGTGGTGTGGGAACGGCGGTGCGTTTGCTTGGACCAGGTTTATTCAATCAGTACAACAGGAATTTCTTGGCACAGAGAAAGCTGCCGGTCGTTGGTCAAAAACATATCGCAGCGGTAATAAATTGCGCAGGCCAGATGAAGCGCATCGGGTGTACGAAAGTTGTAACGAGCGCGCAAGTCGGCAGCCTGGTCGGTGACGGCTCTGGAGAGGGGCAATATTTCCGCAGCGATGTCATTGAAATAACTGTCGTAAGCAGCCAGTAAGACCTTGTTTTTCTCACGAATGGGTTTAACGCGACATTCAAGACGAGACAGATCACTGCATATTTGCAACGTGCTTTCAAAGGCTAATCGCGCGGCGAGTGGTTCAGCGAAGGGCGTGACATTTTCAATCAAATAAATGATGGGAGCCGAATCGAGGTACAGGCGCGTCATGACTCTTCCCAGGTATCGCGTTCGAGTTCGAGGCGTGAATCCACTTCTTGCTTCGTCGGTGGTTGATGGCCGCTGGCCTGTAAACTTGCGTGAATGGCTTGCAGACGGGCAAGAAAATCTAATCCAGAGGGCGCTGGAGGAAGTGCTTCTACTGTAATACGAACGCGACCTGCCGGAATAGGCACCGGGGAATCGAGCAATAAAGTGCGCTTGTCGGAAAGAGTCGCTGTTGTGGTGTATGTTTGTCCTTGCATCAGAATACTCCTCACAGGTTTTTAACGGCGTACATGCGGCCGATGATGCTGCAACAATTTTACCAGATCAGGCAAACGGCCGTCCTACCCATGCCGCCGCATAAACGATTCAATCCGGTTCAGCGCCTCTTCAATCTTCTCGAACGACTGCGCATAGGCGGCGCGCACAAAACCATTGCCGCTCTCGCCAAATGCCTCACCGGGGATGACGGCCACCTCTTCCTCTTCCAACAGCCGGTTGGCAAAATCGTCGCTGCTCATGCCGCTGCGAGCCACAGAGGGGAAGGCGTAAAACGCCCCCTTCGGCTCGAAGCAGTCCAGCCCCAGGGTGTTGAAGCCGTCCACAATCAGCCGCCGCCGCCGGTCGTATTCGGCGCGCATGGCGGCGACGTGGGCGTCGCCTTGCTCCAGGGCGACCAGGGCCGCCGCCTGCCCGGTGGTCGGGGCGGACATGATGGTGTATTGGTGGACTTTGCGCATGGCGGCCAGCAGGTCAGGATCGCCGCACACGTAGCCGATGCGCCAGCCGGTCATGGCGTAATCTTTGCTGAAGCCGCCCATGAGGATGGTGCGCTCTTTCATGCCGGGCAAAGCGGGCACGCAGGTGTGTGGCACGCCATAAACGAGTTGGTCGTAGATTTCGTCGGACAGGACCAGTAGATCATGTTCTTCGGCGACGGCGGCAATCTCCAACATGCGCTCGCGGCTCATCACCGCGCCGGTGGGGTTGTTGGGGTAGCCGAGCAGGATGGCCTTCGTGCGGTCGGTGATGCGCGCGGCGATGTCTTCGGCCGTGACCTGAAACTGGTGCTGCACGTAGGTGGGCACGGTGACGGGCACGCCGCCGGCGAAGGTGACTTCGGGCGCGTAGGCGACGAAGCAGGGTTCGGGGATGATTACCTCGTCGCCGGGGTCGAGAACGGCCGTCATCGCCAGATACAGCGCCTCACTCACGCCCACCGTAATCAGAATCTCCAGTTCGGCGTCGTACTGCACGCCATACAGCCGCTGCAAGTGCTGGCTGAGGGCGCGGCGCAGCTCAATCGTGCCGCTGTTGGAAGTGTAGCCGGTCTGCCCCTTCTCCAACGAGGCGATACCGGCGCGCAGGATGGGGGCCGGCGTGACGAAATCCGGTTCGCCAATGCCCAGCGAAATGACGTCTTTCATGGTGGCGACGATGTCGAAAAATTTACGAATGCCTGATGGCGGGGTTTGCGCGACGCGCTGGGAAATGTATTTGTTCATGATGCCTCCAGATGATAGGTTCAGGATGACTGACGATGTAGTCCGGTAATTTGTTGGTTCGCCCACTCACGAATGGTCTGTAGCCAGACGGCCGTTTCGTCCACAAAACTTACTTCGTTTTCCCAATCGTCATAGCGCATCATAACCGCAAAGGGGTTGAGACGACGCAAAGAACTATCGGACAGCGGTGGTTCGATGGCGTGTTGGCGGAGCAGAAAAGAGAGGCGAACTAAATCGTGTGTACGCTCAAATTCAATTTGGCGGGCAAACAGCACTGCTTTGAGTGATTTTTCTATCGCCTGTTGCGCGTGAAAACCGATGATAGAGGAATGGATATGAGATGCCTCTCGCAGAACAGCAAAAGCTTCAATGTCTCGGTCGGCCAGACGCAAGGCACGAAAGGCTTCTTCAAGATGGGGCGGCATAGAGCGATTTTCCTTCCTGGCGCGCCCAATAAGGTAATGTGCCTGGTACCTGGCTGCGGCGTTCAAATTCAGCTTCTGTATAAACGAGCAGGTCAATGCCCAATCCCAGATTGCCCAGCGCTTCATGCAAACGGAGCGTTTCGCGGTAACGGTCGGCGATTTCCGGCTGGATGACCAACAAGTCCAGGTCGGCGGCGTTGGCTTGCTGCCGTGCCTGGGAGCCGAACAGGATGATACGGCTCGGTTGGGCAACGGCTGTTATTCGCCGCACCGCCTCCTGCAATGTTTTTTCGTCAACCATTTTCGGTTTCCCTTCGTCGAAACGATTAACCCGTCTCGACCATAGAATCGTCACCGATAAAAAAGCTAGCTGGCTTTCCCGTTATTTTAGCACGTTCTCCCACCAGCGCGCCGTCAAGGATGCAATTCTCCACCTGCGCGTCGGCGGCGATGATGCTGTGGCGCACGATGGCGTTTTTGATTACCGCTCCGGCGTGGATGCTGGCGTAGGGACCGATCACGGCCGCTTCCACATACGCTTCTTCGTCAATGAATACCGGCGGCAGCACAGTGAAATCTTCGGCGTAGCTGCGCTCGATGGCATCGGGGGTAGCCCCGTAGCTCAGGCTCAGAAGCCGTTGGTTGGCGTGGAGCAGCGTGTCGGGGTGATGGGTTTCTAGCCAGAAGTGAGCCGGTTTGTCGGCGATGACTGCCCCTTGCGCCTGCATGGCCTGACGGATGTCGCCCAAGCTGGCGGCTGGGTCGAGGGATTGTAGGGTATGGTAGAGGGAACGGCCGTTCCTGAACCAGGCAATGGCGGCAGTGGGGTCAGTGGAGACGGCCGTTTCCGGCGGCGACAAAAACGTGGCAGCCACGCCACGATCGGGCAGGTCGGCAAACGCCGCCTCGACCAACACCATGCCTGCGACCACCAACACACCACCCTGGTCCAAATAGGCGTCGCACAAAGCCAGGGCCTGCCCCTGCCCCACCTCTTCACTCTGCACCACAAAATGCGCCTCTAGCTGTGGGTAATGGTCGGCAATCCACTCTTTCACAGCCTCGTCAGACGCACCAACAACAAAAATTGCTTCGTCGGCCAGCACCTCCATCAGCAAATCCAGCAGATGGCCGAGGATGGTTTTACCGGCGACGTTCCACAACGGCCGTGGCCTTTCCCAGATAGCCGGGTGCGTCGGGATACCTTGATCGGCGAGCAGGATGATGGTTTTCAATGGATTTACTCCTATGAAGGTTAGTGAACGGCTCCATGGCCTTTTGTCAATGAGCCGCTGGCATATTGAGTTTGCTGGCTCGTGTCCGTTTTCGGCTGTTAAGGGGCATTTGGGTGATGACGTCGAGATACCACCACCAGTGGCTTACCGGCACATTTTCATCACGTCGCCAGGCAGCCAAATCGGCAATCTTACCAATTGCCTGGAAAAACAGGTTGGCTTTTTGCAGCAGCAATCTGTCTGCTTTCAGCAATCGCTGCCTTTCCTGATCGGTCAGGTGTGCTTCGCTTTTGGCGATTTCGCTGCGATTCATGAGCATGTCTAAATGTTCCATGCCGCTAATATTGGGAAACTGCACGTCGGCTTCATAAGCCGCAATTCGCTCTTTATAGTTCATTTTCCACCTCGCCGAGCCGTCCAATCCATTCAAAGCCGGGCTTGTTCAGGTAGCGTTCTGGGCGATCCATCACAAATGCGCTCTCTAAAACGCCGTCATACGAAAACATCACCAACCAGGTTTTGCTCTCAATGACGGTGACAACAGTTACATAGGCTGATTGATTGTACCAATAGCGAAAAACCTGAGCCGAGGCGTCTTGTAACACCGCCTGGATAATTTGTTCGTAGTCGGCGATGGTCGCTGTGGCGGGCAAATGGCCGCGCAGTTCGCGTTTTTCCAGGTGACGGTCGGCGCTGCCCGCAGGCCAATGGGCTTGTTGCCGCACGCGCTGGATGGCCTCTAGCAAAAGTTTAAGGCCTGGTTCTGCGGATTTGCCCATTGATTGTTTATGTGACGGCCGTTGACAAAACCATCAATCCTCTTGCGAATAGTTTACCAAGCCGGGCGACTGTTTGTGCCACGCAGTCGCCTGCTCATAAGCGAACGCCGCGTTCAAAATGGTCGCTTCTTGCAAGGTGTTGCCGATAAGCTGCAAGCCGATGGGCAGCCCCTGGCTGTCGAAACCGCAGGGCACACTCAGGCCGCAGCTTGCACTGAGGTTCACCGACAGCGTAAAAATATCCGCCAGATACATGCTCAACGGGTCGTCGGCCCGTTCGCCGATTTTGAAGGCGGTGGTGGGGCTGGTGGGGCAGGCGATCACATCCACCTGCGCAAAGGCGGTGAGGAAGTCTTGTTTGATAAGGGTGCGCACTTTGAGCGCACGGCCGTAATATTCATCATAATACCCCGCGCTCAGGGCATACGTGCCCAGCATGATGCGCCGCTTTACCTCCGGGCCAAAGAGGGCGCGGGTTTTCTTCACCGTGTCAATCATGTCGGCCCCGGCCAGGCGCGGGCCATAGCGCACACCGTCGTAGCGGGCCAGGTTGGCGCTGGCCTCGGCGGGGGCGATGAGGTAGTAGACGGGCAGGGCGTAGCGGGTATGGGGCAGGCTGATGGGCTGGATTTCCGCGCCCAGTTCTTCCAATTTGGCGATGGCGGCGCGCACGGCCGTTTCCACCTCCCCATCTATCCCGGCAATAAAATATTCGGCCGGCACGCCCACACGTAAGCCGCGAATATCGCCGGTCAGCGCCGCTGCATAGTCCGGCACGGGCGCATCCAGCGAGGTGCTGTCGCGGGGGTCATAACCGGCGGTCGCCTGGAACAGGGCGGCGCAGTCGGCGACGGTGCGGCCAAACTGACCCACCTGGTCCAGCGACGAGGCAAAAGCCACCACCCCCCAGCGGGAGAGACGGCCGTAAGTCGGTCTTAAGCCGACAATGCCGCACAACGACGCCGGTTGGCGCACGCTGCCACCCGTGTCTGTGCCCAGAGCGGCGTAGGCCATGCCCGCCGCCACTGCCGCGGCGCTGCCGCCGCTGCTGCCGCCAGGCACGCGCTCTATATCCCACGGATTGCGGGTTGTAAAATAGGCCGAGTTTTCGGTGGACGACCCCATGGCAAATTCATCGGTGTTGGTTTTGCCCAGGATGACCGCGCCGGCTTCCTTCAATTGTTGCACCACAAAAGCGTCGTAGGGCGGAATAAAGCCATCCAGAATTTTGCTGCCGGCCGTGGTCGGCGCGCCGCGCACGCTGATGATATCCTTCACGGCTACCGGAATGCCCAACAGCGGGCCATTTTCACCCTGGGCGCGCCGCGCATCGGCGGCCAGCGCCTGTTCCAGGGCCATCTCATCGGTGATGGTGAGATAGCTCTGCACATCGTTGTCCAGGGCGACAATGCGGTCCAGCATGGCCTGGGTCAGCGCCACACTGCTGATTGCGCCGCGTTGCAAGGCGTCTTGGGCTTCGGTTAAAGTCGTTGGAATCATAGGCGGATGGATGGTTGGCTGGCTGGCGTTAACAAACCAACCAACGAACCAACTTACTCTTCTAACACCGACTGGATAAGGAACTGGTTTTGCGCCTGCTGCGGGGCGTTAAACAACACTTCGTCAATGGGCAGGGAAGGAGCAACCAGGTCGTCGCGCAGCACGTTTTGTTGGGCGATGGCGTGGGCGGTTGGCGGCACGCCTTCCAGGTTTAGCTCATTGAGCATCTCGGCGTAGTCCAAAACGGCCGTCATCTGTTCCAGGTATTGCCCTTTCTCCGCGTCGGTCAGTTCCAGCCGCGCCAGATGGGCGATTTTTTCAACGTCTTGCAAGGTCAACGTCATGGGTTTCTCCAAACGAACGGCCGTATCCTCCCATTAAACAGGCGACTGCGCGGCCGTTTCCTCTTCGCCGTTCTCAAACCGCTGCTGGAACTCTTCCTCAGTCCAGAAGTTTTCTGGGGCTGTCAGCTTATCAATGTAAAGAACGCCATTCAAATGGTCAATTTCGTGCTGAAAAATGCGCGCCGTCCAACCGTTCAGGCGCAGCTTAATCTTTTTGCCATGCCGGTCTTGGGCACGCACGCGAATAGATTCGTGCCGGTCCACTTCGCCCACATAACCAGGAATCGAGAGGCAGCCTTCCACACCATCCACCACCGAACGCGACCGCCAAACAATTTCCGGGTTGATAATCACAAACGTCTGGCGCGAATCAGGGATGTCTTGCCCGGCGGCGTCTTGTTTAGGTGGGGTCTCAATGACAGTGAGCTGTAAATCGCGGTTAATCTGCGGGGCAGCCAGTCCCACGCCGTTGGCCTGGCGCATCGTTTCAAACATATTTTCGATGAGCTGCTGCAATTCGCCGTCGAATTTGGTTACTGGCCGGGTTTTCTGGCGCAAAATTTTGTCAGGTAATTTAACAATGTTCAATGTACTCATAACTCTATTTTAGCGAAAGATGGGTTTGTTGGCAGTAATCTGGGCAATGTTTCTGGCGCTTCTCAGGCGCCGACGGATGGGCAGGCGCGCTGTCAGGTTGGGCTGCCAGCATCGTTTACCTGGACATATTCACCGGGGCGAGGGGTGCGCTTGGGGATACGTTCTTGCTCTATGGCTTGCCGATACACGTCTAACAGCACAGCATATTCTTCCCGCCGGTCTGCGCCGCTTTGCCGCCGCTGCTGCTCTTCATACAGCTCTAGCTTATGGAAAATGTCGGCCTGAATCAGACTGGGTTTGGGTACTCTCTCGAAGGTGATGTCTGTATCCACACCAGCCGTATCCACATACACATAGCCATAGTTGAAGAGGGTTGGCAGCAGTCCCGGACGTTCGGCATTCACGTTTTGTACGCGGGCAATCGGCGCTTGTTTGCGGCTTATGCCAAACCCGAAAGGCTTACGATCAATATCAATCACAAAGCGGTCTGATACCTGGAAAGTGTCGTTGCGCCAATCTTCAAAATTCCAGATGAACCAGCCCAGGTTTAGCAGAGCCAAAAAACCAAAGATAAGCACCAGCCAGCGGTCGCTGATGGGCGTATAATGACCCAGGGCAAACCCAATACCAATGAGGACGAAACCGGCAATCGCTGGCAGCCACACGCCAGCTAACAAAACGAAGATGTGCTTACGATAGGTGATAACATTGCCTTCTTCGACGCGCCAGGCGGACCATTTTTTCAATCTTTCCCAGACAGTCAGGTCGGCGGTCGGTGTCGCCAGCCGCGCCACAACATCTTCTTCCTCTTCGTCAGTAACGGGGCGATAAGCCGGTGGGGTGTTGAAGTGCCTTTCCACGGACGCGCGCATGGTGGTCTGGGCTTCGCCAGCGTCCATGCTGCGCACGCGGGAGGTAAGGCGATTCAGGGTTTCTTGTACCTGGGTGGGGCTGTCTATATTGTCGAAAAGAATAACCCCCTTTTGTGCGGCCGTGGTCACTCTGGCCGAGCCAATCTTAAATAGGTTGGCAATGAGGGTGGGCTTAAGAATCTCAACGCTTTGGACTTGCTTGATGGGGATTTTGCTGACGGTGATACGGAACGATTTCAGTTCAAATTCGCGGTGGATGAGGTGTTTATTGGTGATCACAAAGTAATCGTTGGACCAATCGAGCAGACGGAAGCCGACGAAGACCAGGGCGATCAATGTCACCACCACGGCGATGCTGGCCGCAATCGTCGTAGAGACGACGGTTGTGAGCAAGGCGAAGGTGATGGTGGGGGCGAGCAGCAGAACCACCATCGGCCAAAAGAGGCGCACCAGGAGGTGCCACAGGCTGCGCCGGGCCTGGTATTCTACCAATTCATCGGGCAGCAAGCCGACGGCCGTACTCTTGCTGTCGGCCCGCCCTTCAATTTTCAGCGCCTCGGTCCAGGCTGCTTCCGATAGGCCACCAACCACATTGCCCTCGTCGTCTAACTGCGGGGCCAGGTTGGACAGTGCGTCTGGGTGTTGGATCAGGTAAGCCAGGAAGTCGCGCCCGTTGATGATGAGCAAACGGCCGTCTTGCGCGGCCGTTACTGTATGAGGATGGGTCTGGGGCACAAACAGCCACACATCGCCAAAATAATCGCCGGGAAAGTGCTGCTTAGAACTGCGCACGACACCATTTTCATCCATCTGTTGGGCATACAGACGGCCGCTGCGCAGAATATACATGCTGTTCACCACATCACGCTGATAGGCAATCGCCGCCCCGGCGTCGAACTCATACTCGTGGCAAATCAACGCCAGGTCTTCAAGCTGGTCTTCGTCCAGGTGTTCAAAAATGGCTAACTGCCGCAAAAATTCCACTTTATCAGTCACGGTCAACCTTCCTTCAGACCCGACGATCATTTTAACATAATAATTTTTACCGGAAAAGGCTTTTGCTTCCCTCACTGGCCTGCTGTATGATTCCTCAGCGAAGGTGGAGACAAACCATGTTTACCATAACGAGCCTGTTTGACATTTTTGCCTTTTTGTATGTGCTGCGCAGCGCCCAATTGTTGGTGACGCTGGGGCGGCAGTGGTCTACCTTTCGCGCCGGCCCTCTGACCGCCGCCAAGAAAGGATTGGCCGAGCAGTCTGCCTTCTTTATTGCCGTTCCCCTCTCCGTTTTTTTTCATGAATTGGCCCACGCCCTGGCTGTGTGGTCTTTTGGCGGGCAGGTTTTAGGATTTACCTATCGGTTCTTCTGGGGCGCAGTGAACCACGTGGGCAGCTATACGCCGGCCGAGCGCTGGTTTATTGCCCTGGCCGGAACCATTGGCTCGTTGTTGTTTGGCCTGGCAGTCTGGTTGGGCCTGCGTCGCAGCCAATCGGCGGCCCTGAACTACTTTGGTCTGCGCGCTTTTCGTTTCCAGATTTATTTTTCGCTGCTGTATTACCCGCTGTTTTCGGCTGTTTTGCCCATTGGCGACTGGCGGGTGATTTATGATTTTGCCGCCACGCCTCTCTTAAGTGGGATCACGCTGGTTGTCCACCTGGCTTTCCTGTTCTTCTACTGGCGTTATGATCGGCAGGGCTGGTTTGAAGCGCCCAGCCACGAAACGGCCGTTGCCCAAGCGCAATTCGACACGCTGCAGCGGGAAACGGCCGTGCAGCCACAAAACACCGCCCTCCAACTGCAATACATAGATGCCCTACGCCGCGGCGGCGCGCCCAACCGGGCGGCTACCACCCTCAAACGTTTTTTACACGCCAATCCTCATTCCGCCCTGGCCTATCTGGAAATGGCCGCCTTAGAGGCCGATAAACGCCGCTCCGTCTCCAAACAGGCGGGGCAATACGCCGAAAAAGCGCTGCAACTCGGCCTGACCGAGCCGCAGCAAATCGCTATGGCGAACCAGATGATTGCCGGCTATCAGTTGGAAATGGGGCAAGGGGTAATGGCCGTACAGCATTACAACCAGGCCATTGCCGCCCTGCAAAACACCGCCTGGGCCGCCCCAAACTCGTCACCCGATCCGTACCTGTTGGCAAATTTATACCGTTCGCGCAGCCTGGCCCACCGGCGGCAGCAGCAGTATGACCTGGCTTTCCAGGATTTACAGCAAGCGATGGCTATGGCTAAACAGCTTGGCGATGATCACCTCCTGGCAGCGTATCAGGACGATTTAGCCATTCTGGAAAATCATGCCGGCCGTGCGCTGATGAACCAGACCTGACCTGTTTAAAAAGGCTGACAACTGTCACGTCAAAATCAGGAACAATGACAGTAGACGATTATCTTATTCCCCACTATCCTCAACACGTGATCTTCACGACAACCTCGCGCACTGAGTATCCGGTTTTACGGTGGCCCAACCCCACAAGCCGCCGCATGTCGCCCGGCATGATGCGCACGCCGCGTCCCCTGATTTCTGGTATACACACCAATTCCATAACCGGCAGACGGCCGTTAAACTGGCCTGCCAATCCTTCAAGGAGGTGATAGACGACGGGAACTATTCACACCAACAATCCTTTAACATCCGGTAAGCAAACTATTTGTACGTTAAATTTTGAGAGGAGAAACTCGACATGATCACCAAACAACGCCTTTGGATCGTAATGCTTTTAACCGTTGTACTCAGCCTGTTATTGGCTGCCTGCGGCGGTGGAACCACCGAACCGGCCGCTCAAGAACCGGCGCTTGTGGAAGCAACGGCCGTAGCGCCAGCCGCCGAAGAACCAGCCGCTCAAGAACCGGCCGCCGAAGAACCGGCCACCACCACCGGCCAGTACCAGATTCCGGCCGTTCAAGAGGGCAAATACAACGTCGCCTTCGTCTATGTTGGCCCCCACGACGATGGTGGCTGGAGCCAGGCCCACGACGTGGGTCGCATCTACGTGCAAGAAAACGTCACCGACGTACACACCGCCTATGTTGAAAATGTCGCCGAAGGCGCGGACGCCGAACAGGTGATCCGCTCCCTGGCCCGCAAAGGTTTCGATGTCATCTTCACCACCTCCTTCGGCTTCATGGACGCCTCGGAAATCGTCGCCGAAGAATTCCCCGACGTAGACATCATCCACATCAGTGGCTTCAAATCCAACGAAGAGAACTTTGGCAACCTGATGGGCGCCATGGAAAACATGAAATACCTGGCCGGTATGTTGGCCGGTTCCCGCGCCAAAGTAGATGGCAACCCCAAACTGGGCTACATCGCCACCTTCCCCATCCCCGAAGAACTGCGTTTGGGCAATGCCTTTGCCCTGGGCGCGCAAGAAACATGTCCGGAATGTACCGTAGACGTGCGTTGGATCTTCACCTGGCATGATCCTATCCTGGAAAAAGAAGCGGCCTCTTCCCTGTTTGGCAGCGGCGTGCAGGTGGTGATGACCGGCGCGGACACCCCCGCCCCGGCCGAAGCTGCGCCCGCCGGCAAATGGGGCATCACCTACGACTATGTAGGCAACTGCACCATTGACGCCTGCCTCACCTCCATGTACTGGAATTGGGGACCGGAATATGCCCGCATCGTCGAAGGCTCCCGTGAAGGAACGTGGCGTGGTGGTTGGGAATACTTCGACGCCGACAGCGGCGCGCTGGGTCTCTTTGGCTTCATGGAAGGCGAAACGCCAATGCCTGGCGTTGAAGGCTTGCCGGCCGAAGACCTGGCGATGATCCGTGACATCCTGGCGAAAATGTTGGCCGGCGAGTTCACCCGCTTCGACGTTTTCCGCGGCCCCATCACCGACAACCAGGGCAACCTGGTTCTAGCCGATGGCCAAAGCCTGGAGCAAATTGATCTGGACGGTTTCAAGCAGTTTGGCAGCTCTTGCGAGACCTGCATGTATTGGTGGAATGAAAACGTCACCGCCGAACTGCCCAGCCTGGATTAAACAGTAACCAGTAATCAGTAACCAGTGTTCAGTAGGCAGTCATACTGTTTACTGAACACTGAACACTGAACACTGGCTTTCCCACCGAGGTACCCATGTCTGAATCACCCTTGGCTGTTGACATGCACGAAGTCGTCATTCGGTTTCCCGGTGTGCTGGCGAATGATCGCGTCAACTTTACGCTGCGGCAGGGGGAAATCCATGCCCTGTTGGGCGAAAATGGCGCGGGTAAAAGCACGTTGATGAATGCCCTGGCCGGTTTGTACCGACCCACATCGGGAACCATCAAAATTAACGGGGAATTGGTCAGTTTTAGTTCGCCCAAAGACGCCATCGCCAAAGGAATTGGCATGGTCCACCAGCACTTTATGCTGGTCCCCACCCAAACGGTGACCGAAAATATTCTATTGGGTCTGGATGAGCCGCGTTTCTTCATGAAGTTGAAGCAATACGACCAGAAAGTGCTGGCTCTGCAAGAGCAGTTTGGGCTGCGCGTGGACCCAACGGCCAAAATCTGGCAGCTTTCGGTGGGCGAGCAGCAGCGGGTGGAGATTTTGAAGACGCTGTACCGGGGGGCGAATATTTTGATCATGGACGAGCCAACGGCCGTTCTTGCGCCGCAAGAAATAGACGACCTCATCGAAACGATGCGCGCGATGGTGGCCCAGGGCAAGTCTATCGTCTTCATCAGCCACAAGCTGCACGAGGTAACGGCCGTTGCCGACCGTGTCACCATCCTGCGCAAAGGCAAAGTCACCGCCGAAGGCGTAGACATCGAAGGCATGACCAAACGGGACCTGGCCCAACTGATGGTCGGGCGCGACGTGGTCTTTTCTGTCGCCAAAACCCCCCAACAACCCGGCGATGTGGTCCTTTCTGTTCAAGACGTGCACGCTGAAAATAACAAGGGCGTTCCCGCCCTGCGCGGCGTCTCGTTGGAAGTGCACCAGGGCGAAATTTTGGGCATTGCCGGCGTTTCCGGCAACGGCCAGAGCGAATTGGCCGAAGTGATCACCGGGATGCGGTCGTGCCAGGGCAGCATCCTCGTCAATGGCAAAGAAGTCGCCAACCAGCCGCCCATTGTCTCCATTCACAGCGGCGTGGCCCATGTGCCCGAAGACCGCACCCACGTCGGCAGCGCCCCCAACCTCAGCATCACCGACAACACCATCATGAAGGCGTACCGCGAAGAACCGGTGGCCAAAGGCTGGAGCGTAGATTTCAACTTCGCCCGCGAAAACGCGCGTAAACTGAAACGAGCTTATGAAATTCTGGCCCCCAGCGTCGAAACGATGGCCCGCAAACTCTCCGGCGGCAACCTGCAAAAGGTGATTCTGGCGCGGGAAATCTCTGGCGAGCCGCTGCTGATGGTGGCCGTACAGCCGACGCGCGGCCTGGATGTGGGAGCCATTGAGGCCATTCAGACCCTCATCTTGGCGCAGCGGGAAGCAGGCACGGCCGTTTTGCTGGTCTCTGAAGAATTGGAAGAACTGCTCTCCCTGAGTGACCGCATCGCCGTCATTTATGAAGGGGAAATCATGGGCATTGTTCCCACAGAGGAGGCCGATGTCGAAGAGTTGGGGTTAATGATGACCGGGTCGCATCTGGCCGAAATACAGAAACAGCGGGCAACGGCCGTCACCGGGAGGGTAGAAGCATGACACTGCCATTCACCGTCTTGTTCGAAAAACGCATGGACGACGTGCCCAAATGGCTGCCAGCGGCCACCTCCGTCGGCTCGGTGGTGATCGCCTTTATCATCAGCGGCATCATCCTCAAACTCATCGGCGGCGACCCCATGCGCGTGGGGCGGTTTTTCTTCGACGCCACCTTCGCCAGTTGGGCCGCCTTCTCAGACACACTGGTCAAAGCCACGCCATTGATTATGGTCGGCCTGGCCTGCACTGTCGCCTTCAAAATGAAGCTGTGGAACATCGGCGCCGAAGGCCAGTTCTACATTGGTGCTTTTGCTGCCAGCCTGGTCGTTCTCATTCCCATGGTCCCGCTGGACAGCCCCAAAATCGTCATCATCGGCCTGATGATCATCATGGGCATGATCGGCGGCGCGGCCTGGGGTTTTATCCCCGGCGTTCTCAAAGGCAAATTTGGCGTGAACGAGATCATCACTACCCTGATGCTCAACTACATCGCCATTTTGTGGAACAACTTCTGGATTTTTAACAAATGGTCCGACGCCGGTTTCCAGATGACGCCGGCCTTCCCCAAATCGGCCTGGCTGCCCCGGCTGGCCGATTACGCCCGCGAGTACAAGGCATTTTCCGGCATTACCCTGCACCTGGGGGTGGTCATTGCCCTGGTAGCCACCGTGGTGGTCTGGTGGGTGCTGGAACGCAGCCGTTGGGGCTACGAAATTAAGCTAACCGGCGACAACAAAGAAGCGGCCCGTTACGCCGGCATCAACATCGTGCGCAACGTCATTTTGGTGATGATGTTTTCCGGGGCGCTGGCGGGGCTGGCCGGCATGTCGGAAATTAGCGGCGTGGTCCACCGCCTGCAAGAGCGTATCTCGCCTGGGTATGGTTTCACCGGCATCATCGTCGCCTGGCTGGCCAAGCTCAACCCCTTCGCCGTGGTGCTGGTCGCTGTTCTGTTTGGCGCGCTCATCGTGGCCGGGCGAGAAATTCAACCCTCTGGGTTGGCCCAACTGCTGCAAGGCATTATCCTCTTCATGGTCATCAGCAGCGATGTTCTCCTACGGTATAAGATTCGCATTATTCGGCTGCAACCCGCAACGGCCGTAGAGGTAGAGACCGCATGAATCTAGAAATTATCCTGCACGCCGGTCTGGCTACCGGCACAATTTTGCTGTTTGCGGCCATTGGCGAAATTTTTTCCGAGCGCGCCGGGGTGTTGAATCTGGGTGTGGAAGGCATGATGCTTATGGGGGCCATGGCCGGATTTAGCACGTCGCTGTCCACAGGCAATGTGTGGCTGGGTTTATTGGCGGCTCTCATTGCCGGTGGCATCCTCAGCCTGGCGCATGGCCTGGTGACGATCCATTTCCAGGCGGATCAGGTGGTCAGCGGTTTGTCGCTGACATTCCTGGGCACAGGGCTGGCCCTGGTATTGGGCGAAGGGCTGACCGGCAAAAACCCGCCGTTGGTCCCCTCCTTCAGCATCCCTGGTCTGGAAGCCATTCCCTTTATCGGCCCGGTCTTTTTTACCAACCACAGTTTGTTGGTATACGTCGGTTATTTGTTCGCGCCGCTGGCCTGGTATTACATCTTCCACACCCGCCCAGGGCTGCACCTGCGCGCCGTAGGCGAAAAACCGGACGCCGCCGATACCATGGGCGTCAGCGTCTATGGCCTGCGCTACCTGTATGTGTTCATCGGCGGCTGCCTGGCAGGGCTGGCCGGAGCAACCATCAGCTTGTCGGTATCGCCGGGCTGGTACAGCGCCCAAACCACATCCGGGCAGGGCTGGATCGCCGTCGGGTTGGTGATTTTTGCCCAATGGAACCCACTACGGGCGGCGTTTGGCGCGTATCTGTTTGGGGCGCTGCGGCGCGGGATTCTGGACTTACAGGGACCGGCTATTTTGTTGGGGATGAAAAATCCCTTGTATGTTAATTCTAATTTTGGCTTCTTTTTGCAGATGACGCCGTATATTTTGACGATTCTGGCGCTGGTGATTGGCTCGCGGCAGGCGGCGCGCAAGCGGTTGGGCGCACCGGCGGCGCTGGGGCTGCCCTATATTCGCGGGGAGCGGGGATTGTAGTGGGGTGTGGTTTGTAGCTGAACCATACCGTCACCTTCACCATAACGGCCGTCCAAAACAGATTCCCAGTTTGTATTGGGCTTTTGACAAAATGCTCGACATAAGATTCGCGTCGGCAAATTATTGCTCGGCTGCTGCCAGGCAGACGCTACAAATTGGCGTTTTGAATAAAGGCGCGCACTAGAGCATGGTCTTTTTTACCGGGCGCGGCCTCCACGCCGCTGGCAGTATCAACGGCAAAGGGGCGCACCTGGCGCACAGCGGCGGCCACGTTAGCGGCGCTGAGACCGCCCGCCAGCATGAGTCCGGGGATGTCTTGCGCCAGTCTGGCGCTCAACGCCCAGTCGCCGGTCTCCCCGGTACCACCACGCAGCGTGGGGTGATAGGTGTCGATGAGTAAACTGGGACGCGCCTCTTTTGCCTTTTGTCTTTGGCCTTCTTTCCTATCAGGTGGTGGCAAAAACCACTCCGCTTCCACCTCCGCTTCAGTGAGGGTAGCGGGGCGCAGCGCCTTGTAGGCCCGGCCAAAGAGAGGAGATGAGGCTTCGCCGATGAGCGAAGGCACTTCTTCGCCGCTGAGCTGGGCGAAGTCCAGACGGCAGTCGGCTAAAATTTGGGCCATGCGCGTGCCGGTTTCGTTGACAAACACACCTACCAGATAAGGGCAGCGGTCACGGCCGCGGAGAACGGCCGTTATCCTCTCCACTGTATTCACATCTACAGCCCGTTTGCTGGGCGGGTAGAAGATAAACCCCAGGTAATCCGCGCCGGCGTCGGCCGACGCCAGGGCGTCTTCCAGGTTCGTGATGCCGCAAATTTTTACTTTGGTCATCGGTTTATGGTAAGGCATCCAGCAGCAAAATGGCCTGCTCCACGCTGATGAGGCCGTCGCGCACCAGTTGTAGAATTGGGGTGCGGTTTTCTGCCTGGTTGGGAGTCTGGGGTTCGGTTGGGAGAACGGTCACTGGCGCAGGAGCCGATTCCGCCGGTTCCTGGCCTGCCAGGGCTGCCGTCAACGCCGTGACCAACCTGTCTTCCAGAGCGGCAGAATCGGCAGAACCGGCGAGGGCAGCGCGCACGGCCGTTCTCACTTTTTGCGTCAGTGCATCATCAGGCATGATCGGCACGGCGAACTCCTCCGGCGAGAAGCGGGGCGGTTCCGCGCCCAGAGGTCTGAGAGCGACACGCTGCCCGGCTTGGACATACAGATCCACCTGACCCTCTTCGATGTGTCCGGTGAGCGTTGTCTGATCGTTTTCTGTTGTTTGAACGGCTTTTGCCAACGGCAGCCGGTGGTCAACCGCTGCGCCGCGCGCCGTCAGGTTCAGCGGCGCGTCGGCCGGCCAGTAAACGTACACGTTGGCTTCGGCGGCCAGGCGGTGCGACCCGTTCGCCAGCCCGCCCACCAGCCAGATAGATTGGGTGACGGCCGTTACCTGCACCTGCCGCCCCACATTCGCCAATACCACATCGCCTTGCACTGTTTCTATATGGATGTCGCCGTTGACGGTGCGGATGTCTACAGTGCCGGCCACGCGGCTCAGGCGGACGTGGCCGTTGACAAATTGCAGCGTCACATTGCCTGACGCCTGGTGGATTTGCACCCCGCTGGCGCTGCGCAAAGCCACGAAGCCACCTACTTCTTGAAGAAGCAGGGCGCCGTTGATATTGTCACCCTGCACCGCCTGGGCGGCGCGTGTGATGGCCACGGCGTCCACGTTGCGCAGGGTGACATTGCCCAGCACCTCGTCTACGCTGACCCCACCACTGACGTGTTTGATGGACAGGCTGCCGCCCACGCGCCCGAACGTCAGGCGGGCGTTTTGCGGCACAGCCAGGTACAAATCGCCAACGGCCGTTAGCCGCAGTTCATTTGCCGTGGCTTGCTCCACCGTAACAGCAGGACCCTGAACGGAAACGGCCGTTTCTCGCCAGCTTTTCACCACCACATCGCCATCACAATGCGCCACCACAATCTGCGGCGTCTCATTCATTACAAATCGTTGTTCATTCATAAGGAGTTTTCGTTCTGGTCAAAGCGCCGCCCAGCGGAAGCCGCGCCGCGCCTGATTTGACAGCACGGGCGTCTTGCCCGCTTATGGCGGACAGGATGTCCGCGCTCCGTTGTGATTAACTGATAGTGTACCGCGACTGAATTGAGAATGGCAAACAGACCCCAGATGCAAAAGACCCGAAGGGTTTTTTGGGGAACCCTTCGGGTCTGAGTCTATGACATCTCGTTCAGGCGCGTTTTTTAATCGCCGGTGGGGATTTCCATACGCCAGGGATAGTCTGGCGCGTAAGAACTCAGAACTTTCATATAGTTGGCCCGTTCAAACGCGGCCGGTTCCGGGCAGTTAATCTGGCTCATGCTGCCTTTCAACTGCGCCAGCGACTCGTATTCGTTTTCGACGAGCCACTCTTCCAGACCCAGCGACAACACTTTGAGGCGATTGATGCCGTTGCGCAGCAGTTCCGAGGCCATCATGGTGATGTCGGCGCCGGCGGCGACAGCCTTCAACACATCGGTGACGGTGTGGATGCCGGTGGTGAGGGCAAGACTGGTATTGATACGGCCGTACAAAATAGCCACCCAGCGCAGCGGCAGGCGCAGTTCTGTAGACGTACTCAGCTTCAGATTCGGCACAACTTCCAACGTCTCCAGGTCCAGGTCCGGCTGGTAAAAACGGTTAAACAACACCAGCCCATCCGCCCCGCCATCGGCCAACCGGTGGGCCATATTGGCCATGGCGCTAAAATACGGATTCAACTTCATCGTCACCGGAATGGTAACGGCCGATTTCACGTCTTTGAGTACATCCAGATAAATCTGCTCCACTTCACTGCCTGTCAGATGAGGATCCGTGGGGATGTAGTAAACATTCAATTCCAAAGCGTCTGCCCCGGCTTCCTGAATCTGGCGAGCATACGTCACCCACCCCCCAGTCGAAACGCCGTTCAGGCTGGCAATCACCGGGATTTCCAAAGCCGATTTGGCTTTTTGAATGTGTTCCAGATATTCCTGCGGGCCGGTTCTGTAATCCTGGGCCTCCGGGAAATAAGACAGAGCTTCGGCAAAACTTTCCACACCTTGCGTCAGGTAATGATTCAAGGTGTGGCTTTCGATATTAATTTGCTCTTCAAACAGCGAATGCAGCACAACGGCCGCTGCGCCGGCGTCTTCCATCCAACGCAAGTTATCCACGGTGCGCATCAACGGGGAAGATGAGGGAACCAGTGGGTTTTTAAGTTTCATGCCAAGATAGGTCGTGGTCAGATCCATGTCGTGTCTCCTGTAAAATGAATCAAAGATGACGCAGATTTTGTAAATTAATCTGCGTCATCATCTTCAGGTCACTGGTTAGCTACTCTTTGCCGTTGCTGCCAGAGCCTTTCGCCAACTGCGTGTATTGTTCCCAACGCGCTTCGACGTCCCCCTGGGCCAGTTCAAGCAGCTTTGCCGCCCGCTCCGGGTGGCTTTGGGTTAACATCTTATACCGCCCTTCACGGTAGATATATTTGTCCAAAGACATCTTCGGTTCACGCGAATCCAGGCTCAACGGATTCTTGCCTTCCATCACCAGGTCTGGATTAAAGCGATACAGCGGCCAGTAAGCGGTGTCCACGGCCGCTTTTTGCTGCTCCAGACCATACTTCAGATCGTAACCATGGGCCACGCAGTGGCTGTAGGCCAAAATCAGCGAGGGTCCATCATACGCTTCCGCTTCCAGGAAAGCGCGGATGGTTTGCGCGTCGTTGGCCCCCATGGCGATGCGGGCCACGTAGATGCTGCCGTAGGTCATCGCCAACAGCCCCATGTCTTTCTTAGCCATTGGCTTACCGGCGGCGGCAAACTTGGCCACCGCCCCGCGTGGGGTTGCTTTAGACATCTGTCCACCGGTATTGGAATACACCTCGGTGTCCATGACCAGGACGTTGACGTTGCGGCCAGACGCCAGCACATGGTCTAACCCACCATAGTCAATGTCGTAGGCCCAACCATCGCCGCCCACAATCCAGACGCTCTTGCGCACAAAAACGTCGGCCATGCTGCGCAGGTTTTCCAATTGGCTGCGAACGCTGCCGGCTTCCAACTCCGCCAACAACGCTTCCAGGCGTTTCTTCAAATCCACCACCCGCGTCCGCTGGGCATTGATCTCTGCCTCGTCGGTTTGTTCGGCAAACAGGATGGAATCGGCCAGTTCGGCGCCAACCACTTCCCGCAAATTGCGCAGGATAAAGGTAGCCCCTTCAATGCGTTGATCCAGCGCGACGCGCATCCCAAAGCCAAACTCGGCATTGTCTTCAAACAAGGAGTTGGACCAGGCAGGGCCACGGCCGTCATCATTTTTTGCCCAGGGTGTTGTGGGCAGGTTGCCACCATAGATAGAAGAGCAGCCGGTGGCGTTGGCAATCATCGCCCGGTCGCCGAAGAGTTGGCTCAGCAGCTTCAGGTAAGGCGTCTCGCCACAACCGGCGCACGCGCCAGAAAACTCAAACAACGGCTCCAACAACTGCGAATATTTCACCTGATTCAGCGGGATGCTGGTGCGGTCTACTTCCGGCAGATTGAGGAAAAAGTCCCAGTTTTCCCGTTCCGCGTCGCGCAGCGGAATTTGCGGGGCCATGTTGATGGCTTTGAACTTCGGCTGCTGTTTGTTCTTGACCGGGCAGACCTCCACGCACAGCGTGCAGCCGGTACAATCTTCCGGGGCCACTTGCAAGGTGAACATCTGATCCTTAAATTCTTTGAAACGCGCCGGTGAAGATTTAAAGGTTGCTGGCGCATCCGCCAGCAGTTCTGTGTCATAAATCTTCATGCGGATAACGCCGTGCGGGCAGACCAGCGAGCATTTACCGCACTGGATACAAATTTCCGAGTCCCATACCGGGATTTCGGTGGCGATGTTGCGTTTCTCCCATTTCGTCGTGCCGGTGGGGTACGTTCCGTCCACGGGCATGGCGCTGACGGGCAGGTCATCGCCCAGACCTTCAATAATGCGGGCGGTTACTGATTGGATGAATTCCGGCGCATAGTCGGGAACCATCGGCGCACGCTCGAAGGTGCTGCTGGCTTCGGCCGGCACGCGGACCAGGTGCATTTGGGCCAGGGCGCTGTCTACGGCGTTGTAATTTGCCTGCACCACCACATCGCCCCGCTTGCTGTAGGTCTTTTTGATGGCGTATTTGATGGCCGCGATGGCTTCGTCGGTGGGCAGCACGCCGCTGATGGCAAAGAAGCAGGTTTGCATGATGGTGTTAATGCGGTTGCCCATGCCCACGTCTTTGGCGACACTGTAGGCATCTACCACGTAAAACTTGATGCGCTTTTGGATGATGATTTCCTGCATAGAGCGGGGCAGTTGGTCCCAAACTTCGTCAGGACCATAAGGGCTGTTGAGCAGAAAGACGGCGCCGGTTTTCGCCAGCCGCAGCACGTCGTACCGTTCCAGGAAGCTGAATTGGTGGCAGGCGACAAAGCTGGCCGTCTGCACCAGGTAGGCGGCGTTGATGGGGCGCGGACCAAAGCGCAGGTGGGATACGGTGACGGAACCCGCTTTTTTGGAATCGTAGACAAAGTAGCCCTGGGCGTAGTTGTCGGTGTCTTCGCCGATGATTTTGATGGAGTTTTTGTTGGCGCCCACGGTGCCGTCGGAACCGAGGCCATAGAATACGGCGCGCACCACGTCGTCGGCTTCGATGTCGAATTCTTTGTCCCATTCCAGGCTGGTGTGGGTGACGTCGTCGTTGATGCCAATGGTGAAGCTGTTCTTGGGTTTGGGCTGGGTCAGCTCGTCGTAGACGGCTTTAACCATGCCGGGGGTAAATTCTTTGGAGGAGAGGCCGTATCGGCCGCCAATGATGCGCGGGAAGGTAGTGAAGGGGGCTTCGCCGGTGGCTAAGGCTTCGGCAACGGCCGTTACCACATCCAGATACATCGGTTCACCAGTTGAGCCTGGCTCTTTGGTGCGGTCTAACACAGCAATGGTTTTTACGGTGGACGGCAGCACCTTCACAAACGCGGCAATATCAAACGGCCGATACAGGCGCACTTTCACGACGCCCACTTTTTCGCCTTTCGCCGCCAGGTAGGCGGCCGTTTCTTGCACCGTCTCCGCGCCAGAACCCATGATCACAATGACCCGTTCGGCATCGGGCGCGCCGGCATACTCAAACAATTGGTACTGCCGGCCGGTCAGCGCCGCAAATTTATCCATCGCCTTCTGCACGATGCCCGGCGCCACCAGATAAAACGGATTGGCGCTTTCCCGCGCCTGGAAGTACACGTCTGGGTTTTGCGCTGTGCCGCGCAGCACCGGCTGGTCTGGCGTGAGACCTCGTTCCCGATGGGCGCGCACCAGTTCATCATCAATCATCGCCCGCATCACTTCTTCTTCTAACAGCTCAATTTTATTCAGCTCGTGCGACGTGCGGAAACCGTCAAAGAAGTGTAAGAACGGGATACGCGCTTCCAGCGTGGCCGCCGAAGCAATGAGGGCAAAGTCGTGGGCTTCTTGGACTGAATTAGATGACAACAAAGCCCAGCCAGTATTACGGGCAGCCATCACATCGGCGTGATCGCCAAAAATAGACAGCCCTTGCGCCGCCAGAGAACGCGCCGCAATGTGAAACACTGTGGACGTTAGCTCACCGGCAATTTTGTACATATTGGGGATCATCAGCAGCAGCCCCTGCGAGGCGGTAAAGGTGGTGGTTAACGCGCCAGTCTGCAATGCACCATGCACCGCGCCAGCCGCGCCGCCTTCCGACTGCATTTCCACCACCATGGGAACGGCGCCCCAGAGGTTGGTCTGGCCCTCAGCCGACCATTGGTCGGCAAACTCGCCCATCGCCGAAGAGGGGGTGATGGGGTAGATAGCGATCACTTCGTTTACCTTGTGGGCAACATAAGCCGCAGCTTCATTGCCATCCAGCGTGGTCATTTGTTTTGTCATACCGGTTCTCCTTCACAAAAACATGTCAGGCGCGCGCCCAAAATTGGGCGACAAGACATTGGCTGTATTTCCTTTTTACGGATTCATTTGATTGGTACGTGGGCTGAATTTTCATTGGGTCCAGCAGTCTGTGGTTATTTATAAGGCCGCTTACGGCCGTGTTTCGGGCTTATTGTATGTCGGTGAGCGCACTACCAGACAGTGACAGATTGCATGATTGCTGATGACGAAAGTCATCTGGTCAGGCGCAGCCCATGCGGATCCTCGCCTGAATCTACCGGAAAAATAAAGGAGTGAATGAGCTTTCTTGACAGTGCCTGGGTGATTCGGTAGCATCGCTTTCTGCTGCCGGGTAATACGCGCTATACTTACCAGGCCAACCAACAAGTCCTGGCAGGTTTCGTTAACCTCTCAGATTTGCAGGAAAGTTACCTTTTTACGAACCCTGAGCAACCACTTGCCACGAGGATGTATGAAACAAGAAGATTTGCAAAAAACGCTAGAAAAACCAACGCTGACCGACAGATTACGGGTTAAAACAGTCGGCATCATTGACCCCATCGTGACTTTTCTGGCCAGATACCACTTTTCGCCGGATACGCTGACGGTGTTAGGCATGTTGTCCCATTTCTTCCTGGCGTACCTGATCGCCATTGGGCAGATGCGCTGGGCAGGCATCGCCATGATTTTTTTGGCGCCGTTGGATGCTCTGGATGGCGCATTAGCGCGTAAACTGGGACGCAAGCAAGGGGGGTTTGGCGCGTTTTTGGATTCTACGCTGGACCGGCTGGCTGAGATTATTCTGTTTGGCGGCTTTATTTATTACTACCTGCAAGCTGGGGATGTGACCATGCTGGGCCTGTCTTACGTGGCAATTACTGGTTCGCTGATGGTCAGTTACACCCGGTCTAAGGCCGAATCACTGAAATTGTCGGCCAAGGTGGGTATGATGAGCCGGGTGGAACGGTATGTACTGATGCTGTTCTTCTTGATTATTGGCTATCCTGGCGTGGCCGTGGGCGCGTTGGCGGTGTTGACTTATGTGACATTGGGGCAGCGGATGTACCATGTGTGGTATCAGTTTTACGGCGCGCAAAAGGAAGGGGGTAACGCGCCATGACCAGAAGTCAATCAGCCAACGAACATTTGCCTGTCTGGCGCAAGATGGGCAGCCTGGAAGCGTATTGGTATGTGATCGGCTTCTTGCTGGCGCTGCTGGCGGTGGTATATGGCTATCATCTGGCAACGGCCGTTACCCCAACCGCACAGCCATCTCATTGGGCGGCGGGTTCGATGTGTATTGGTACGGCATTTGCATTGTCGGGGGCATTGCCTTAGGCGCTTACGTGGTCTCGCAGTTGGCGCTGCGCCGGGGCACGGCCGTTATGCAGCAGCACGTCCCCCCAGCCATGCAAACCCGGTCCCTGGCCGACCTGTCCCTGCCCGACGAAGTCAACCAGGTCCTTGCCAAAAACAAAATTACCACCTGGGGCGGCTTACTGCTGGCGTGGGGCTTTCAGCCGCGTAACAGCGGCCTAAACGCGGCTGGTATCGAACAAGTGCAGGCTCGCCTGGAAGCACAAAAGGACATTCAGAAAATGTGGCTGGTGGACGCTCCCTGGCGCATTTGGAACCCGGAACACGTATGGAGCGGCCTGATCTGGAGTCTGATTTTAGCCGTCATTGGGGCGCGTTTGTACCATGTGCTGACCCCATCCCCCAGCATGTCTGCCTTCGGCATCAACTCGCCAATGGATTATTTCCGCAACCCCTACCAGATGATCAATTTGCGCAACGGCGGGCTGGGCATTTACGGGGGCATTCTAGGTGGCTTCGTTGGCCTGGCGATTTATGCCCGTCGGGCGCGTATTCCTTTGCTCGGTTGGGCCGACCTGGCCGTGGTGGGGCTGGCGCTGGGGCAGGTGTTTGGGCGTTGGGGCAACTTTTTTAACCAGGAATTATACGGCCGTCCCACCAATTTACCCTGGGCTGTCTATATAGAACCCATATACCGGCTGCCGGCGTACAGCGATTACGGCCGTTTCCACCCCGCCTTCCTCTACGAATCCCTGTGGAGCCTGCTCACCTTCTTTGTCCTTTACACACTCATTCGCCGCTACGACAAGCGTCTGTTGTCTGGTGAAGTCATGGCCCTTTATTTCATCTTCTATGCCATCGGCCGCAGCTTGTTGGAACTCATCCGCCTGGACAGCCGCATGGTCAACCTCGGTTTTGTGCAGCTAGATATGGCAATTGCCACCTTTGTCTCCATGCTCATCGCCGTGGGCATGGCCGCCTGGATTGCCATCCGCCGCTACCGCCGCGCCTGAGTTCCTATTGTCAATGGGTTGGGAAGGCATTACCCTAATACAATGCACGCAACCCGACAGGTTTATTAGAGTTGTCACAACCAGCCAGCGGGCGGTGTTTTAGTCAGCAAGAGGGCAACGCAGGAGAGTAGCTATGATCATTGCCGAAAACCTCGGTAAGACGTTCGATAATTTTACGGCCGTTCGCCAGCTCGATCTCAACGTCGGCGCGGGCAAACTGCTGGCGTTATTGGGGCCAAACGGGGCCGGCAAAACCACCACCGTGCGCATGTTAAGCTCCATCCTGCGCCCCACCACCGGCCGCGCCACCATCAACGGCCACGATGTGGTCACAAACGCCCCCCAGGTGCGTCAATCCATCGGCGTGTTGACAGAGCAGCCGGGCCTGTACCTGCGCATGACGGGGCTGGAATATCTGCTGTTTTACGGCCGTCTCTATGGCATGGCCGACAGCGCCATCCGGCAGCGCGGCCTGGAGCTTTTCGAGCGCTTTGGCATGGCCGACGCCCACCAGCGCCGCCTGGGGCAATATTCCAAAGGGATGCGCCAAAAAGTTGGCCTGATTCGCGCCATGCTGCACCAACCGACCGTGCTGCTGCTAGACGAGCCAACTTCGGCCATGGACCCGCACAGCGCCAAACTGGTGCGCGACACCATCAAAGAAATGCGCGACGACCAACGCACCATCATCCTCTGCACCCACAACCTGGCTGAAGCCGAAAGTCTGGCCGACCATATCGCCATCATCAAAAAAGGCAGCATCGTCGCTCAGGGCAGCCCAGTGGAACTGAAGCTGGCGCTGCTGGGGCATCCCCAATTGGAAGTGCGCGTGGACCAACGCCTCAATGGCCAGGTCAAAGAACTAGACAGCCTGGTGGTGGTGGAGTCAATGAGCGACCACACCATTCGTTACCGCACCCCCAACCCGCAGCAGGCCAACCCGGCCCTGGTCCGTCGTCTGGGCGAATTGGGCCTGGGCGTCGTCGCCCTGCAAGAAGTCAGCCAAAGTCTGGAAGATGTCTACCTGCGCGTCGTGGCAGATGAAACAGCCGCCGGTTGATAGTGACAAGAGACATCATGGGTTTAGAGTTGTCAAATCTTAAAGATTTGACAGCTCTATTTTCAAGAGAGACTTCATGAGTGGGTTACCCACCACCACGAATGAAAACCCTGGGAGCGCAGGGTCCGGGGTCCTCCCATTACCTAACTGGCAGCACCCCCAAGGTTTCTATGGCTCAGATAACCCTCAAAACAATTCCCCTGAAACAACAAGATTGGCGCATGGCCGCCGTGGTGGCCCGCCGTGAAATCAAAGACTCTTTCCGCGATTGGCGCATAATGACGCCGATTATTCTGCTGACGGTATTTTTTCCGGCGTTGATGAATTTTGCCGCCGGCCGCATGATGTCTTTTGTCTCCAACTATGGGGCGGAAATCATCGCCACCCAGTTAATCCCGTTTTTGCTGCTGGTGGTGGGGTTTTTCCCAATGTCCTTTTCGTTGATCATCGCCCTGGAGACCTTTGTGGGTGAAAAAGAGCGCAAAAGCCTGGAACCGCTGCTGGCCACGCCGCTGACCGATACGCAGCTTTACCTGGGCAAAATGGTCGCCGTGCTGGTTCCGCCGCTCCTGGCGGCCTACCTGGGCATGACCGTCTACCTGGTGGGCCTGTACTTCAGCCTGGGGTGGACGCCATCGGCGCAGTTGTTGGGCCAGACAGTGATGCTGACCACCGTGCAGGGCGTGATTATGGTGGCGGCGGCCGTGGTCATTTCCAGCCAGACAACCAGTGTGCGAGCGGCTAATTTGTTAGCCAGCTTTATCATCGTGCCGATGGCGCTGCTGATTCAGGCCGAAGCGGCGTCGCTGTTTTGGGGCAACCATGTGGGCTTATGGTGGCTGATATTGGCGCTGATGATTACGGCCGTTGTCCTGGTACGCATGGGTCTCCACCTGTTCCGCCGTGAAGAGCTGATGGGCCGCGACCTGGACGAGTTTCGCCTGGGCTGGATTGCCGGCGAGTTTTGGGCGATGCTGAGTGGACGGCGGCTGAATAACGGCCGTTACCCCACCCCCTTCCTCTGGTATCGGCAAACCTTCGCCATTGTTCCACAGTTAGCCCGCCCCATCGGCGCCCTGGTTCTGGCTTTGTTCGGCGCAGCGGGCATGGGCGTCGCCCTGGCCTTCACCTATCGCCTGCCGCCCGACATGTTAGGTCAGATCAGCGGCGGCGGGATTGCCGCCAATCTGGAACAACTACAAATTGTCGCCAAAGGGCTGCCGCTGGCAATTTTTATACAGAACGTGCGCGTGCTGCTGCTGCTGGCTCTATTGGGAACCTTCACCTTTGGCATCCTGGGCATCCTGGTCTTTATACTGCCCTGGGTCATCGTCGGTTTTGCCGCCGGGCAAATCTTCCTGGCCGGTGAAAATGCCCTGCTGTTCGTGGCCGCCTCCATTCTACCGCACGCCATTGTTGAACTGCCGGCCATCTTGCTGGCCGCTGCCGCTGCCCTGCGCTGGCACATCACCGTCATCGCCCCACCGCCAAACCGCACCCTCAGCGAAGCCTTTATTGCGACATCCGCCGAATTTGCGCGCATCTTTATTGGCCTGGTACTGCCCCTGCTGCTGCTGGCTGCCTACGTCGAAGCCTTCATCACGCCCCAAGTGCTGCTGGCAGTATATGGAAATTAGAAGGACGCTCTGTAAATTTGCCCAAGACTTGTAGGGGCAACCACAAGGGTTGCCCTACAAATCTGTTAACAACTCCGATTTGTGCGGGCATCCGGCGATTTGCGACTTACAGCCCACGACTCATTTCATACTGGGCGATGAAATCGGCCGGGGGCATGCTGGCAACCACCTGGGCAATCAAATCCAGCGGCAAATCCTCCAACTTGCGAAACCGCACGCAAGATTTGCCCATATCTAATTTCTTGCCCATCTGTTCATACGCTTCTTTCAGCCATTCGGTTTGCAATTGGTCTTGATAGAGACCCATCAGGTACAGCGCGTAGTGGTTTTTCTGCGCCGCCAGACTGATGTATGTCAATGGCTGTTTGTTGTAGGTTTTGGGGTAGTCGGCCAAGGGAATTTCGTAGCTGATCATGCCCCAGTTCATGGACTCAGCATAGCCATCGGGCAAATTACGGCGGATCAGGTCGCGCACGGCCGTTACCACCTGGCGCTGTCCTTCAGGCAGTTCAGCCAAAGCCCCTGTGGCGTAGCGCCTCCTTTAGGTTTGGCTCCGCGCCCTTCGCCCCTTGCGGGCCGGGGGCGGCGCCTGGGCCCCGGGCCCCCGCCGGGGCCGCTGGCTCCCGGCCGGCGTTAGCTTCTACGGTGTTCGCATTACTTTTCACCATTATCAAACTCCTTCAATTAACTTTGTTTTCATTTCTTGGCACATCATACCACAAAGCCATAGGCGTTTCGTCGGGAGTTCGCCACTCGCCCGGCGCTGGCGGCTTTGGTACACTTGCGCCACTATGCAACAGAAGAAAAACACACCGGTTATTGTGGGCCTCGTTGCCCTGCTCATCGTTTTGGCCGCCGTGGCCATCGGCTGGCGGCTGCTCAATGGCGACAGCAGCCTGCTGCGCAACGTGTCTGTGCAGCACGACACCATCACTCCCAACGCCGACGGCGATACCGACGCTACCCGCATCCGCTATCAATTGGCCGGCAATGCGGCCGTGTCCATTTATCTGGAAAATGCCAGCGGCGACCGATTTTATTTTCGTCAGGATAAAATTCGGGGCGCGGGCGATTATGAGGTCCTGTTCAGCGGCGTGGTAGATGGCTACACACTGCCGGGCGAGACAATTACCGGCCAGGTCCTGGCCCGCCTGCTGCAAAACGGAACCTACACCTGGACGGTTGAAGCTACCGATGAGAACGGCCGTACCGAAACCCAACAGGGCCAGCTCACCATCGCCGACGCCGACGCCACCCTGCCCGAACTGCGCGACTTCTCGCTGGACCGCGCCACCTTCACCCCCAACCGTGATGGCATAGACGATCGCATCCAGGTGCAGTTTTACCAGACCAAAGAGGCCACCGTGCGCGTCTTCTTGCAGCTGCCAGACGGCCGTGAACTGCCCATCGCCGAACTAGAACGCGCCATCCCCGCCGGAATGCCCGGCCGCCACATCTATGATTACGAAGGCGGCGTGGACAACAGCGAAACGCCGCCGGCCGATGGAACCTACCCCATCATCGCCATCGCCGAAGACGCCGAAGGGCAGAAGATTCGGGTGGAGAACGAACTAAGCATCGCCTACGGCGGCGTGCCCCGCGCCGACATCTTTGCCCCGCCGACTGGGAATACGCTGAGTTTTAGCGCAACGGCCGTTGCCATCTGCGATACCCTCTACTTCACCATGACCATCGAAAACTACGGCACAACCCCCATCCGTACCACCGGTCCCGAACCAGGAACCGTCTACGACTCCGATTGGAACTACAACACCCTGGGTTGGCACACCGAATCCGGCGCCTGGCGCGCGGCCATCGGCTTCGAGAACGAACTGAGCAACTACCCCTTCCGCTGGGCCGTCGGCGGGCCGGCCGATTTGCAGCAAATCGGCGATTATACCTACCTCATGCCCGGCGCGCGGGCCATCGTCACCGGTGGCATCCGCGTGGTGGATGTGTTTGGCAACCGCAACCCGCAGCCCGTGTGGGCCGGCCTCATCCACGAAGATGTCGCCATCACCCAATTCAACAACCGCGTAAACCCGCAAGCCATTTTGGTAGACATCCCCGACGCCGCCAATATGCCTATCTGCGAACCCCGCGAAATCCCCATGAAACCGCAGCAGCCGTAGACCGAAGTCCGTATCCCGTTATCCGATGACATTTTCCAGAGATAGCACCCTACCGATAACCGATTACCGCTTGCGAGTACTAGCCAAACCACCCGGCGCGGTCTGAACCAGCGACTGCTTTTCTCGATCTAAGCAGCAGGTTAGCATCGGTGGCAGGGGAACGGCCGTCACGGTAAACTAACAACGTTCACGCGATCATGTAGCGCTGACCCGCACTTGAGAGGATTGGGAAAACAGGTTCATGGCAAAGGTTTGGCTAATTGTGGCCTGGGGGCTGCTTATTTTGTTGTCTGCGTGCCAGCCACAGGTGTTGGAAGTTGAGGTAACGCGCCTGGTAGAAAACAACCCGGCAAGCAGTGGCCCAACGGCCGTCGCCACCCCCGCTCCCGTCCAAATCGAAGTTACCCGCCTGATCACGACCGAAATCGTCACCGAACTTGTGCAAGAAATCCCCGTCGAAATCACCAAAGCCCCCCTCGGTACAAGCGAACGACCGGTGCAAATTTTATTCTCGCCCATCAGCAGCGCGGCCGTCATCATGACGCGCGGGCAAGGTTTGGCCGACGCCCTGGCCCAGGCCACCGGGCAGCAGTTTGTTGTCGGCGTTGCCGACAGCGAAGCGGCCCTCATAGACCTGATGTGCGCCGCCCCGGCCGACACCATCGGCGTGTTGTCGCCGTTGGGGATGGCCCAGGCCAGCGCCCAATGCGCTGCGCAGCCCGGCAGCGTCGCCGTCCACGCCGACGGCCTGAGCTGGCAGGCGGGCATGATCGTCACCCGGCGCGACAGCGGCATTCTTACCCTGGCCGACCTGGCCGGCAAACGGGGCGCAGTGCCCGACGCAGCCAGCATCCCCAACGCCAAAGCCATCGAAACCATGCTGCGCAGCGCCAGCGTGGCCGCCGCCGAAATCATCGAACTGCCTGGTGACAACAGCGCCATGCTGGCCGTGTTTAACGGCGATGTGGATTTTGCCGTCGGCTCCTACACGCCGCCCATCATGCCTTATGAAGATCGGCTGTGGCAGTATGGCGTAGACAGCCCTGAAATATGGCGGCAGTTGGGCATCGCCCCAGAGCGCAGCCCCATTGGCTATGTGTTGGTCATTGGCGAGCCGGAATTTGGCGGCTATCGTCTGCGCGACGCCCGCGCCGGTATTTTCGACATCCAGCCGGAAATTTACACCCAAACGCGCATCGTCGCCCTCAGCCCACAAATTCCCAACGAAACGGTGGCCTTTGGCCGCGATTTCCCACTGGCGCTGGCACGGCAGGTGGTCGCTGAATTACAAACGTTTGCCCTGTCCGAGGCGTGCGCCACATCGGTGTGCGCCAGCGATTTTTACGATTGGCGCGGCCTGGAGCCGGCCACAGACGCGCTCTATGCTCCGCTACGCGACATTCTCGCCGCCGGAGCGCTGACCGAAGAATAAACCATGTTAGATGTAGCGGTTATCATCGTTAGCTGGAATGTGCGCGATTACCTGGCGGACTGCTTACGCTCTGTGCATAAGGAGATTTTGCGCACCCGGTTACGGGCGCAAATCTGGGTGGTGGACAACGATTCCACCGACGGTACGGTGGAACTGCTGCGCAGTCTTTTCCCGCATGTGCATCTCATTGCCAACAGTCATAATCCCGGTTTTGGCGCGGCCAATAACCAGGGGATAGCCGCTGCCGCCAAATTGGAGCCGCGTTATTACTTTTTGCTGAATCCAGACACAACACTGCGGCCGGGCGCGCTGAAGCATCTGGTTGAATGCCTGGATGAACGGCCGAACGCCGGCATGGCGGGGGCGCGGCTGGTCTATCGCGACGGCCGTTTCCAGCACAGCGCCTTTTACTTCCCCGGCATCACTCAACTCATCTTCGACCTGTTTGTGATGCCGCCGCGATTGTACGACAGCCGGTTAAACGGCCGTTACAGCCGCCAACTCTTCCGCCCCGACCACAAACCCTTTGCCATAGACCATCCGCTGGGCGCTTCGATGCTGGTGCGGGCCAGCGTTGCCAGCGCCACCGGCGGCTTCGACGAAAGCTACCACATGTATTGTGAGGAAATTGATTGGAGCTGGCGCATTCGTGAAGGTGGTTGGGATATTTACGCCGTGCCCGCCGCCGAAATCGTCCATTATGGCGGCGAAAGCACCAAACAGGCGCCCACCCAGTCGGTCATTAATCTATGGACCAGCCGGGCGCAGTTGTACCGCAGACATCACGGCCGTGTGCGGCAGGTCTTGGCGACAAAATTGGTGCAGATAGCCATGCGCCGCAAAGCCGCCAAAACCAACGACCCCGATTTGTTACGCGCTTATGAAGAAATCATCAACGCCTGGACTCAAGACGCCGCCCCACGCACGGCCGTCAGCCAGCCCGACGGCGGCTAAATCCCCAGCCTCTTTGCCAGATGTTCCCATGATCGAAATAACGGCCGTTATCCTTACCTATAACGAAGCAGCCCACATACAGGCCTGCATCGCCAGCCTGGCCTGGGCCGACCGGGTGCTGGTCTTCGACTCCTTCAGCCAGGATGATACCCTGGCGCTGGCGCGGGCGGGCGGCGCCGAAACAGCGCAAAACAGCTTTGAAAATTACGCCCAGCAGCGCAATGCCGCCCTGGCCCATCTGCAGACCGACTGGGTTTTTTTTGTAGACGCCGACGAACGTGGCACGCCAGAACTGGCGGCCGAAATCCGCCAGGTGGTGGCGCAGCGGCCAGAAATGGGTTGGTATGTGCCGCGCCACAATTATCTCTTTGGCAAATTGACGTTGGGCGCGGGCTGGTTCCCGGATTACCAACTGCGCCTGTTCCAGCACGGCCGTGTCCATTACGAACGCCCCGTGCATGAACTGGCGCTGGTGGACGGGGCCATCGGCCACCTGCAGAACCCACTCATCCATTATAACTACCGCGACGTGGCCCATTTTCGCGCCAAACAGCGCGCTTATACCGATTACGACGCCTCTATCTTGCGGCAACACGGCGTGCGCCCCAAACCACACAATTACGTGCTGCAACCGTGGCGGCAGTTCTGGTGGCGTTTTGTCAGCCTGAGAGGGTATGGCGACGGCCGTCATGGGTTGCGCCTCAGCCTGTACATGGCTTACTATGAATGGGTGAAGTACCGCAAGCTGGCGGCGCTGTGGGGCGAAGGGGATGACGAGGTGAAGGACTGACGGAGGAACCATGAGTTCAATTGGCGTTGATTGTACTTTTGCCGCCGACGGCCGTATCCAGGTGCGGCGCATTGAGCTAGACGGCCACTGGCAGGCGGTGGAACAAGGCCGCCAATGGGCGGACGCCACAGGCCGCCACATCTTAATCATGATGCCCAATGGCCCGGTGCGTGAACTTGTCTTGCGGGCAGATAGGCTGACGTGGGAATTGGGAAACGGCCGTACACCCCCCATTCACCTGGCCTGACAGCCCATGAAGGAATGAAAATTAAATAACATACGGAAGATTGGACAGATCTCAGAAGGTTGGTCCAATCTAAACGAATTATCGAAAACGTGTCTGGGCTGCCAGCCGCAGCTACCCCCTCAAACATCTGCCAATCGCATAGCAGCAGTAGGACTTAAGTCGCTTGATTTCCTTCGCCAATCGTCGGAACGCGGGGATAATAGGGGATTTTGTATAAACAAACACTTTGATGTGAGGGTTTCGCATGGCAACAACAACATTCACCCGACGAACGGCCGTGATTCCGGCCGAACATCGCCGTAACTTTTTTCATCTATACATGGACATCGCCTGGTTTGGCGTGCTAAACGCCAGCGCCATCTCTTTTATGGCGGTGTACGCCACACGCCTCGGCGCGACCGGCTGGCAGATTGGCTTGCTCAGCGCCGCGCCGGCCGTCGTCAGCCTGATGGTGACGCTGCCGATGGGCAGTTGGCTGCAAAAAGGGGGAGCCATCAGCCGCAAGGTGTTTTGGACCTCGGTGGGGTATCGCCTGTTTTACGCGGTGTGGGTGTTTTTACCCTTCTTTTTGCTGCCCCAGGCACAGGTTACAGCCCTGATTGTGCTGGTCTTTTTGATGAGCATTCCCGGCACAGCGCTGTCGGTTGGTTTTAACGCCCTGTTCGCCGCGGCTGTGCCCGTGGAGTGGCGCAGCCACGTTACCGGCATTCGCAACGCGCTGCTGGCGGTGACCTTTATTGCTGTGTCACTGCTGTGTGGTTGGCTGCTGCAAGTGCTGCCTTTTCCAATTGGCTATCAGGTGGTGTTTGCCATTGGCGCGTTGGGGGCAGCCATGAGCAGCGTGCATTTGTGGTATGTACGGCCGTTACATGAAGCCACCTACACTCCCCGACATGGCGAAAGTGTCGGCGACCTGGCCCGGCCTGGCGCAGTGCGGGTCTGGTTGGGAGGAATGCGCACGGCCGTTGGCGATTGGCGCTTTTTACTGAACCGTCACCCCGACAAAGGGCTGCAACTGCGCAGCGTAGACCAGGCCTTTCGCCTGGTGTTGTTGGCGATGTTCTTCTTTCACCTGGCGCAGTACCTGCCCATCTCGCTGCTGCCGCTGTTCTGGGTGAACCACCTGAACCTTTCCGACCAGGACATCGGGTTGGGGAACGCCGTTTTTTACGGGACCGTGCTGCTCACTTCGATGCAGCTCAGCCGGTTAGCGCGGCGACTGAGCAACCGGGCGATGTTGGTGATTGGCGTGTTGGGGATGAGTATGTATCCGGTGTTAACGGCCGTCACCCGCGACCTGACTCTCTTCCTTATTGTTTCGGCCGTTGGCGGCATTACCTGGGGATTGGTGTCTGGTTCGCAGGCCAATTACCTGCTGGAACGTATTCCCGAAGACCGTCGCCCCGCTTACCTGGCCTGGTATAACCTGGCGCTGAACGCGGCCGTGCTGTTAGGCTCGCTGGGCGGCCCGCTGCTGGCCGCGCGAATTGGGCTGGTAACGACGCTGTTTGTCTCTGGCGCATTCCGCTTTCTGGCGGCATTGTTCGTCTGGCGACGAGGTTAGCAGCCGTAAACCAAAGCCCGTATCCCATTTTCCGTTGGCATTTGCCAGAAGTATCGCCCCACGGAATACGGATTACCGAATACGGATACCAGGCGATTGGCGATAGTTCCGCTCAGGGCGCGTCAAAAACGGGGATGATTTCCTCTAATTCGGGTCGAGTTTGCTTACGGCGGTGGATGAGCGAGGAACCGGCTTTCTTAACACCAGCTACGGCCGTGCCGCCGGCCGCTTTTATCTTCTTCCCGCCGCTCACCAATACATCACGGTTCAGGCCGGTTAGAGCCTGAGCCGTCAGCCGCCAGTCGTCCATCGCTTCCGGCCCCAGGCTAAAATAAGCCCGCGCCCGCTGGCCGATGATATAAGTCATCACGGCATTGGTAGACGCCGAGGCGACCACCCCGGCCACCGGCAGCGCCCCGGTGACATATTTGGAACCGGCGCGCGCCGCGACCCGGCGCGAGATGTGGTTGCCGGCGCGGTGGGCCAGGGTGGTGGTCCCGGCGCTGAGGCCAGTCACCAACAAAACGGCCCGCCGTTTTTCGCTGGGGGAAAGGACACGGCCGTATAAAGTGGCAATTTCCAGCACCAATTCCGCTTGCAGCTTAAAAGTAACCCCAAAGTCAGCGGCCACGCCCAGCGCCAGCCCGGCAAACGTGCCCACGCCGGGAATAATGGCTGCGGCTGAAGTGGTGGCCCCGATAACGGCCGTTTCCCGAGACTTGCTGGCGATCAGGCGGTCGGCCAGCTTTGCCACCGGTTCATTGGGATGGGCCACCTGCATCTTCGCCACCCGCGCCGCAGCCGCCTGTTCATCGGTTTCATCAATGACCTGCCCCAAACGATTGAGGAGTTTATCGGTCAGGGTAAGACGTTTGGATTGTTTATTGGTTTGCTCCAGAGCAGCATTGGTCATCAGGTTATCCATAGGGAGAACAACAAACCGCGAAGGTGTGGAGGATGCAGAGATTGATGGACATCTCTCTGTGCCCGTCACACTCTTCGCGGTTAGATTCTTACAGGTTTAGCAGCCGCCAATAGGCGGCAGCTTAAATGATACCGGCCACCACCATCACGCCGAAAGCGACGGCAATGATGTTTAAGAGTATTAACAAGGCCAAAACCAGACGTTGGCCGGGGGTAAACTTGCTCCAGGCAAAAGAGCCGCCAGAACTTGTCGCCGTTGTGCGTTCGGCGGCTTCCATCTCGTCTTGCATGGAGCCGGTGCGCGTACTTTTGCGACGGAGTTGATCGAACTCGTCATCGCCGCCGGTCTCAAAGTCGTCGGTTGCTGATTCCAATGGCGTCGCGTCATCATCCAACAGCCAGTCGGGTGTTTCATCAAAAGAATCGTCGCTGAAGCGACTAAAATCATTGCTCATGGTTCATCTCCTGGTATCAATTGGGCAACAAATCCACTCCGAAAGGCTACCCGACATACTCATAAATGTCAATGGTAGACTCGACTATGGCGCAGGCGTATGGCGGTGTTTTGTGTTGAACCCCAAGGGGTTCGCCAACACTTTAGGGACTGACACCGCTTATGGCACTTGCCTGATTACGGCCGTTCCTCAGCCGCGCAAGGAAACATCGCCAGCTGCGATGGTGTGCTGACGGCCGTCGGCGCTCTGCACCAATAACTGACCCCATTCATCCACGCCTACGGCCTGGCCGGCCAACAGCGGCTGGCCGGGTCGGCTGACAGTGACCATCTGCCCCAGGGTAATCAGACGCGCCTGCCACTGCGGCTGGGGGGAACGGCCGTCCTCTGCCGCCGCATAATACCCTTCCAGCCGGGTTAGAATATCTACCAGCAAGGCCAACCGGGACACCGGCCGGCCGGCCGCCAGCGACAGGCTGGCGGTGGGGGTGATGCCCTGGGGAAGCTGGCTGGTGGTCATGTTCACGTTGAGGCCCAGGCCCATGACGACGGTTTGTAGACGGCCGTTTTCTGCCACACTGCCTTCCAGCAGCAGTCCGCCCCATTTCCGCCACACGCCTTCCTGCCAGATCATCAGGTCATTGGGCCATTTCACGCCCATCGGCGCAGCGTGAATGCCAACGGCCGTTTCTGCCGCTTCCAGGACTGCCAGGCTGGCCATCATCGTCAGCCACAAAAGCTGCTGCCCCGGCCAATCAGGGCGAAACAACAGCGACATCATCAACGAAGTGCCTGGCGACGCCTCCCAGCGGCGGTCCAAGCGGCCACGGCCAGCGCTTTGATAATCGGCCACCAATACCGTGCCCGCGGGCGGCCATTGGTCGCTGCCTTGCCGCACCATTTCTTTGAGCACGTCATTGGTGGAGGAAATAGTGGGGTAATAATGGTAGGCGTGGCCTAACCAGCCTGTGTGCAGATGGGGCAGTACGGCCGTTGACGCTAATTCTTCCACCATTTATTCCTCCGAAAACGGCAGCTCAACCTCTCCGGTTGTTCACCACCAAAATAACAAGACAGCCTGCTTTCTCAGGACCTATTATAACCTGCGGCCATCAATCAGTGCGACCGAGGCACAGGCGTATAAAGCAGATGCAGCAAATCCGCATCATGGAAAACCACGCCGCGCCTGGGCCTCAGCGTTCCGGTTGACACAGGAATAGCAAAGCCTATAATTAGGAATAAAGTACTATGCTCATTAGGTTACAGACAAGCGGCTATGGCGTGCGTTGTGTGACAATTTTATCCGAGTAACAGCATATGAATCTCCAATCTTCCCAGGCGTCTCCCGAAACAAACCAGCGAGATGATTCTTTTTGGGCCGCTTTATTGTCACACAAAGAAAACGAGCCACATATAACCGACCGTGACCAGGCTGCCGCTTCCGGTCGTTATGAGGTGGTAAGTGGCGACGACGATTGGCTTCCCGAAATAGGAACGTCGCTGATGGACCCCTGGAAATTGGCCCAGGAAGCTCTGGACGCCAGGCAGAAGTTAGAACTCGCCATCGTTGGCTATAACAAAGGGGGGTTGCTTGTGCAGTGGCAGGGTCTGCCCGGTTTTGTGCCAGCCTCGCAACTGATAGATTTCCCCCAGTTCCACATCGCCTCGCAGCGCATTCAAGTACTCAAAGACACTGTCAATCGCGTCCTCACCCTCCGAATCATCGAAGTGAATCCGCAGATGAACCGGCTCATTTTGTCTGAAAGAGCCGCCGTGGTAGAGCCAGAACAACGTCAGAACGTTTTAGACGCCCTTAAATCGGGCGACATCCTCACCGGCCGCGTGACCAATCTAACTGATTTTGGCGCATTTGTAGATTTGGGCGGCGTGGAAGGGCTGATCCATATCTCCGAGTTGTCCTGGAGCCGCGTACCCCACCCTAGCAAGATTGTGCAGCCAGATGAACAATTGGAAGTTCTGGTGCTGGGGGTAGACTCAGGGAACGAGCGGGTGGCCCTGAGCGTCAAGCGTCTGTATCCAGATCCTTGGGCAACGGCCGAAACACGCTACCAACCAGACCAAATCGTCGCCGGTATCATCAACAATATCACCAACTATGGTGCGTTTGTGCTGTTGGAACGGGAGCTAGAAGGGTTAGTCCACATTTCTGAACTGGCTGAAGGCTCTTTTTTGCATCCGCGCAACGTGGTCAATATCGGGGACCGCGTTGTCGCCCGCGTGCTGCAAGTAGACGGCCGTGCCAAACGTCTGGCCCTCAGTTTACGCGGCGTCCCCCAAAATCAGTAGATAGTTGGGAGTTGGGAGTTGACAGCCTGAAAGCGGCGTCCTCACGCCGCTTCCTCACGTCGGCTGTTGATTTGTTGTATACTTGCTGTCAACTATTAATCTTCAGCTACCGACTACTTTTATGACCCGCAAAACCACCACCCGTTCCCCCAAAACAGAACCCCCGCCACCGCCGCCAACCTGGGATGAAAAGTTTATCAACGGCCTCATCCCCTGGCGGGTGGAAATCGCCGGTGGACTGTTGTGTCTCTTCGCGCTGATCACTTTGCTGGCGCTGCCCGGCTTTACCCAGGCCGGCTGGCTGACGTGGTGGACCAGTTTGCTGCGCCAGGTGTTTGGTTGGGGAGTGTATCCTTTGTTCTTTATTCTGGCGGCCGTAGGGCTGCATCTGGCTGTTCGGCGGGTGAAACGGCCGTATCAATTCCACGCCTCCCAGGTTGTCGGGCTAGAACTGCTGCTGTTCACCGCCCTCCCCCTCAGCCACCTACTCACCAACGCCACCCTGTCCGACGCCTATCGGGGTCTAGGCGGCGGGCTGGTTGGCTGGGCATTATCAGAACCGCTGCTGGAATTGATCGGTCCCTTTCTCATCAGCATTCTGTACGCCATTTTGCTGATTTGGGGCTTTGCTTTGCTGGTCAACTATGGTTGGCTGGACCTGTTAGAGACCCTGAACCACATCACTATCGGCCTGCGCCATTGGGGCGCCAGGATTGCCCCACCAGAGCGGGCAGCGGTAGCGCGGCCAACATTGCCCCAGGAAACGGCCGTGCCTCTGCCCCAGTCCCATCTGCGCAGCCCCAACGACCTCATCATCATCGAAGACTCCGCGCCGCAGGAAGATGGCATGGATTGGCAGCGGCGCGACCAACGCCTGCCGGCCATCACCCTGTTAGAAGAAGGCGTGCCCACGGCCATGTCCCCCGCCGAAATTGATGAAAAGAAGCGCATCATCGAAAGCACCCTGGCCGACTTCCACATTCCGGCCATCGTCACCGAAATCCGGCGCGGCCCGGCCATCACCCAGTTCGGCGTACAGCCCGGCTATGTGGAACGCACCGGGCCAGATGGCGACCCCAAACAGCAGAAAATCCGCATCGGCCAGATCGCTTCGCTGCACCGTGACCTGGCCCTGGCGCTGGCCGTCACCCGGCTGCGCATTGAGGCGCCGGTCCCGGGGCGCGGCGTGGTCGGCATCGAAGTGCCCAACGCCGAAACCAGCATCGTGCGCCTGCGTTCCATCCTGGAATCCGACGCCTTTGCCAAAATCAAAAGCCCCCTGGGCGTCGCTCTGGGGCAGGACGTTTCCGGGGCAGCCCAGGCGATAGACCTGGCAACCATGCCCCACCTGCTGATCGCCGGGACGACCGGCTCTGGCAAGTCGGTGTGCATCAACGCCTTCGTTTCTTGCCTGGTGTTCAACAATTCACCGGAACGGCTCAACCTCATCATGATAGACCCCAAAAAGGTTGAACTGATCCGCTTTAATGGCCTGCCCCACCTGATCGGCAAGGTGGAGGTGGAGGCCGACCGGGCGGTGGGCGTGTTGCGCTGGCTGACGGCCGAAATGGACCGCCGCTACGAGATGTTTACCCTGGTCAGTGCCCGCAACCTGAACGGCTACAACCACAAAGTGGCCCGCCACCCAACGCTAAAAAAGCTGCCTTACCTGGCGGTTTTCATTGATGAACTGGCCGATTTGATGTACACCTATCCCGGCGACGTGGAGCGGACCCTTTGCCGGTTGGCGCAGATGGCGCGGGCGACGGGCATTCATTTGATTGTGGCGACGCAACGGCCGTCTACCGACGTAATCACCGGCTTGATCAAAGCCAACTTCCCCGCCCGCCTCTCCTTTTCGGTGGCCTCCGGCGTAGATTCGCGCGTCATCCTGGATACGGGTGGTGCGGAGCATCTGTTGGGCAAGGGCGACATGCTTTTTCAGGCCCCAGACGCCGCCGGACCGGTGCGCGTGCAGGGGGTTTTTGTCAACGACAATGAAATCGAGCGCCTTGTCAACCATTGGCACACCACATTACCCGATTTCGAGCCAATCCCGCCGCCCTGGGAGACGCTTATCGCCAAACACGCCCTGCTGGACGAAACTGACCAGCTATTGGAACAGGCGATCGAAATCGCCCAAAAACAAGACAGTATTTCCAGTTCCATGTTGCAGCGTCGGCTGCGCATCGGCTACCCACGCGCCGCGCGCATCATGGAACACCTCTTCGAGATGGGCCTGGTGGAAGACCCGCAAACGGGCGGTAAAACCCGCAAAAGCCTCGTCGAAGAAAGCGACAATCCGCTGGAAGAAATCCTCTCTGATTCGTAGGCAGGGCGACAAATGTCCTTCACACATGCTGTCATGGTGAGACACGAAGAAAGAGCTTGTTTCTGCGCCAAAATCTCCGTGACTCCTCCGTGTAACTTCTGAGAATTCATAAAAGATGAACCCGCCCCTGTTGAACCATACCTATTTTTCTAAAATGATGGGTCATGCCGTAAAAATTCAAAGCATATCGTTTATAATGGTGTGACTCATTGGTTTTGTCCTCAATCGTTCACCCATACCCGCACCACTCCACCATCATCACCATCGTTACGCAGCCAATTAATTCATCCATCAAACTGCTTTTGTTCTACGACAGAAAACATTAGCATAATTCATCTGGTTCCCCGACAAACAGATTGTTGGGCCATCACGAAGAGGCGCACGCATGGATCAGTTGCAAATCTCGTTGTTTGGCAAGTTTTGTGCCCGCTGTGGGGAGCAGGCGTTAGACGGGCTAGATGCATGTAAAGTTCAGGAGTTGTTGTGTTATCTGCTTTTGCACGCAGACCGGCCACACCATCGGGAATCACTCGCCAGTTTACTTTGGCCGGAACAGCCATCGGCGCAGTCGAAGAGTTATCTGCGACGCACGCTGTGGCAGTTGCAAAGCGCGTTTAGCGGCTATGATGATTTAAACACCATTGTGCAGATTGAGTCGGATTGGATTCAGATAGGTCTTACGGCCGTTTTGCGGCTGGATGTGGCCTTATTTGAGCAGGCGTTTGTCTGCACGCAGGGAAAAGCGGGGGCTGAACTGGACGAAACGGCCGTGCGCACCCTTGCCGAAGCCGTGCAGCTTCATCGCGGCGATTTGCTGGAAGGCTGGTACCAGGATTGGTGTTTGTTTGAACGTGAACGGTATCAGCAGATGTTGTTGATGATGCTGGACAAATTGATGGAGCATGGCGAAAGCTGCGGCGCCTATGAATCGGCCATCAGCTATGGGATGCAAATTCTGCGCCACGACCAGGCGCGGGAGCGCACCCACCGCCGCCTGATGCGGCTCTATTACCTGGCCGGCGACCGAACCAGCGCACTGCGGCAGTATGAACGGTGTACGGCCGTTCTCTTACGTGAATTGGGGGTGCAGCCGGCCGCCTCCACGGAACACCTCCACGCCCAAATCCAGGCCGACCGGCTGGAATACCCCGCCCCGGCCATCACCCCGTCGGCTAATCCCTTTACCCTGCAGGCTGCTCTGGGCCGCCTGCAAGAGTTCGACGCCATCTTGCAGAAAACGCGGCAGCAAATTCAGCAAGAAATTCACCGCGTTGAATCCACTCTTTTCCTAGGAAACTGAGGCGCTGTTTCTGGAAAACGTACACTGAATACTGAATACTGAATACTGAATACTGAACACTGGCTACCGCTGCTAACCACCGGCCAGCAGTGGCAGCCCGCTCAGGCCCGCCTGCCGCGCAAGTTCAAACCAGGCGCCAGGCAGTAAGCCGATGAGGAATGTGACTAGAACCATCACGACAACGGCCGTCCTCAATGCCGGTTTGGCGTTTATTTCAGCCTCACCTTCAAACATAAACATCAGGTAAACCACGCGCAAGTAGTAGAAAGTAGAGACAACGGCCGTTACCACCCCCACCACCGCCAGCCAGGTTAAATTCGCTTCAACGGCCGTGCGAAAGACAAATAACTTGCCCACAAAGCCACCCGTCGGTGGGATGCCCGCCAGCGACAACATAAACACAACCATCGCCAGCGCCATCGCCGGGCTGCGCTGCCACAAGCCTTTGTAATCGTCCAGCAGCACGCCCTGATCGTCCCGTTTTTCCATGGCAATCACAATGGCAAACGCGCCCAGGTTGCTGAAAAGATAAGCCATCATGTAAAACAGCGCCGCACCCACCCCATCCGGGCTGTTGGCGCTGGCAGCCACAGCAATCAAAATATAGCCCGCGTGGGCAATGCTGGAATAAGCCAACATGCGCTTGATGTTGGTTTGGGCAATGGCGACCACGTTGCCAATGATCAACGTCAGCGTCGCCAGAATCGCCAACGCGCCAACCCAGGCATCGCCGACATAGGGAAAAGCGACCATCAAAATGCGCAGCAGCGCGGCAAACCCGGCCACCTTCGCCCCGACCGACATAAAGGCCGTCACCGTCGTCGGCGCACCTTCATACACATCCGGCGTCCACATGTGGAAGGGGGCAGCGGCCACTTTAAAGGCCAGCCCCACCAGGATGAAGGCCATCGCCCCAATGCCCAGGGCGCTGTTCAGGCTGATCCGCGCCACAATCAACGGCAGAGAAGTCGAGCCAGACGCGCCATAGGTCAGGGCGATGCCAAACACAAAAATGCTGGAGGAAAACGCGCCCAACAAGAAATATTTCAGCGCCGATTCTTCTGATTTAACGTTGGGCCAGGCAATGCCCGACAGTATATACAGCGGAATGGAGAGCAGTTCCAAAGCGACAAAAATCAAAATCAGGTCGTTGGACATGCCCATCAGCATCATGCCACTCAGGGAGAACAGCATGAGCATGTGATATTCCGGCTTGTTGAGGTTGGCGTCTTCCAGGAAATTGAGAGAGATAAGCAGGCTGAGAATGCCAGCCAGCAGCAGGGTAACGTTGAGGAAAACGGCAAAATTGTCCACCACGATCATCGGCGCGTCGCCAACGGCCGTAAACGTCGCCCCAGCCATCCCCCACTGACTCACACTCACCGCCAAGGCGGCAAACAGGCCAACAATGGTCAGCCAGGGCGCCCAGGCGCGCTGCTCGTCAGCCACAAACAAGTCCACCACCATCAGCAGAATGCCAGATCCCGCAACGATGACAAAAGGTAGGATTACAAACCAATCAATTGCTGGCGCTTCAAACATAGCTTTAACCTTCTTGTTTGCTCGTTATTTCACGATCTTACCACATAGTGGAGGAGTTAGTTAGTTGGTTGGTTGGCTAACCAACCAGCAAACGAACCAACCATTAACCCGCTTTTCTCAGCCACACCCGGTTGCTGTGAAATGTGCTTTGCCCAGCCATGTCGCCCAGGGCATCGGGCGTGGTCCAATTGATGTTACGGCCGTCGCCCAACCGACTCCAGCGCCCCTTCGGCGACACCACCACCCCTGGCCGCACGCCATCGGTGACGATGGCTTTTAGCTCGCACCAACCACGTCCGTTTTGCACGACCACCTGGTCGCCCTGCCCAATCCCGCGCCGGGCGGCGTCGTCGGGGTGGATTTCCACAAATGGCTCGCCTTCGCGGGCCAGCAGCCCGGCCTGGTTGGCAAAGCTGCTGGTGACAAAATGATGCGCCGCGCCGGTGATGAGGCTAAGCGCTTCTTCAGGTGGGAAACGGCCGTCATTGGCCCCATCATCCTCCGCCGCCACGTACCCCGGCAGTGGGTCCAGCCCCAAATCGGCCATGGGCTGGCTGAACAGTTCCACCCGGCCGCTGGCGGTGGGGAAACGGCCGTCGGCAAAGGGCACATCCGGCTCATAGCGCAGTTCAATCGAACGTTCGGCTTGCAGGCGTTCCAGGGTGACGTCGGCCAGAGCGGGGTTGGTAACGGCCGTCGCCCGCAGCACATCGGCAATCACCTCGTCGGCGCTCTGATGCAGCCAGGGTTCGTCGAAGCCCATCGCCCGCGCCAACAAGCCCATCACCTCCCAATTGCTCTTGCTTTCGCCCAATGGCGGGATGGCCGGGGCATTGTAGGCCAGCACCGTATGGCCGTAGGCTTTATGTAAATCGGTGTGTTCCAACTGCGACGTGGCGGGCAGCACGATGTCGGCGTAAACGGCCGTGTCTGTCATAAACAGCTCATGCACCACCGTAAACAAATCTTCGCGCTGCAAACCGGCCACCACCTGCCCGGCATTGGGGGCTATCGCCGCCGGATTGGAGCCAAACACGTACAGCGATTGGATGGGCGGATCGGCCGCCTCGCCCAAAAGCGCCGCACCCAGCCGGTTCATATTCACCGACCGCGCCGGGGGCGGACAGTCGGCCCATTTTTTCAGCACCGCGCCATCCCACTGCAAATAACCGCTGGCCGAATAAGCCAGACCGCCGCCGCGCGCGCCATACTGCCCGGTGACGGCCGGCAGGGCGCAAATCGCCCGCACCGTCTGCCCGCCGTTCAGGTGGCGCTGCAAGCCATCGGCGATTTTGATGAGCGCCGGTTGGGTGGTGGCGTACAGGCGGGCCAGTTGGATGATGTCGTCCACCGGCAGACCGGTGATTTGCGCCACGCGCTCCGGCGGGTAATCGGCCAGACGGTCGCGCAGCTCCGGCCAGCCCACCGTGTGTGCCGCCAGCCATGCTTCGTTGTGCAAATTTTCGGCGGCGATGATATGCGCCAGACCCAATGCCAGCGCCCCATCGGTGGCCGGTTTGGGGGCGATGTGCCAATCTGCACCTTTGGCGGTGCGCGTGCAGCGCGGATCAATGACGATTACCTGGGTTCCGGCGCGCTGCGCATCTTTCAGGTGGGGCATGAAGTGGGGCGCGGTGCTAACAGGGTTATGTCCCCAAATGATGACCAGCTTGCTGTGGGCCACGTCGTCATAGCGCGCCGTGTGGCGCGCACCCAGGGTGGCCTCTACGGCAAATTCGGCTGCCGCGCCGCAAATAGAACGCTCTAAGCGGCTGGCGCCCAAACGGTTCCAGAAACGGCCGTTGCACACGCTCATCTGCACCAGGCCCAACGTGCCGCTGTAGCTGTAGGGCAAAATGGCCGCCGCGCCATACTCGGCGATGATTTCGCGCCAGCGCGCCCCAATTTCAGCCAGCGCCTCGTCCCAGGTGATGGCTTGCCACTGCCCATCCCCTTTGGGTCCAATGCGACGCAAGGGAGTTTGCAGCCGGTCGGGGTGGTACACGTGGTCCAGATACGGCCGTACCTTGGCGCACAACCAGCCCTGGGTGATGGCATGGTCGGGGTCGGCGTAGAAATTGACAGCACGGCCGTTTTCCACCTCGGTAATCACGCCGCAGGTATCGGGACAATCATGAGGGCAAGCGCCGTAAATTTTCATAATGGTCAATGGTTAATGGTTAATGGTCAATTGTCAATTGTCAACGGTTCGCGCTCTTTAGTTCGCCATTGACTATTAACAATTGGCTATTGGCAATTCTTCTGGCCGGGCAAAGGTGTGCTGGTGGATGATGGTCTGCCCTGGCAGCAAGTGAACGAAAGCGTAGCCAGGGTCATCGTCGAAGGCGTGGCGCACTGTCATGTCGCCGGGCCAGGCGGCGAATTGGGTGTAGGCGCTGGCGGCGCTGCTGTAAAGGATGCCATCGCGCACAGTTTGCATGGGTTGGTGGACATGGCCGTGAAACACGCCCCGCAGCCGGCCGCGCGCCGGGAGCAGAAGGTTATGCAGGAGACGGCCGTTTTGTACCAACATGTGCGCATCCATCCATTCGGCGTTCAGCGGCCAGATGGGATGGTGCATAAAAATTGTCAGCGGCCGGCCGCCTGGCTGCGCTTCGGCGCGGGCGGCGGCTAACTGCGTTTCAGAAAGCCAGCCCTGCGGGTCAATTTCGTCTGGACCGCGCGTGTCCAGCACCAGGAAACATTCTCCTTTCACGTCAAAGGTATAAGACACCGTATTGGGGTCGCCGCTAACATCCATCTTAGGACCCATCGGCAGATGGGCGTTGATCAGGTGCGCCGCGTCGTGGTTGCCGTTGACGTAGTAGATGGGCACGTTGAGGCGGACGAAGGTGGCAGCGGCCAATTCGTAGGCCGCCGGGTCCGGCGCGTAGGCCACATCGCCGGTATGGATGACAAAATCGGGCCGAACCGGCAAATCGTTGATGATGTCTACCAGCCGGTTGGCGCACGGCCAGGGATAAACGCCATGCTGATCTGGGGAAACGGCCGTTGGCCCAATGTGCGTATCGCTAAGATGGACGAAGTAAACGGGCGACATGGGGAATGATGAAGGATGAACGATGAGCGTTCTGCGTTCATCGTTCATCGTTTTAATTATTGTCCGACCAGCACCGTGGCGCTGATGTCGCTGACCAATTGGGACACCGAACTGTCCATCAGGTTAAAGTAGCCGGAGGGGGCGATGCCGATCCAGACGATGAACAGCAGGAAAGCGAGGAAGATAGCCAGTTCACGGCCGTTCACATCGCGCAGCGCCTGGTTTTTCGGATTATTCAACGGCCCCATAAAGACATTTTGGAACATCCACAGCAGGTAAACGGCCGCCAAAATCACGCCCGACGCGGCAAAGGCGGTGAAAATCCAGGGATGCGTGCCCAACGATTCCGCGCCCATCGAACCCAGCAAAATGGTAAATTCGCCCACGAAGCCGTTCAAGCCAGGCAAGCCCATGCTGGACAGCACCACAATCAACGACAACACCGAAAACAACGGGATCGCCTTCCACAAACCACCAAACTCCGACATCAGGCGCGTATGGCGCTGCTCGTAAATGACGCCCACCAGGAAAAACAACGCGCCTGTGGAAAGGCCATGATTCACCCCTTGCAAAATACCGCCCTGAATCCCGGCCGAATTAAGCGAAAAAATGCCCAACATCACAAACCCCAAATGGCTGATGCTGGAGTAAGCCACCAACTTCTTCACGTCCTTTTGCGGGAAAGAGACAAGTGCGCCATAAATGATGCCGATAATCGCCAGCACAGCGATGGCCGGGGCATAATCAAAGGACGCCTGTGGGAATAGGGGCAGATTAAAACGCACAAAACCATAGGTGCCCATCTTCAGCAGCACGCCGGCCAGAATAATGGAACCGGCCGTGGGCGCTTGCGTGTGGGCATCCGGCAGCCAGGTGTGGAAGGGGAAAATCGGCACTTTGATGGCAAAGGCAATGGCAAAACCCAGGAACAACATATGCTGCGCGTGGGCAAAAGCGGCCCGGCCGACAATCAAGTCCGGCACAGAGAAGGTGTCGTTGGTGATACCCATGTACAAAATCGCTAACAGCATCAGCAGGGAACCGGCCATGGTATAAAGGAAGAACTTAAGGGAGGCGTACACCCGTTCGCTGCCACCCCAAATGCCGATCAGGAAATACATGGGGATGAGCGTAAATTCCCAGAAAATGTAAAACAAGAACAAGTCCTGCGCCAGGAAAACGCCCATCATGCCCACTTCCATCAGCAGCATCAGGATATAGTACCCTTTGATTTGCTTGTCAATAGCCGTCCAGGAAGCAGCAATGGCGATGACGCTGATGAACGCGGTCAGCAGGACCATCAAAATGCTCAAGCCGTCTACGCCCAGGTGGTAATCAATGCCCCAGGCCGGTATCCAGGCAAAGCGGTCCACCAATTGCAGGCCGCTGAGGGCGCTGTTGTAACTGGCTAAAACCACCACCGAAATCACCAACGTGATGCCACTGGTCGCCAGCGCAATCCACTTGATCAGATTGTCCGATTGTCCCTTACCCCGGTCAGCAATCAGGATGGCAATCACCCCCAGCAGCGGGAAGAAAACTAGAATGGTTAATAACATGCTCATTGCTTCTCCAAAGTCGGTATTTCTTGAACCGTGTTCCGTGTTCCGATTACGGACTACGGATTACGGACTACAGGTGACAAATCCTAGTTAAGCACCCACAAAAAATATACCAGCAGCGCCACCGCGCCGAAGAAAACGCCGAGGGCAGAGGTGCGGGCAAAGCCGGTCTGGGTGCGGCGTAAAGTGCCGGCCAACCCTTTGGTGGCGCTGCCAATGCCGTTTACCGTGCCGTCAACGCCATATTTGTCGAAAATGTCGGCCAGGAAAGTGGCAAAGCTGCCAAACAAGTCGCGGATGAGGTTGTTGTGGACAAAATCGTGCCAAAATTCCCAATCTACGGTATAGGCCAGCCAGTTTGCCAGCCGGTTGAAGGGGGGCACGACAAATTTCATGTAAAAGGTTTCCAGCGGCAAGATGCGGAACCACCAAAGCGGCTTGAGTTTTTCCAGCGGGTCGGGCGAGACGGCCGTTTCCGGTCTACGCCGGTAGACAAGCAGCATCGAAAGCCCCAGGCCAGCCAACGCCAGAGCCGACGAAATGAGAGCCACATTGTATTGGATCCAGGTGGGTGTATACGGCGGCTCTTCGGCAAAGACGCCCTCTTCGGCCAATTCAAAGACCGGCAGCGATTCTTCCAGCCAATGTTCCAACGCCAGGTTGATGCCCGGATCGTGGGCCACTTTGCTGGCTTTGTAGGCCGCTTCCGACGCGAAAGGCAAATTGAGCAGACCACCAAAGAGGGTTAATCCAGCCAGGATCATCAGCGGCACGGTCATTAAGGGGGAGCTTTCAGAAGCGTGTTCGGCCGCTTTGTGGCGCGGCTGGCCGAAAAAGACCATCATCAGTTGGCGGCCCATGTAAAAGGCGGTGCAGAAGGCAGCTGCCGTTAAGACCCAATAGACTATGGTGAAGGTAGAGCCATGATTAAAGCTCTCGTGGGCCAACAGTTCGTCCTTAGACCAGAAACCAGCCAGCGGGAAGATACCCGCCAGAGCCATCGCACCAATGAGATAGGTCCAGAAGGTGAAGGGCATTTTGTGGCGCAGGCCGCCCATCGTGCGCATATCCTGGGGATCAAAATGCCCTTCGTCGTGGCCGTGATGGCTGCCATGGCCGTGATCATGCAGGTGGTGGTGGCCGTGTTCCATGCCGTGAATGACCGAGCCGGAGCCGAGAAAGAGCAGCGCCTTGAAGAAAGCATGGGTGATCAAATGGAACATGGCGGCGACATAAGCGCCCGTGCCAGCCGCGGCAATCATAAAACCTAGCTGGCTGACGGTAGAGTAAGCCAGCACTTTTTTGATGTCGTATTGGGTGAAAGCGATCAGACCGGCCAGCAAGGCGGTGAAAGCCCCGGTGTAGGCGATGAGGTCGGGGGCGGAGATGAGGTTGAATACGGCCGTTCCTTCTTCAATAAAGCTCGCCCGTGAAATCTCCACCAAAACATTGCTGCGCACCAGCAAATAAATGCCCGACGTGACCATCGTCGCCGCGTGGATGAGGGCGGAGACGGGCGTGGGGCCGGCCATGGCGTCTGGCAGCCAGACGTACAGCGGAATCTGCGCCGATTTACCGGCCGCGCCCAACAAGAACAGCGCCGTTATCGCCGTCACCACCACGCCAATGGGCGCAGAAAACAGGCCAAACTGGACGATGTGCTGTGTCTCGAACATGTGTACGGCCGTGTCAAACACCGCCTCAAATTCCAGCGAACCAAACGCCCAAAACATCAGGAAGATCGCCAGGATCATGCCAAAATCGCCCACGCGGTTGACAATAAAGGCTTTACGGCCGGCGTCAGCGTTCATCGCTTTCCCGGCCGCATTGGTGCGGTCGAACCAGAAACTAATCAGCAGGAAGGAACACAAGCCCACCCCTTCCCAACCAACAAACAGCACCAGATACGTGCTGCCAGACACCAAAATCAACATGAAAAATATAAACAGGTTGAAATAGGTAAAAAAGCGGGAGAAATTGGGATCGCCGTGCATGTAGCCGATGGCGTAGATGTGGATGAGCGAGCCAACGCCGCTGACCACCAACATCATCGTCACCGACAGCGTATCTACACGAATAGCCCAGGGGACATGAAAGTTAGCCGATGGGATGGAGATCCAATCCATAATCGGCACAATCACAGCCTGAAATTCATTGGCCCGTAACGCGAGAAACAGCAAAACGGCCACCACAAACGAACTGATCGCCATGAGGCTGGCAAACCAACCCGACCAGCGTTCGCCAATTTTGGCGTCGGCCTCCACAAAACGACGGCCCACCAACCCATTGAATAGCACGCCAATGGCCGGGAAGAGTAACAGCAGAGGGGCTAATCCATACGCATTCATAATCGCGCTATCCCTTCAATAGATTCATTTCATCAATATTGATGCTCTTCCTGGTGCGGAAAATGGCGACGACTAACGCCAGCCCAACGGCAACTTCCGCCGCCGCCACCGTAATAACAAAGAACACCAGCACCTGTCCATCCAGATCGCCGAGGTGGCGGGCAAAGGCCACAAAGGCCAGATTGGCCGAGTTCAGCATCATCTCGATGGACATGAAGATAATAATGGCGTTGCGGCGCAGCAAAACACCCAGAGAGCCAATGGTAAACAAAATGACGCTGAGCGCGATGTACCAATCAATCGTGACCTCAGGCATCCTGACCTCGCTTTTTGATTTTGCCAAAAATAAACACCCCAATCATGGCCGCCAACAGCAGAAGGCCGGTCACTTGAAAGGGAAAGACATAACCAGCAAACAGACGCAGCCCCAGAGCGGTAGGGCTGCTGTCTAGCATCGGCGCCGTCGCGGCGGGCGCTTCGCTCTGGAAGATGAGCAGAGCGGTGGTCAGGAGCAAAACGGCCGCCAACAGACCAGCCGCAGCACGATGAAACCGCTCGCCGCCATGAACGTCTGTGATACCCTGCAATTGATCGGCGCCCAACAGCATAATGACAAACAAGAACAGCACCATGATGGCTCCGGCATACACCGTAATCTGCACCATCGCAATGAACGGGGCGTTCAAAACGATGTAAAAAATGCCAATCGTGGCAAAGTTCAGCACCAGGTAGAGGGCGCTGTGGACGGCATTGCGGCTGGTCAACATGCCTAGCCCTGAACCGATAGCTACAATCGCCAGCAGAAGAAAAATGATCGGATTACCCATATGAAATCGCCTTCAATTCGTAACTGCTTACCACGGAGACGCGGCGGGCACGGAGTATTTACAGGTTTGATCTCCGTATTCTTCCTACCTTCAGGGTGAAATACCAAAAGGACACAGAACACAGCCTGTGGATCACGCCGGATTCTCCATCTCTGGGATGGCCTTTGTGAAAACACCGGGTTCGACAACTTGTGGCGTCGGACGGCCGTTCACGGGCACATCCACAATCAACATATCTTTGGTGTAAATGGCGCTCTGCCGGTCATAAAAACTCAACTCGTAATTGTGTTCCAGCACAATCGCCTCCGTCGGGCAGGCATCTTCGCAGTAGCCACAAAAGATGCAGCGCAGCATGTTGATTTCATACACCCGCGCAAAACGCTCGCCCGGCGAGTATCGCTCGTCGTCTGTATTCTCCGCCGCTTCCACAAAAATAGCGTCGGCCGGGCAGGCCGCCGCGCACAAAGAGCAGCCAATGCACTTCTCCAGGCCATTGTCGTACCGCTTTAGTTCATGACGCCCCTTAAAGCGGTTGCGCACCGGGCGCTGCACGTCCGGGTATTGGATGGTCACAGGCGTCTGAAAAAAGTGCTTCAGCGTGATCCCCATCCCTTTGGCCAGTTCAGCAATCATTCCAAACATAACGGTTCTCCAGCAGGTAGATTCGTGTTCCGTGTTCCGTAATCTCGTAAACCGTCATCCGTATGCCGTGTTGCACAAACGATGGTGGCTTACGCCTACGCGCGGGTCAAAAGCCAAAAAAGCTCAATATAGGCGCAAATAGACCTTCTTCAGCCAGGACGATGAAGACAGCGACCACCAGGAAATTAACGACAGAAATAGGCAGCAGTACCTTCCAGCCAAACAACATCAACTGGTCATAGCGCAGGCGTGGGAAGGTGGCCCGAATCCAGATCATCAAAAACAGGCCAATAAAAATTTTGATGAACAGGTATACAAAGCCCAACACCGGGACCTGATCCACAAACGGGCCGCGATACCCGCCAAAAAAGAGGGTGGCGGCGATGGCGCTGAAAGAGATCATCTTCATGTACTCGGCCATAAAAAACATACCAAAGCGCATCCCGGCATATTCCACGTTAAACCCGGCCGATAATTCCTGCTCCGCTTCCAACAAATCGAAGGGCGCGCGCTGTAATTCAGCCAGCGCAGCAATACAAAAGACAATCGCGGCCACCGGCTGCAAAAAGATGAACCATTGGCCTTTCTGCGCCGCCACAATCACTCCCAGGTCCATGGAATTGGCGATCATGACCGGGACCAGCAGCGACAAAGACATTGCCAGTTCGTAGCTGATCATCTGGGCCGAGGCGCGAATGCCGCCCAACACGGCATATTTGCTGTTAGAAGCCCAGCCAGCCAACACCACACCATACACGCCAATAGACGTTACCGCCAGCACAAACAAGGCAGCCACATCCAAACCGGGCACGATGGCGAAGTAATCATACTGCTCAGGCACCAGGCCAGGAATTTTACCCGCCCAGGGAATCACCCCCAGAATCAAAATCGCCGGGATGACGGCCAGCATGGGCGCCAGATTGTAAACCAGCCAATCGGCCTTAGCCGGCGTGGGGTCTTCTTTGAAGAAGAGCTTGACGGCATCGGCCGCCGGCTGCATGAAACCGGCCAAGAGCTTCTTCTCTTGTTTGCCGCGCCCTGGCAGGGGAATATAACCGGCGCGATTTGGCCCCACCCGCGCCTGCATTCGCGCCAGGACTTTACGTTCGAGCAGGGTGGTGTAGGCAAAGCCGGTTATCACCACCAGTGACATGACCAGGCCGACAACCAAGCCCCATAATGCGATTTGCCCAAGTGTCATATGAGCCTCTGTGGGTTAGTTGATAGTTGAAAGTTGGGAGTTGATAGTGGTTGGTTATCTATCAACTACCAACTCCCAACTTTCAACTTTCTTAATCTCTGCTACGGCCGTTCCCGGCCACCAGTTTACGCCAGATAGCAGCGCCAATCCGGTCGGGGTGCTGCCATGAACGTGGGCAGTGGCTTGCACGGCCGTTCCATCCACCAGCACCACCACCAGCTCGCCATCGGCCACGCCCGCCTGGGCCGCGTCGTCGGCGTGCAGCGCCAGCGCCGGGGCGGCCATGCGCGGCGCAAGCACCGACGATTGATCGAGCAGGATACCAGGGGCATAGAGTACGGCCGTCCACATCACCTGCAACCCCTCTTGCCGGGTGTTCTTCAGCGCGGGCACATCAAAATGGGCTACCGCCCCTTTTTCGGCCGTCGCTGCCCACTGCTGCCCCAGACCGGAGCGATTTTCATAGGCGTTGCCGCCATAATACAGGTCTTCGCCACCGACGTCCGGCCACTGCTTTTCCACCTGGGCCAGCGTGCGGTAATCCATGCCCTTGTACTGCGTCACAACGCGGGCCGCATCCTTAAACGCCAGGCTGGCGGCAAAAGGTGGCTTGCCCAACCCAACCCGCTCGCCAATTTGGGCCAAAATCTGCCAGTCTGGGCGGCTTTCGCCCACCACCGGGATGGCCGGGTAATAGCGCTGCACACGGCGTTCGCCGGTGGTATAAGTACCTTCGCGCTCGGCCCAACTTTGCGCCGGCAGCACCACATCGGCCAGAGCGGCCGTTTCGGTCAGGAACAATTCCTGCACCACCAGGAAATCCAGCTTGCCCCGGTCGGGCAGCAGGCCATCGCCCACCGGGTCGGCCCCGGCGAGGAATAAGGCGCGCATACGGCCGTCGGCCACAGCAGCATAGACGGCCGCTGCGTCCAGTCCAGCTTCTTTCACCGGCTTATAGCCCGGCCCCAAAGCGGGATGAACGCCCATGTCCCAGGCCCCCTGGGTGTTGTTGTGCGGCCACACCGGGACCAGGCCGTTATTCACCCGGCCGGCGTGTTTGTGCCCATTCTCCAGAAGCAGCAGATTGCCCAACAGCTTCGCCAGGGCATCGGTTTCGTCGTAGGTCAGCCCTTCCGCGCCGTAAAAAATCACCAGATTATCGGCGTTGATGAGGGCGGTGGCCGCGGCGACGAGCATGTTGGAAACGGCCGTTTCCGTCTCCACCTTGGCCATATTCACCACCTGCTGCACCGTTGCCAACGCCTGCCCCGCTTCATAGTGCAGACTGTGGGCGGCGAATGTGTCCAGGCGCGTTGGCCGGGCATTGACCACCACCAGGGTGACGCCACGCTCGGCGGCCTGCTTCACTCGCAGCCACCAGACGGGCGCTTCGGCGTGTAAATCGGTGGCAACCACCAAAATGGCGTCGCCCCGGCCTAGCTCTTTTAGATTACTGCCGCCGGCCAGACCAACCTGGGCGGTTACGTCACCGCCGGCCAGGCGCGGTTTAGCCAGACCTACATGTTGGCTCTTCAAACCATCACGGAAGAGATGTTGGAACCAGAAAAGGTCTTCGTTGCTCAGGTGGTCACCGGCCAAACCGGCGACCGCGTGGCTGTCTTGTTGCAGTTTGCCGGCCACATAATCCAGCGCCTCATCCCAACTGGCTTCCACCAATTCGCCGTTCTGACGAATCAACGGTTTGTGAAGACGGTCGGCGGCGTCGGCGAAGTGGTGGGCAAAGCGCCCTTTGTCGCATATCCAGATTTCGTTGACGGCTTCGTTTTGCCGGGGCATGATGCGCTTGATGACGGTACGGCCGTTGGCCGCTGCCTCGCGCCGGGTACTCATGGTGGTATTGCAGCCCACCGGGCAGTGGGGGCAAATGCTGGCGACGGGGGTCAGTTCCCACGGCCGTGCGCCAAAACGGAAATCGGCCGTCGTCAGCGCCCCTACCGGGCAAATATCGGTCGTATTGCCGCTCCACACACTGTCAAACCCAGGGTCAGACAGGGTAACAATTTCCAGGCTGCGCCCCCGGTTGTGGAAGCGAATCACCGGGTCGTCCACCACTTCTTCCTGGAAGCGAATGCAGCGCGCACACTGGATGCAGCGCTCGCGGTCCAGGTAGATCAACTCGCCGAGAGGGACGTGTTTCGCCAGCTTCAGCTTGTCGGTGTAGTGCATCCGGCTCTGGCCCGCGCCATGTTCCATCGTCAGATTTTGCAGCGGGCATTCGCCCCCTTTGTCGCAAATCGGGCAGTCCAACGGATGGCTGGTGAGCAAAAATTCAATGACCGATTTGCGCGCTTCCAGCACCGCCGGGGTCGCTGTGCGCACCACCATGCCCTCCGCCACTTGCACGGTGCAGGCGGTTTGCAGGCCCCGGCCAAAATTCAACTGCGGCGAGCCATCGGCGTTGGTCAGCGGTTGGCCGGTGGCGCGGTCGCGCACGGGCAGGCCCACTTCCACCAGGCACATGCGGCACATGCCCACCGGTTCCAGCTTGGGGTGGTGGCAAAAGACGGGGATGTCGTTGCCAATGCGTTTAGCGGCGTCTACGATTTGCGTGCCGGGGGGCACACTCACTTCGACGCCGTCTATGGTCAGGGTAATCAGATCACTCATGTGGTAATCTCTACTCCGGGGTTAAGAGGGGACGGCCGTTCTCGCCGCCACCTGTTTCATCTGTCCGTTCGACGAACCCTGCACCTTCGCCCGGTACTCTTCCGGGAAATGCTTGATCGTCGAGAGAACAGGGTTAATGGCAAAATCGCCCAGGGCGCACAATGTCCGTCCACCAATCTGGTTGGCGACGCTCTCCAATGTGATAATGTCCTGTGGCGTGCCATGCCCATCATAGATGCGATGGAGCAGCTTCTCCATCCAAAAAGTCCCTTCACGACACGGCGTACATTTGCCGCACGACTCATGCTTAAAAAAGTGCGACATCTTCAACGCCGCCCACACCATATCGGTGCTTTCATCCATCACAATCACCGACGCCGACCCCATCACCGAGTCAAACGGCGTCAGTCCTTCGTAAGTCATGGGTGCGTCCAGCGCCTTATCCGTAATCACCGGACCAGAGCCGCCGCTAGGCAGCAGCGCTTTAAACTTTTTGCCGCCACGCATCCCCCCGGCCATTTCAATGAGTTGGCGATACGTAACGCCCATCTCCACTTCATAATTGCCCGGCTTTTCCACGTGGCCGCTCATGCACACAATTTTGACACCCGGACTCTTGTCCGTGCCCAGACCCATGTACCACTCCGCCCCATTCACCATGATCAAGGGCACATTGGCCAGCGTTTCTGTGTTGTTCACCACAGTTGGTTTGCGGTACAGCCCTTCCACGGCCGGAAACGGCGGCTTCGACCACGGCTGACCCAACTCACCTTGCAAGGAGTTGATCAACGCCGTCTCTTCACCACAAATATAGGCTCCGGCGCCATAATGGCAGTAAAAATCACAGCTAAACTCACTGCCCAGAATGTTTTTACCCAGGAAACCGGCCGCATACGCCTCGCGGATGGCTTCTTCCATCGCATAACCCGCGTCCATAAACTCGCCGCGGAAGTAGTTGTAAATGGTCTTTGCGCCTATCGAATAGGCGGCAATGATCGCCCCTTCAATCACCTGATGCGGGTTCTTTTCCGAAAGTTCCCGGTCCTTAAACGTGCCGGTCTCCGATTCGTCTGTGTTAATGACCACGTATTTCTCGCCCGGCCCCTTGGGAATGAAGCTCCACTTAACGCCGGTGGGGAAGCCCGCCCCACCCCGGCCGCGCAGTCCCGACGCCCGTACCACGTCTATCACCTCTTGTGTGCTCATTTCCAGCACGGCTTTGCGCAAACCGTTATAGCCACCATGCGCCTGGTAGACGTCAATTTGGTGCAAATCGGGAATGTCCCGGTGACGCAACAAAAGATAGGTCATAGATTTCACCTCAGCACGTCATTCGCCGATGGCGTATGACGTGATTTTTTCCACCACAGATAGTTGTTTGGCATCCTGGCGCAGCCGGGCCAACAACGCAGCAAATTTCGCCTCGTCCAGGTTCTCTTCAAAGCGCAAATTGCATTGCAGCATCGGCGCGCGGTCGCAAGCGCCCAGGCACATCACGGTTTTCAGGGTGAACAGGCCGTCTTCAGTTGTGCCATCTACCGGGATGCCTAATTTGGCAGAAGCCATCTCCACAAATTCATCCGCGCCGCGCAGGGCGCAGGCCAGGTCGTTGCAAATTTCCAGCACGTATTTGCCTACCGGCTCTTCGTAATACAGCGAATAGAAACCGGCCAGCGACAACACGTGGGTGGGATCCAGACCCAGGATGGCGGCTACTTCGCGTTTGGCTTCGTCGCTCATGTAGCCGTATTCATGTTGGGCCAGGTGCATCAGGGGCAAAACGGCCGATTTCTTCGTGGGAAACCGCGCCAATATCCCTTCTATTTCTTTGGCGTACTTTTCAGCGATCAAGGTTTTCTCCCAGTTACCAATTGACAATTAACGATTGACCATTTGTTACCGGTCTATCTCACCCAACACAATGTCAATGGAGCCGATAATGGCGACCACGTCGGCGACAAACAGGTTTTTAGACATACGCGGCAGGGAAGCGAGATTGACATAAGAGGGACCGCGAAAATGCACCCGCGCTGGTTTGGGTCCGCCATCGCTGCGCAGGTACACGCCAAATTCGCCGCGCGGTGATTCAATCGCCAGGTAGACAAAACCGGCCGGCACGCTAAACCCTTCCGTCCACAGCTTAAAGTGGTGGATCACCGCTTCCATGCTTTTGCCCAGTTCAGAGCGGGGCGGCGGCACAATTTTGCGGTCGGAGATTTGCACCGGGCCATCTGGCAGTTTGTTGATGGCCTGCTCGATGATGCGCAAACTCTGCCATATCTCGGCCACGCGCACCCGATAACGGGCGTAGACGTCGCCATCCGTTTCCAGGGGCACGTCAAAATCGTACTGCTCGTAGCCGCAGTAAGGGTTGGCTTTACGCACATCGTAGTTCACGCCAGAACCGCGCAGGCAGCCGCCGGTTAAGCCCCAGGCAATGGCGTCTTCGGCCGTCACGACGCCCACGCCTTTGGTTCGTTTGAGGAAAATCGGGTTGTTTTTCAGCAGCCCTTCGTAATCAGCAATTTTGCCGGGCATGAAGTCCAGGAAGTGGCGCACGGCCGGTACAAATTCGTCCGGTATGTCGCGCCACAGCCCGCCAGGGCGAAAGTAGCTGACCATCATGCGCTGCCCGGCGACCATCTCGAACAGGTCTAAAATGTATTCTCGCTCGCGGAAGGCGTACAAAAACACTGTCATGGCCGCCAGGTCCAGGGCGCTGGTTCCCAGCCAGACCAGATGGCTGGCGACGCGCTGAAGCTCGGTGAGAATAACGCGGATGGCCTGGGCGCGGGGCGTAGCTTCAACGCCTAACAGTTTCTCTATCGCCAGGATATAGCCCAGGTTGTTGGACATCGGCGAGAGGTAATCCATGCGGTCGGTCATGACCAGGGCTTTGGTGTAGGTTTTGGCCTCCATGTTTTTTTCGATGCCGGTGTGCAGGAAGCCAATGTCTGGGGCCAGGTTGACGACGGTTTCGCCATCTAATTCGACCAGGAGACGCAGAACGCCATGGGTGCTGGGATGCTGTGGCCCCATGCTCAGGAGCATGTGTTCTTCGGCATCCTCAATTTCCATCCCGGTTCCAACCTTATTGCGCAGTTCTTCGAGGGTTAGTTCTTGGATGGTGTCGTTTCCAGGAGTCAGTAACATAGGTACCTTTGGGTTGGTGGGCAGTGCTCAGTGCGAAGAAGAGTGAACAGAGATAGACGGCCGTTCCCCCTTAATCTTTCGTAGCGTGTGGTTTCTTGGCGTTGATTTCGTCGAAGTTAAACGAAAATTGGACCTCTTCGTAGCCCAATGGGTAATCTTTGCGCAGGGGATGGCCCTGCCAATCTTCGGGCAAGAAGAGACGCCGCAGGCTGGTGTTGCCCTTAAACCGCACACCCATCAAGTCCCAAACCTCCATCTCCAGCCAGGTGGCAATGGCCCAAATTAGGGCAACGGTTTCCGGCCCATCTTCTGGGTCTTCCACGCGCACGCGCAGGCGCAGGCGATGGTTATGGGGAATGGAGTAAAGCTGGTAATTGACAGCGAAGCGGGGAAAGTCTGGCAGCATGTCGTCGGCGCAAATGTCGCTGAGGAAGTTGTAGCGCAGCGTCGGTTCGTCGCGCAGGAATTGGCAGACCGCTTTCAGGTCGGCTTTGCGGATGTAGAGGGTGCGTTCGCCGCGATGGTCGTAAATTTCTTCCAGGGCGTCCGGGTAACTTTGTTTGATTTTTTCTACAACGAGGTCATGGTTGTTCATCAGGCCCAATCCCCTAATTTTTCGTTGCGGATTTTTTCATGAAGGGACATGATGCCATCAATGAGGGCTTCTGGCCGGGGCGGACAGCCGCCGACGTAAACGTCCACGGGGATAATTTCGTCTACGCCCTGGACGATGGCGTAGTTGTTGAAGATGCCGCCGCAGGAGGCGCAGTCGCCCATGGCGATGACCCACTTCGGCTCCGGCATCTGGTCGTAGAGGCGGCGTACCACAGGGGCCATTTTGCGGGTGACGCGGCCGGCGACAATCATGAGGTCAGATTGGCGCGGCGACGGCCGATTGAGTTCCATGCCAAAACGAGAGGCGTCGTAGTGGGCGGCCTGTGACCCCATCATTTCGATGGCGCAGCAGGCCAGACCAAACAAAATAGGCCACATCGCATTGGTGCGGCCCCAGTTAACCAAATCTTCCAACCGATAGGTGACAACGCCGAGGTTGCCGAGTTTTTGTTCTATTCCCATTCGAGTACTCCCTTTTTCCAGACCCAGACATCCCCCAAAATGAACATGAACATAAAGATGAACATCACCGCCAGACCATACAATCCTAAATCACGGAAGGTCATGGCCCAGGGCACGAGCAGGATGATGTCTACGTCGAACAAAATGAATAGTACAGCGATGCGGTAAAATTTGACGGGTAAACGACGTTGGGCTTCGCCAATGGCCGTCATGCCGGATTCATAGGGAGCTTGTTTGCGCTGCGACGGCCGTTTCGGGCCTAAATTGAGCGATAAAATGGGCAGCAGCAAGGCAAAGAAAAGAGCGATTCCCAACAATACCGCCAGGGGAAGATAATCAACGAGTATTTGGTTTGGCATAGGCGTTTACTATCTTACTTGAATTCAGGGTGAGGCTAACCTCGTCAAAGCGTGTGCATTCTATCACAAGCAAAAGGGTCTAGCAAAGGGTTACGGCCGTCGCCAGGAACCCTCCCCAGCGCCATCAAATCAAAATACGCAATGTGCCGGGCTGCACATTGCGTATTATCAACAAACTGCTGGTAATCGTATTCGGTAAGCGGTGGGTCGCTGCCTCTAATAACCGCCATCGGCAACGGAATACGGACTTCGGAACACCGGCACTAGGTCAAATAATCGCGCAGCGACTTACTGCGGCTGGGGTGGCGCAGTTTACGCAGGGCCTTTGCCTCAATCTGGCGAATCCGCTCACGGGTGACGCCGAAGCTCTTGCCTACTTCTTCCAGGGTATGGTCTTTGCCGTCGTTCAGGCCGAAACGCATCTCCAACACTTCGCGTTCACGGTCGCTGAGGAAGCTGAGGACGGAGCGAATTTGCTCGCGCAGCAGCTCTTTCGAGGCGGCGTCCACCGGTTCCACGACGCTTTCGTCGGGGATAAAATCGCCGAATTCGGTGGCTTCTTCGCCGTTGCCCACCGGCGTTTCCAGCGACATGGGGTCCATAGAAATACGCAGAATGTCGCGGATTTTACTGACGGATTGGCGATATTTGCGGTTCAACACCGGGTCCAACGGCTCTTCGCTGTCCATTGAACGGCGGATTTCGTCTACCTCATCGGGCGTCATGTAGTCCAATTCCAGGGCCAATTCTTCAACGGAGGGTTCGTGGCCCAGGCGCTGCACCAATTCGCGCTGCATCCGTACGATTTTGTTGATGGTTTCGTACATATGGACGGGGATGCGGATGGTGCGGGCCTGATCGGCGATGGCCCGGCTGACGGCCTGCCGAATCCACCAGGTGGCGTAGGTGCTGAATTTGTACCCTTTGGTGTGATCAAATTTCTCCACGGCGCGCAGCAGGCCGACATTGCCTTCCTGAACCAGGTCCAGCAGGTGGATGCCACGCCCCATGTAGCGCTTGGCGACGCTGACCACCAGGCGCAAGTTGGCTCGCGTCAGGCTGACTTTGGCTTCTTCGGCCAGGTGGAAGATCATAAATTCGTTGTATTTGAGGGCGACGTCGTCTTCTTCCATGCGGGCAAGGAAATAGTTCAGGTCGGGCGGACGGCCGTTTTCGGCATAATATTCGCCAATCATCCGGGAACGGTTGATGGGCAGCAGATACAGGGCGGTGAATACGGAAAAGCAGCTTTCAGCCAGTTCAGTCCATACCTCATCCTGCCCCCAGTTGCCATCGTTGAGGTAAGAGCGGATGTAGGAATGACGGCCGTCTTGCCAGCTCTGCCGTAAATGCTGTGCCTCATCCACCAGCCGGCTAAAATCTGGCGATTCCACTCCCAGCCGGGCGCTGGCCGTCAGAACGCGCTGCCACCCTTCCCAAAGCTCAGCATAATTGGCGATCATCAGGCGAAAATGGACTCTGGGACCTTCGGCTTCTTCGCCGTTCAGGTTTTTTGTCAGCCGTTCCATTTCCACCGCCGCTTTCAGCTGCGTAGACAACCAGATTTCTTGCTCCGACGTCAGCAGCGGGACCTGACCGATTTCTTTTAAGTAAGTGTGGACCGGGTCATCTTCGGTATCGCCGCCATAATAGGTATCATCATCCACGTCATCCAGGGAATCATCCAACAGGCCGGGACGCAGCAGGTTGGATGCTTCGCCCAGGTCATCCACCGTTTCCCCCGAAGCGGAAACGACGCGGATACCCATTTTTTGCAGCCGGTCATACAATTGGCCGGCCTGATCCTCATCGGCCGTCGCCAGGATAGATTGCACATCTGCTTCGTCTATCTGGCGCGAGCGGCGCGCTTTTTTGACCAGCGCCTCAATGTCCAAAAAGGGTTCTTCGTCTTCCGGCAGGTCGTCTAATTCATCATCCATGTTGGGTTCTAAATCCATCTTCTCCGCCTATTACCACATCCTTGCGTCAAGCTCAAGTTCCATCAAGGCCAGACAGGTTATCGGCAGCCTGTCTGGTTTAACCATCAGCGTCCTATGCTCAATAACGACTGAGGGCCGCGTCTTCAGCGCGGCGGCGGCTGGTGGCCGACATGGCGTTTCTGGCCTGGTCTAGCCCATTCTTAGTCACAGACAATTCCTGCAACTGCGCCATGTACTCCTGGTAAGATTCTGCATCGGCTTCTTGTTTCGCATCGGCGACAAATCGCTGCAATTCTGTCCGTAACTGGCGTACTTTTTCGATGCGCCAATCCAGCACAGCAAGGACAAGCTGATCGGCCAGACGATCCAGGTTTGTATCGAGTGTAGGGGCGAGCGTTTGGAGATATTGCACTCGATCCAGCAAGGGATGGCCTAAACTATCGCACAAATCCTGAATCGTGACAAACGAACCACCCTTGCTCCAATGAACCATCTGCGGCCAGAGGGTACGGTCTTCGGTGGCGGTGAAATCGGCCGGCGCAACAGTGGGCTGGTGGGCCTGACTGAGGGCCTGGTTCACGTCGGCCAGCGCTTTGGGGTGATGAAGTATCTGGCTGAGGAAAAAGGCCTCCTTTTTTTTGATGGAGACATGGCCTCTGCCCAGCCCGCCATCCATTTCGCGGAATTGACGGACAGCGGCCAGTTCTGGCGCTTTGGTGGTTGGCAGGGGTGTGGGGTTCTGTTTGGCCGACGGCCGTTGCCGTTCCGGGCGGCGCACCTGGCGCAAAGTTCGTTCATCTACGCGCAGGGCCAGAGCCAGTTTGCTCCAATAGCCGTCACGCTCCATGGGGTTTTGAATGTCTTCGATGAGCGGGATAACTTGTTGGGCGACGGCCGTTTTTGCCTTCAGGTCGCCCATATCCAACTCCTGCGTCAACACGCCGATGACATATTCCACTACCGGTTTGGCTTTAGCCAGCAGCAGCGGCCACTGCGCTGGGTCCTCACGGATCAGCTTGTCCGGGTCATTGCCTGGCGGCAGGGTGACAATGCGAATGTCCGCTTGCAGGCGGCTTTCGTGGCGCACCAGATTGTGCGGATCAAATTGGGTGTCGAACTCGCGGTCCAATGTCTGGCGGGCCACTTCCAGGCTGCGCAGGGTCGCTTTGGCCCCGGCGGCGTCGGCGTCCAGAGCGATGACAAAACGTTTGGTGTATCGTTTTAGCTGCTCCAACTGCGCCTGGGTCAGCGCCGTGCCCATCTGGGCCACCACGTTTTGGAACCCGGCCTGCCACGCCTGCATCACGTCCATATAGCCTTCCACAATCACCGCCTGCCGCGCTTCACGGATGGCGCGTTTGGCCCCATCGAGGCCGTACAGCAGGTTGCTTTTGTTGAACAGGCCGGTTTGTGGCGAATTGAGATACTTGGGCAGGCCATCCGGGTCTAACGTGCGCGCACCAAAACCAACAACACGGCCGTTACCATCGCGAATCGGTATCATCAGCCGGTTGCGGAAGCGATCATAGCGCGTGCCTTTGTCCGGGTTGTCTGTCAGCAGCCCGGCATCCAGCAAAATCAGGTCGTCGTAGCCCTGGGCGTTAAAATGGGTGCGGCACTGGTCCCAGGAATCCAGGGCAAAACCGATCTGGAAATGAGCCTGCGTCTCCGGGCTGAGCAGGCGGTTGGCCACGTACTGCCGCGCCGCCTCCGCCTGGGGGGCGTGGAGCAGCAGTAGGTGAAAATAGTCCGCGGCCGCGGCCAACAAGTCGCCCAAACGGTCTTCGGCCGCCTGGCGCACCTTGTTCACTGGCGCAGCCGCTTCCAATTCCACACCCGCTTTTTGCGCCAGAACGCGCAGTGTTTCCTTAAAATCCCACCCTTCCCGCTTCATGACGAAGGAAAAGATGTCGCCGCCTTCGGCGCAGGCGCCAAAACAGCGCCAGGTCTGGGTTTCTGGGAAGACGTAAAAGGCAGGGGTGCGGGTGTTGCTGTGGAAGGGACAAAAACCAGCGTAAGAGCGCCCCGATTTGCGCAGGTTAACGGTCTCGGAGACGAGATCTACAATGTCTAGTCGGCTTTTAATTTCCTCAGTGAAGCTCATTTTTCTGATTCACACTCATTTGGGCAGCTTTTTCAGCCGCCAGATTATAACCCAGCCGCCTTGAATGTTCGATAGATTGGCCAAGAATTCACGTTTTTTGGCATGGTTCATCAAGCAAGACATCTTCTTTACAAATTTGCGCTGCGTTGTCATGCTGAGCGGAGTCTTCGGAGCGAAGCATCCCGCTCCCGCCAGAGGAGGGGGATGCTTCGGGGACCTCAGCATGACGCGCTTTCTTGCCAAATTTGTAAAGCACATATCGCCTGGAATGAACCATGCCCGTTTTTTTCATCTGCGAACGGCCGTCGCTTTCAGATACAATCTGGTGGATTGGCAGCACGGAGGATGAATGGTCGAACAAACCGCAGACTTGGTAATCATTGGCGCGGGGGCGGCCGGGTTGATGGCCGGAATTTGGGCCGGCCGCACCGCGCCCGGCCAACGCATCCTTATTTTGGATGGGGCGGGTAAACTGGGAGCCAAAATCCTGGTGTCCGGCGGTGGGCGCTGCAACGTCACCCATGATGAAGTCAGCGCCGATGCTTACGCCGGCTCCTCACGCAACGCCATCAACAAGGTACTGCGCCAGTTCGACGCCGCGCAAACTGTCGCCTTTTTCCGCGAATTGGGCGTAACGCTGAAGCGGGAAGAGACGGGCAAACTGTTCCCCACGACGGACAGCGCCCATACCGTGCTGGCCGCGCTGCTGGCCGGAGCGCGGCAGGCTGGCGTAACGGTGCGCCATCCCTATCGGGTAGAGCGGGTGGAGAAAACGGCCGTCGCCTTCCAACTTTCCGGCGCGTGGGGCACACTGGCAGCCCGGCGGCTCATCCTGGCGACCGGCGGCCAAAGCCTGCCCAAAAGCGGCTCCGATGGGCACGGTTATCGGCTGGCGCAAGCGCTGGGCCACAGCCTGACGCCGCGCCTCTTCCCCGCCCTGGTCCCACTGACTTTGCCCGAAGGACATTTTATCCGCGACCTGAGCGGCGTCACCCTGCCGGCCAGGCTGACATTGTGGAACGGCCGCAGCCACAAACTGGCCGCCTTCACCGATTCCACGCTCTGCACCCACTTTGGCCTGTCCGGGCCGGCCGTGCTGGACATCAGCCGCTATTTTCTGGCCGCGCAGGCGGACGATCCGGCCAGCCAACTCACCATCAACTGGCTGCCGGCCATGCCCCCCGAACAGTTGGAGCGCGACTTGCAAACGCTGACGAAGATGAGCATCGGGCGTTACTTGCGCCAACATCTGCCAGAACGCCTGGGCGTGGCGTTGTGCCAGGTGGTGGGGGTGGATGGGGCCACGCCGGGCCATCAGTTGGCGCGGGTGGGGCGGAAAGGATTGGTAACGGCCGTTACACAGCTGCCCCTGCCCATCAGCGGCCATCGCGGCTACAACGTCGCCGAAGTCACCGCCGGGGGCGTGCCCCTAGCCGAGCTGCACCTGAACAACATGGCGTCGCGCCTCTGCCCTGGCCTGTATCTATGCGGCGAAATTTGCGACGTAGACGGCCGTATCGGTGGCTACAACTTCCAATGGGCCTGGTCCAGCGGTTATCTGGCCGGCAAAGCCGCCGGCGCGGAAGCCGCCCCAGGCGTCGTGCCCGACGCCAACCCCTGACAAACACCGCGAAAAATCGCCGTCCTCAAAGATTTTTCACATTCGCATGGATTTTTCTACGTTTTTTGCATAATTTAATCAATATTATTCTTGACATGATAATATTTTTGATTTATGATGGCAGCATCACACAAATTTATTATGGATTGTGTTAATTTTCTTACAAACGGAACAACATTTTATGAAGCATTACACATTAACCGAAACGTTAGAAAACGAAAAAGGGCAGCTTCACTTGTTGGTGGAAATTGGCGAGGTAACGATTCGGCCGCACGACGGCCGTGACATCATCATTGAGGCCGACCTGCGCCACATGACCATCGCCGTCACCCGGCAAGAGGACGTGGTTTCGCTGCGCGTGGAACAAGAAGAGGGCGAATGGCTGCAAAAAATCGGCCGTTTGTTCAGCGCCGACGGCCACCCCAAAGCCGTCGTCACCATCCATGTGCCCCCCACCTGCGCCATCTATGCCAAAACCATCACCGGCAAAATGGTCATCAGCGACATCGCCGCGCCGGTCACGGCCACCGTCGTCACCGGCAAAAATGAGCTGGCAAACATCGGCGGGCGCATTGACGCCCGTGCCACCACCGGCGAAATCAGCTACAAAGGGCGGTTGGCCGACGACCACCACCGCTTCGAGGCTGTCACCGGCAGCATTCGCCTGAGCCTCACCGGGGAACCGAACGCGCAGTTTGACGGCCGTGTCGTCACCGGCGACGCCCACTGCGATTTCCCCCTCGCCCAACCTAAAACCACCAACGGCTTCACCGGCAAACACCTGAAAGTCACGCTCGTCGACGGCGCAGGCACGCTAAAAGCCCGCGTCATCACCGGCAGCATCCGCGTACAACAAGCGGAAAGCAAAGAAGCTGTTGGCTTGAAGCCGTAAGCCGTATTTCGTGTTCCGTGTTCCGTTAGTATTTACCAGAGGTAGCACCCTACTGATTACGGCTCACGGCCCACGGCTCACGGATTACCGAATACACACATTAGGAGACTTCTATGAACCCTGTTATCGGCCAATGTCCTATCTGCCACGACACCCTTAGCGTCACCCGGCTGCACTGCCGGACCTGCGACACCACCATCGAAGGACATTTTACTCTGGGCCGGTTGTATGAGCTTTCCGCCGAGCAGCTCAATTTTGTGGAGATTTTTATCCGCTGCGAAGGCAAAATCAACCGCGTCGAACAGGAATTGGGTATGTCTTATCCGGCGGTGCGCGCCCGCCTGACAGAAGTTATCGAAGCCATGGGGTATGAGGTGGGCGAACCGGAACGCGCACCCATTTCCCAGGCTACCCGCCGCGAAGTTCTGGCCGAAATCAGCGCCGGAACCATCAGCGCCGATGAAGGGCTGCAAATTTTGCGCGGCGGCGTTTAATGTTCATTTAGCAATCTGTGTCAATTAGGGCAGGTTGGTTCGTTGGTTTGTTTTGCAAACTCAGCTAACTCACCAACCAGCCAACCAACTTCCCAATGGAGGCAATCATGTCTACAACTGATCGTAAAGAGATATTGGATTTATTGGCGGCCGGTAAAATTTCGGCCGCGGAAGCCGCGGAGATTTTGAGCAATCTCGCCACCGCGCCAGAGGCGCCAGAAAAACCATTAAAAGTAGAGATGCTGGACATGGAACCAGAAGCGCCAGAAATGCCGGCCAAACCGCAGCCACCGCAAAAGAATGGGCTGCGCTGGTTTCACGTAAATGTACGCAATCTGGAGACTGGCAAAAATAAGGTAACGGTTAACATTCCTCTGCCGATGGTAAAGTTTGGCCTGAAAGTGGGCCGCCACTTCTCGCCAGATCTGGAAGGGCTGGATTGGGACGACCTGAACGGCATGTTGAAGGAAACCGGGCAGGGCGTCCTGGTGGATGTGATGGACGAAGAGAGCAACGAACACGTTCAGGTTTATATTGATTAGGGACGGTGTTCAGTGTTTATGCGTGGCTTAACAGCTTATAGCTTATAGCTAACAGAGGTAATTATGAGTCAAGAACGAATTGAATTGGGCAAACTGCCCCGGCTGACGGTTGCGTGTCACGGCAATCTGGTGGTGCGTGGGTGGGATGAAACGGCCGTACTCATCAAGTCTGGCGAATATGAAAGCCATGAAGACGACAACGGCCTGTCCATCACCAGCCACGGCGACCTGAAACTAACCGTACCGACCAACACTGCCCTGACTGTCCAGGCCGTGCATGGCGACCTGGTCGTTAAACAGGTTCACAGCGACCTCAGCCTGGAAGAGGTGAACGGCGACGCAGTCCTGGCCGGCGTCAGCCATGTCAAACTGGGCGTCGTCCACGGCGACCTGTCGGCCAAACAAATAGACGGCTCGTTAAGCGCCGAGACGGTCAACGGCGACGCCGTTTGCCGCCAGATTGGCGACGTGGCTCTGGGAACCGTGCATGGCGACTTATCGGTGCGCCATGCCAATGGCAGCCTGAGTCTGCACAGCGGCAGCGGCGATGTGAACGTAGAATATGTTGCTGGGGAGGTTGCCATCCAACAAGCGCTGCGCGACGTGAATGCGCGCAACGTGGGCGGCCGGCTGCATTTGCAGCAGGTGAACGGCGATGTGCGGCTGCGCGGCGGCCTGGGCGAAGGCGAGCATTTCTGCCAGGCCCACGGCGACATTGTGGTGCGCTGGCCGGTGGAAATGCCGGTGAACATCGAAGCAAGCGCGCCCGGCATCAAAAACAGCCTGCCCCTGGAAGGCGTACTCGAAGAAGAAAACAGCCTGTCCGGCAGCATCGGCGCCGGCAAAACCCACCTGAAACTGGTAGCCAACGGCCGTATCCTGCTCAAAGAAGGCCGTCTGGTAAAGGAAGAATGGGAAGCAAGCGACGACGAATTTGCCTTCGATTTCGGCTTCGATTTTGACAACATCGGCCAACGCATCAGCCGCGAAATAGACGCCCAACTGGGCCGCCTGATGGCCGGGCTAGACGCCCAACTCGGCCCAGACTTCGCCGACAAGATGACCGAAAAAATCACCCGGCAAACCGAAAAAGCAGTCGCCAAAGCGGAACGCGCCGCCGAACACGCCCGGCAGCAGGCCGAGCGCCATGCGGAACGCGCCCGGCAGCAGGCCCAACGCCAGGCGGGGCAGCAGCAATGGCAAACCCGCTGGGCGGCGCCACCGCCACCACCTATGCCGCCAAAACCGCCCAAATCGCCCAAACCACCCAAGCCTCAGGCCACGTCCAAGGCCACGCCAGAGGAACAGCTTAAAATCCTCAAAATGGTCGAACAGGGCATCATCTCGCCCGAAGAGGCCAACACATTGCTGGAAGCGATTGAAGGATAGAGCCAGAGCGAAAGCGAGAGCGAGAGGAAGAATTCGGGGAATACTCTCGCTCTCGCTCTCGCTATTTTCCAGGGAGGTTGTTCCGTAAATTTGAGGTAAAATCAATGGCTATGGTCATTACCATACCGGCCCAATCGCGGGTCAGCCGTGGGCCACGACCCATCAACCCGAATAAGGATATTCCTCAAGTTCTGGAACTCCTGCAAATTGCCTTTGGCGATTCTTTGGACGCCGAAGGTCAGCGGGCGCTGCATGGGTATTATGTGCCCTATATGCAGCCGGCCATTTTGTGGCGTTTGAACCCGGCGGCCAGCCGCCTGTCGCATGGGTATGTGTGGGAAGAAGACGGCCGTATCGTTGGCAATATCACCCTGCTCACCACCCAGGAAAACGGCCGTTACCTCATCGTCAACGTCGCCGTCCACCCCGATTATCGCCGCCAGGGTATCGCCCGCGCCCTCATGAACGCCGTCGGCGACCGCGTCCGGCAGCGCGACGGGCAAGAAATCTTGCTGCAAGTAGACCACAACAACCAGCCGGCGCTGGACCTTTACGTGGACCTGGGCTACAGCAATCTGGGGGCCATGACCGCCTGGACGGCCGCAGCCGGTCGGGTCCACGCGCTGGAAAACAACAGCGCCCATGATGTGCGCGAACTGCGCAGCCGTGAGTGGCAGCAAGCCTACCGCCTGGATTGCCTGGCGCTGCCCCCCGACCTGAGCTGGCCGGAGCGCCTGCCTTCAGATGCCTATCGTCTCGGTTTTTGGCGGCGGTTAGCCAATTTTGCCAACGCCCGAACAACCGAAACGTGGACGATAGCTAACAACGAGCAGCAGTTGATCGGCCTGGCCAGCATTTGGAGCGAATGGGGACGCGCCCACCAGCTCATCTTGCGCGTTCATCCGCAGTGGGCCAGGGAACTGGAACGGCCGTTGCTCGGCAAAGCGCTGCGCCGCCTGCCCTACCTGCCCCGCCGCAACGTGCGCATAGACCATCCGGCCAACGACACGCTCACTGGTGAACTGCTGCGTCAGGCCAACTTCAAACCACAGCGCACCCTCATCCACATGCGCCTGGGTTTACGCTAAACGGCCGTTACCCATACACACAAGGAGTCATAACCATGGCCACCACAGAAGAACGGATTCAAATCCTCAAAATGATAGAAGAAGGCAAAATCACCGCCGCCGAAGGCGCTGAACTGCTGCGCGCCCTGGACCGGGACAGCCAAAACCCCAAAGCAGAACCCCTGCGTGGGGCCAGCGCCGCCCGCTGGTTCCGCGTCCGCGTCACCGACATGCAAACCGGCCGCAACAAAGTCAACGTCAACCTGCCCATGGGCCTGGTAAACGTGGGCATCAAAATGGGGGCGCGCTTTGCCCCAGACATGGAAGGCAAAGAATACGACCAGATCATGCAGGCCATCCGCAGCGGCAAGCAGGGCAAAATCATAGACATCACCGACGAAGACGGCGAGCGTGTCGAGATATTTGTGGAGTAGGGCAAACGGCCGTTTGCCATTTTCCCTACCCTCTTAAATTTACAATTTCCCCGCCTGAGCCTATAATCTTGTTATGGGCACAGGCTTATGAGCGACTCAACGCAGTTCAACCAACTACACGCATCCCCGCCTGAAAGCGACGGCATCATCCCCGAAGCCCATCAGGTGAGTCACCGCAAACTGCGGCAAACCCTCGCCTCCCTATTCGACGCCAACGAATTCCGCCTGCTCTGCCACGATTTAGGCGTCAACCACGACGACCTCGGCGGGCCAGACACCGGCCTCTCGGCGCGCATAGACGCCCTCATCCTGCACATCAACCGCCGCCAACGCCTGCGCGTGCTGCTGACGGCAGTGCGCGAAGCGCGGCCGGCCCTCATCTGGGACCAAATCCTGGTAGACCAAAACAACCCCGAACCACTGCCCTCCCTCGTCGCGCCGCGCATTGCCCAGGCCGACGAAGGCACGGCCGATACGCTGCTTGCCAGCCAGGGCTTCGCGGCGCTGCTAAAACTGCTGCGCCACCCCGAAACCCGCGAGGCAATCATCCGCTTCCAGAGCGATTTCCAGGCCGCCTCCGGCCGGATTAACCTGATGAACGACCTGAAACTGGCCCATGACTTGTTTCAGGAATTGGAAAATCGCTACTTCCTCATCGAAAATGATCGCAAACGGCTGCCAGCCGACGACCTGGCCTGGGACGGAGTGGCGATCAACGAGCCAGAACTTAAAAGCCAAAATTGACGATTTGCTGACCCTGGCGCAGCAAGCCGCCTTTGCCGAGGAGTCCGATGTGTGGCCCACACAAGTGTGGGCCACGCAGTTGGCGAAGGTGCGGGAAACAATGCGCACGGCCGTTGAAGAAGCCGACCTCGACCAACTCAGCAGCGCCAGCCGCCTACTCTTTCGCATTATTAACCGCCAACCCTCCCGGCTGAACGCCCAACTAATCATCACCACCAAAGCGCTGCGCCTGCAAAACCTGGCAACGGCCGTTACCACCATCTGCGCCAACATAGACGCCTCCAATCTCGAAGGCTCAGAGCTGGTCAGCCAGATTCGGCAAGACAGCGGCGCACTCGGCAGCATAGACGCCCATCTTCAACGCCTGGCCGCCGAACACGACGCCTGGCAAGCCATAGAAGACGAACTGCGCCGCGTCGAAAGCACCCTGGACAGCGGCCTGGGCGAACTCCACGAAGCCTGGCCAGACCTGCAACCCATGACCGGCCGCCTGCTGGCCGACAAAACCGAAGCGTGGGCCAGCGACCTGCAAACCGTCATGGCCTCTCTCGGTCAGGCCATTGAAGAAGCGGTGATTGTGACGGCGCGGCGGCTCTTTCGCCGCTTTCGCAGCCAGATCGGCCGTCGCTTCCGCCAGGTGGATGTCGAATTATTAAGCCTGTGCCACGACCTGCAAAAGGTCGGCGAATCGCTGGATTTAGTGCTGAGGACAGTCAAATGAGCCATCCAGACCAGACAACAGCGGAAACCACCCCCTTCCTCTCCCTCATGTCGGTGCGCGACACCCACAGCGGGTTGTTGCAGCGCCGCCGCCAGGGGGAAGATGAGGCGTTTTATACGGCCGTCACCCAATTCATGCAGCGCGCCCAAACCAGCGGCATCTATCTGGACAACGACAGCGACCGCTGGGCCGTACAAACCCTGATAGACTACTGGGAAAATCAGCTCTACCATGCCGGACTCAACCCGCCGGCCGAAAGCCTGCTGGCCGAATTTGACCCCACCACCGAGCCGGAACTGCCCGACGAACTCTGCCCCTACGTCGGCCTGGGCGCATTCCAACCGGCCGATGGACCGCGCTTTTTTGGCCGCGAAGACCTGGTGGCCGATATGCTCCACGCCCTGCAAAACCACCGCCTGGTCACCGTTCTGGGGCCATCGGGCAGCGGCAAATCTTCCATTGTATTGGCCGGGCTGCTGCCCCGTCTGGCCCAGGCCAGCCCCGATGGCGGCGCGCCCTGGCGCATTTACCCGGTGCTAAAGCCCGGCTCCACGCCGTTGGCCCATCTGGCCCTACTGCTCAAACCAGATGGCCTGGACCCCGGCGACTGGCTGATTGACACGGTGGAGCAGCTGCGCCAGGATGCCGGGCAGTTGACAAAGCTCATCCAGGCGGCCGGGGAACAAACGGCCGTCCTCGTCATAGACCAGTTCGAGGAAACATTCACCCTGTGCCAGGACGAGGCAGAGCGCCAGGCTTTTCTGGACAACCTGCTGCGCCTGACCCAGAGCAGCGGCCAGCGGCACACCGTCATCCTGACCATGCGCACCGATTACGAAGGCCAACTAAGCAAATACCCGGTGTTGCAAACGGCCGTTGCAGCCTGCCAGATTCGCGTCACCGCCATGAATGCCGGCGAGCTGCGCAGCGCCATCGAAAAACCGGCCGAATCCATCGGCCTGAAATTTGAAGAAGGATTAGTAGACGCCCTCATCCGCGAAATTTTAGGCGAACCGGCCGCCCTGCCCCTGCTGCAATTCGCCCTGCTGCAACTGTGGGAAAACCGCGAGCGCCGCCGCATCACCTGGGAAGCCTACCGGCGCATCGGCGGGGTGATGGCCGCCCTGGATAACACCGCCGAAGCCCTCTACAACAACATGATCCCCGAAGACCAGGTCGCCACCCGCCGCCTGATGCTGCGCCTGGTACAGGTCGGCCAGGGGCTAGAAGTCACCCGCAACCGCGTCCGCCGCCGCGCCCTGTACCAGGCCGGCGAAGCCCACGACCGCATAGACCGGGTGCTGGATAAACTGGTCCAGGCGCAGCTTGTCCACCTTTCGGCCGGAACCAGCGCGGAAGACGACCAGTTGGAAGTCGCCCACGAAGCCCTGGTGCGCAATTGGCCGCGCCTGGTGGATTGGCTCGACGAGGAGCGCATCCACCTGCGCCAGCGCCACCGCCTGACCACCCAGGCCGACGCCTGGACCAACAACAACAAAAACCGCGACCTGCTGCTGCGCGGCCCGGCGCTGGAAGAAGCGCTGCAATTCAGCGATCTTAACCCCCTGGAACAGGCGTTTATCGAAGCCAGCCAGGCAGAAAAACAGCGCATTGAACTGGAAAAAGAGAAGCAGCGGCAGCGCGAGCGCCGTTTTAGCCTGATGTTGGGCATCTTTGCCATTGTCGCCATCATCGGCGTATTGTTCTTGTTTCAGGCCAATCAGACGGCCGGCGCGGCCCAGGCAACGGCCAACGCTGCCCAATTCGAGTCTCTGGCCGCGCAGCTAACCGCCGACGCCCTGGCGCAAAAAGGAACCCGCGAATCTGGTTACGCCAACGCCACCAGCACCGTTGCCAGCGGCACCGCCACCTCCCAGGCCGACACCATCGCCACCAGCCAGGCACAAAACGAAATCCGCATGACCGAAGAGGCCCGCGCCACCAACGAAGCGATTTGGGCCGCGTCCACCGCTCAGGCAGAGGCCATCGCCACCGCGACGGCCGCCGCCGAAGCCACCGCCACCCGCAGCGGCGATACCCAACGCCCCACCGCCACCCCCGGCCGGAGCGAACTCGATACCCTCTATTTGCAAAACGCCCAGCTTGGCGCCCTGTTTCGTGACCGCGACAATATGTTGATGCTTTACATCACCGGCAACACGTTTTTGATGGGTGGGCTGGCCAACGACCCCGACAAGCGCGACAACGAGCTGCCGCTGCATAAAGTGAGCGTGCCGGACTTTTACCTGGACGCCTACGAGGTCAGCGTGCAGCAGTACGCCAGCTTCCTCAATGCCATCGGTGGGTATAAAGGCAAATGTGGCGACGGCCGTCACGACTGCGTAGCCACCGGTTTTGAGACCAGTTTCACCATGCTGCTCAACAACGTCAGCTTCTACGAACCCAAAGCCGGTTTTGCCAGCTACCCCATCAACTGGGTCTCCTGGTATGGGGCCAACGATTACTGCCAATGGGTCAACGCCCGCCTGCCCAGCGAAGCCGAGTGGGAATACGCCGCCCGCAGCGTCAACGGCCGTCTCTTCCCCTGGGGCGATACACAGCCAACCCGTCAGTTGGCCCTGTTTGGCATCAACCCCCGCATTACCGACTATTTCCAGGCCCTGAAGCCCGTCAACGCTTATCCCGATGGCGTCAGCCTGTTTGGCGCCTACAACATGGGCGGCAGCATGTGGGAATGGGTGGCCGACTGGTACACCCCCAACTACCTGGCAGCCCCGGCTGATGGCTCCGCTTTTCTTCAGGACCTCAGCGGCCAAAAAGTGATTCGTGGCGGCGGCTGGACCAGCCCTGCCGGTGATTTGCGGACCGCGCGGCGGGTTGGTTTGCCGCCGGTCGTTAACATTGATGAAAATTCACTGCTCTACTGGAGCGTCGGCTTTCGCTGCGCCCGCGACGTACAACCATGAACCAATTCATTCGATTCGCCAACCTCGTTGAACTACGTGATGCCCACACCCAACTGCTGCACCGGCAGCACGCCCTGCCCGATGGCGACGATTTGTGGCCGGCTGTCGCCCATTTCATCGGCCAGATTCAGGCCAGCGGCGTGTTGTTTGCCGGCCCCGATGAGCGCCAAGAAGCGCAAACGCTGCTGGACTTCTGGCGCGGTGAACTGCGCCGCGCCCATCAGCCTGTGCCAGACGCCGCTCTGTCCGCCTATAACCCCGACCTGACGCCGGACCTGGACGACAGCCTGTGCCCTTACGTAGGGCTGGACGCCTTTCAGTCCAGCCACAGCGGCTACTTTTTTGGCCGCGACCAACTCATTGGGCAAATGTTAGCCAAGCTGGAACACGGCCGTTTCCTGGCAGTTATCGGCCCTTCTGGCAGCGGCAAATCATCGGCGCTGCTGGCCGGGCTGCTGCCCCGGCTGCAAGGCGGCGCGCTGCCCGGCAGCGAAACCTGGCGCTATTACCCACGTCTGGTCCCCGGCGCCAACCCACTGCAAAGCCTGGCCCGCATCCTGCGCGCCGACTTCGCCAGCCACGCCGACTGGGAACAGGCAACCGGCGACGCTTTCCGTAAAAACCCGCACCAACTGGCGCATATCATCAACCGCGCCGCCGCGCCAGACGGCCGTCCCGCCGTCCTGATCATTGACCAGTTTGAAGAAATCTTTACCCTCTGCGCCAGCGAAGAAATCCGCCAAATCTTCATAGACAACCTGCTCAACCTCATCGCCGACACAGCCGCCCGCCACAGCCTCATCATCACCATGCGCGCCGACTTTGAGAGCCAACTCATGCGCATCACCGCTTTCCAACGGCCGTATGAACAGGCCCAGGTGCGCGTCACCCCCATGAACGCCGCGCAGCTGCACGAAACCATCAAAAAGCCGGCCGACAAAGTGGGCCTGCAGTTCGCCGATGGTCTGGTGACAGAGCTGATCCGCGACGTTTTGGGCGAACCGGCGGCCTTGCCCCTGCTGCAATTTACCCTGCGCCAATTATGGGAAATGCGCGAAGGCAACTGCGTGACATGGGCCGCTTACCACCAGTTGGGCAGTGGACGGCAGGCCATCGCCAACACAGCCGACGCCTTTTACAACCACCTCACGGCAAACGAACGGGAAACAGCACGGCACATTTTGCTAACGGCCGTGCGCCCCGGTCCCGGTCTGGAAGTCACCCGGCAGCGCGTGCGCCGCGCCACCCTCAGCCAGATCAACCAGCCGCCAGAGCAAATTGACCGGGTATTGCACGCCCTGATCAACGCCCGGCTGATGACCCTGCTGCCCGGCGAAAACCGCGACGACGACCAGCTAGACCTGGCCCACGAAACCCTCATCCGCAGTTGGCCGCGCCTGATTGGCTGGGTGGAGGAAGAGCGAGTCGGTCAGCGCCGCCGCCTGCGCCTGGGCGAAGCAGCCGAACAGTGGCAGCAGCTCGACCAGGACCCCAGCGCCCTGTGGCGCGGCCTGCTGCTGCAAGAAGCCGATGGCTACACCGACAAAAACAGCCTGGAAGAAGCCTTCGTCGCCGCCAGCCTGGCCGCCGAACAAAAAGCGCAAGAAGAAAAAGCGGCGGCCTACATCCAACAGATCGAACAGGCCCGCGCCCTGGCCAAAGCAGAACGCCTGCGCGCCGAAGAGCAGCAAAAACGGGCCGAAGACCAGGAAGCCTTCGCCGCCGAGAGCGGCGCTTATGCCCGGCGCTTGCAGCGCATCACCGGGCTGCTGGCTGTCGTCGCCATCATTGCCATGCTGGCCGGCGGCTGGGCGGCGCTGAATGAGCAGCGCGCCCAGACCAACGCGGCCATCGCCGCCCAAAACGCCGCCCTGGCGGCCACCAGCGAAGCCGTGGCCGTGGCCAACGAGGCACAGGCGATAGCCAATGCCGCCCTGGCCGCCACCCGCGAAGGCGAGGCCATCATCAGCGCCAATGCCGCGGCCACCAGCGAGAGCCTGGCGGTGAACAGCGCCAACGCCGCGGCCACCAGTGAAGCCATTGCTCTGGACAGCGCCGCCCTGGCGGCCACCCGTGAAGCGGAAGCGCAGGCCAACGCCCAGGAAGCGGAGCATCAATTCCGCCTGGCGACATCGCGGGAATTGGCCCGCGCCAGTGTGGACAACCTGGCGAACCGGCCGCGGCTGGCGCTGGCGCTGGCCCTGGAAGCGGTCAACATTACTTTTGCTCAGGACCAGACAGCTTCGGCCGAGGCGGAGGACGCGCTGTACCGCGCCCTGCAAGCGTCGCAGCTGCAGATGACCCTGACCGGGCATGACGGGCCGATCACGGCCGTTGCTTTTAGCCCAGACGGCCGTTTCGTGGTCACCGGCAGCAGCGATACCAGCGCCCGGCTGTGGGACGCGGCCAGCGGTCAGCCTCTTTTCACGCTGCAAGACCACCAGCGGGCGGTGAACGATGTGGCCTTTAGCCCGGACGGTTCGCGGTTGGTATCGGCGGGGGAAGACGGCCGTATCGTCGTCTGGAATGTGGCAACCGGGGCGCGTGTCCTCAGCCGCAGCGGCGACAATGGGGCGATTCGGGCCATCGCCTTCAGCCCGGACGGCGCCCAACTGGCGGCGGCCAACGACGACGCCACCCTGCGCATTTGGGACACCGCCAGTTACAGCTTCCGCTACCTTTCCTTCGGCCACAACGACGCCCTGACCGACGTGGCTTACAGCAGCGACGGCCGTTTGCTGGCTACCTCCGGGCGCGACGGCCGGATCATTTTTTGGAACCCGGCCAACGGGTTGTCGGTCAGCGCCATCGAACCGGCCACTTTTCAGGACGCGCCGCTGGTCATCCAGGCCATCGCTTTTAGCCCAGACGGACGGCAGTTGGGCACGGCCAACGGCAACGGCACGGCGCGCATTTGGGATATAGAGGCCAATCGCTGGCTGGACACCTTTGCCGGGCACGCCAGCCCGGTCAACGCCATCGCCTACCACCCCGACGGCCAGGCGCTGATCACCGCCAGCGCCGATGGCACAGCCAAACTATGGCGCATAGACAGCGGGCAGGTGATTGATTCGCTGCCGGGCGGCGCGGGCAGCCTGCAGACGGCCGCCTACAGCCCCGATGGGACGCAGATAGCCACAGCCGGGCAGGATGGCGCGGCGCGTATCTGGAACGCCGAACCGGAATTTGAACTGCTGCTGCTAACCGACCACAGCGGCGCGGTGCGGCGCGTCAGCTTTAGCCCGGATGGGTCGCTGGCGGCCACCGGCGGCAATGACCGGACGGCGCGCGTTTGGGACGCGGCCACCGGCGCCAGCCGGCACACCTTTAGCGACCACAACCAGGTGGTCAACGACGTGGCTCTAAACGGCGACAATACCTGGCTGGCGTCCGCCAGTGATGATTTTAACGCCCGGCTGTGGGACCTGACGACCGGCGCGGTGCGGCTGCCGCTGTTGGTGCATGGCGGCCCGGTGAACAGTGTGATGTTTAGCTCAAACGGCCGTCTGCTGCTGACGGCCAGCGATGATGGGTTTGCCCGCCTGTGGGACCTGGGCGCTGATTACGCCGGGTCCACCGTGCAGCAGCGCTTCGACAACCAGGGGCAGGCGGTGAATCGGGCTGTCTTCAGCGCCGATGGGGCGCGCATCGCCACGGCCGGCGGCGGTGGGTTGGCGCGGGTCTGGTCGGCTGAAGGGGATCTGCTGCTGACGCTGGCCGGGCATACGGGCGCGGTGAATGATGTGGCCTTTAGCGGCGACGGCCGTTTCCTGGCATCGGCCGGCGACGACAACACGGCGCGGCTGTGGGACCTGCAAACGGGTGAACTGGTGCGTATCTTTTCCGGCCATGCCGGGCCGGTGTTGGGTGTGTCGTTTAGCCCCGACGGGCGGCACATCGCCACTGCCAGCGCCGACCGCGCGACCAAAATCTGGCTGGTGGAGGCGGGGCAGGCGGTGCGCACGCTGGTGGGGCACACCTCCACGGTGCTAAGCGTGGCCTACAGCCCGGACGGCGGCCGGCTGGCAACAGCCAGCGCCGACAGCACCGCCATCATTCAGGCGATGGATGACCTGACGACGCTGTTTGATCTGGGTCTGGCGCGGGCGACGCGGGAGCTGACGCCGGCGGAGTGCCAGCAGTATTTACGGGGACGGCCGTGTTTGGTGGTGGGGGATGGGGAGTGATGGAGAAAGCAAAAACGGCCGTTTCTCTTTTCAGAAAAACGGCCGTTTTCGCGTTGGGAGGGTGAGGAGAAGAAAGGGGAAGCCGAAGGGGGGCCAGCGCCTCGCGGCGTTGGCTGTGTTGGGGGGGAAGAGGATGTTTGGAGCAAATCGGGTCGTATGTTTGCATGAGTATATTAGCACAGACGTTCTAATGCGTCAAGGTGAATATGCCATTTTGCGGCCCGTTCTGCGGCCCATTTTACCCACCTGCCCACCCGGCGTTCAAGCCGCCAGACAAAAAAACGCCCCGTAAACGGAGCTATAGATTATTAGAAAAACATTTTGGCTGGTAGGGGCGACCCTCGTGGTCGCCCTCTGGCGAATGGGCGGGCACAAGGCCCAGCCCTACCCAAAATCATCATCTGAATGTCTATAAAAGCCGGGTTTACCCGGCGCCCTCTTCTGCCGGGGTGTTCACGCCCCGGCAGACAACAGCCCGGTTGTCCAGGCCCATCGCCGCTCAGACGGCCATCTTGGCCCGCTTCACCATGCGGGCGCGCATATCGTGGCGCAGGTCGCGCTTGCGCAGGCGCAGCGACTGCGGCGTCACTTCCAGCAAGTCATCGTCGCCCAGGTATTCGATGGCGTCGTCCAGCGACAAGATGCGCGGCGGCGTCAGCCCTTCGGTGATGCCGGTGGGCGTGGCGCGGTGATTGGTGAGGTGCTTGGTCTTGCAGACATTGATCACCAGCTCATCCTCGCGGATGTGTTCACCCACAATTTGCCCGGCGTACACCTCGTCGCCCGGGATAACGAAAAAGGCGCCGCGCTGCTGCAAATTGGTCAGGGCGTAGGCGGTGACTGTGCCAGATTCCAGGGCCACCAGCGACCCCAACGGCTGGGTATTCAGGTCGCCGCGATACGCCTCGTAGGCGTGGAAGAGGGTGTGGAAGATGCCTGTGCCTCGTGTGGCGGTGAGAAACGGCTGGCGGAAGCCCAGCGTGCCGCGTGTGGGAACCAGATATTCGGCGTAAACCGTGCCATCGTCGCCATAACGAATGGCGATGACCTGCCCTTTACGCCGCCCCAACATTTCGCTGACCGCGCCGTAATAGTCGCTGTGGACTTCCAGGAAGATGTGTTCGATGGGTTCCAGCAGGCCGTCGGGGCCATCTTTAAAGATAACTTCCGGCCGGCTGACGGCAAATTCATAGCCTTCGCGGCGCATCGTCTCGATGAAAATCGCCAGATGCAGCTCGCCGCGCCCGGAAACAACAAATTCATTGGACTTGTCGGTTTCCTGCACGCGCAGGGCGACGTTGCTCTCCAGTTCCAGGTCGAGGCGTTCGCGGATCTGGCGGGTGGTGACATAGCGCCCTTCGCGGCCGGCAAAGGGGCTGTCGTTGATGCGGAAGGTCATGCGCACTGTGGGTTCTTCCACGGTGATGGGGGGCAGCGGCCGTGGGTCGTCAAAATCGGCAATCGTATCGCCAATGCCCACGTCCGGGATGCCGGCCACCGCCACAATATGGCCGGCGTGAACCACATCGTGGGGCACACGCTGCAAGTCGCGGAACAGATAAACATTGGTCACTTTGCCCTGGCGCAGTTCCCCTTCGGCGGTGATGTGGGCCACCGTTTGGCCGGCGCGAATGGTCCCACTGGTCAGCCGACCGATGGCAATTTTGCCGACGTAGGTGCTGTATTCCAGCGTCGTCACCAGCAGTTGGGTTGGCCCGTCTTCATCTACCATGGGGGGCGGCAGGCGGTCAATAATGGTCTGGAACAAAGGCGACAGGTCATCGGCCATGTCGGTAGGGGAATAGCCGGCCCGCCCTTCCAACGCTTTGGTGTAAACAACGGGGAAGTCGGCCTGGTCTTCACTGGCTTCCAGGTCTATGAACAAATCGAAGGTGGCGTTGACGGCATATTCGGGCCGCGACATGGGCCGGTCTATTTTGTTGACCACCAGGATAACCTGGAGGCCGCGCTGCAATGCCTGGCGCAAGACGAAGCGGGTCTGGGGCATGGGGCCTTCTACCGCGTCCACCAACAGCAGCACGCCATCTACCATATTCACCACCCGCTCCACCTCGCCGCCAAAGTCGGCGTGGCCGGGGGTGTCTACCAGGTTGATGGTCATGCCGTTGTAGACGATGCCGGTGTTTTTTGCCAGGATGGTGATGCCGCGTTCGCGCTCCAGGTCATTGGAGTCGAGGATACGCTCGGTGACTTGTTGGTTTTGGCGGAAGACGTTGGCCTGACGCAACATGCCATCCACCAGCGTGGTTTTGCCGTGGTCTACGTGGGCGATGATGGCGATATTACGAATGTCGTTTTTGGGTTGTAACATGACTCTTACCTTATCATACGGCCGTCGGCTGCCAGACATGAACGTCCGGGCAATGAAACAACGCCGGGTAAACCCGGTTTCCCAGTTGAACCGATTTATTTTGACGGCCGTGTGTATTGAAAATTGACGCAAAAATGCCCGACCAACACTGTGATCGGGCGATTGGAAACTATTGTATGGTAAGGAGGAGAATTAAGCAATGAAACGGCCGTCCTGTTTACCTCCCCCTCAGCCAAAGCTGCGCCGCAGCCCGCCGGCTACGGCTCCAACGAAGAAAAATAGTCGCGGATGTAGCCCTTCATGCCCAAGGGGATGTAGTCACCGGCCAGGGCTTCCGAAGCGGCGTTGCGATAATCGCCAAAGACCTGGGAATAAGGCACAGAACTGCCCTGGGCGCGAAATTCGGTGGCGCTTTCGCTGAGCAGCGCGCCGCAGTTGGCCGGGTTGGCCCGGCAGGCGGCCAGTAGTTCTACATCAATGCCCGGCTGGTCGCTGAGGCCGCGAAATTCCGGCACAAAGATATTTTCGGCATGGCCGCCGCCCGGCCCAGGGCCACCGCTGCCGGTTCCCTGCTCGCTGCTCGCGCCCAGGCCCTGACCATCACCCTGACCATCACCCTGGCCTTGTCCCTGGCCCTGGCCCTGGCCTTGTCCTTGTCCAGTTCCCTGGTTCTGCCCGGTCTGACCGGTCTGGCCGCCTTCGGCCGTTGGCTGCCCCTGCCCCTGACCGGTTTGCCCGGCCTGGGCCACTTCTTGCCGCCCCTGGGCCAACTGCCCGGCGGCGGCCTGGGCCTGCTGCGCGGCGGCGTTTTCTTGCGCTCGCTGTTGCAGCGTTCCGGCCGCCTGGCGCAGCGCATCCTGGGCCGCGGCAGTGTCGCCATTTTGCAAAGATTGGGCAGCTTCGGCCAACTGCTGCGCCAGTTGGTCGTCTATGCCTTGCAGGGCAGCGGCCGTTTGCGCCAGGTCGGCGGCCAGCGCCTGCTGCTCCGCCTGGCTGAGGGCGGGCAGGCTGTCGGCCAGTTGAGCGGCGGCGGCGGCGGCGCTGAATAAATCGCCCGCTTGCAGGCTTTGGCCCAACTGCTGCCCGGTGCTGTTTTCGGCCAGGGGCTGGCCCGCTTCTTGCAAGCGCTGGCGCAGGGCGCTGGTGTCGTTGTCGGCGGCCAGTTGGCGCAGATCGGCTTCGGCTTCAGAGAGGGTGGCGATGGTCTGTTCCTGGGAGGCATTGCCGGCGTTCAGGGCTTCCAGGGCGTTTTCGATGGGTTGGAGCAGTTCAGCCTGCTGTTCGTCGCTGAGGGCTTCGTTTTGCCGGATGTCGGCTTGCAGCGCTTCCAGCGCGGTAATCTGGTCGGCGATGCTTTGCTGGATGGCCCGCCCCTTTTTGAGCGGGGTTTCCTGGGGATTGGGCAGCAGGATAAACAAAAGGAGCAGTGTGGCGTAAATGAGCAGAAAGAACCAATCGCGCCGGTTGATTTGCAGCGGCAGCTGGCGGGCGGCGTCTACGCGGGCAACGGCCGTTACCGTGTCTTCCAACTGCTGGCGGGCGATGTCCGGCGGGACGGTTAACGCGCCGTGATGGATTTCGACGGCCGTTACCGCCCGCTCCTTCAACCCAAACTGCCGGTCGGCAAACCGCGCCTGCTGCGGCAAAGAAACCCGGCGGCCAAACACGATCAACAGGCCAACCAGCAAACCGGCCAACCCCAACCCGGCGGCCGCATAAGCCAGTTGTTGGTTGTCCAGCAGCGGCCGTAACCGGGCCACCACCGCCAGCAACAACGCCAGCAGCAGCCCGACCAGCAGCCCTTGTGGCAGCCACAACAGCCCATCACGTAGCCGCCGACGGCCGTGCCAACGGCGCAGTTGTGTTACCAGGTCTTGAAAAGAAGCGTTCATCACTTATCCGCAATTTGCCGCACACGGCGCACACTTAACCAGTATAAAAGCACAGCCAGCAAGCTGTAAAGCAGCAAAAAGATAGGCCAGGGGGACGGGAACCACAGTTTAGGGCTGCCCGACACCGTCGTCTGGAAAAAGAAAATGGCATCTTCTTCCAACAGCATCACCTCGCTCACCAGCAGCGTTGCCGGTAAATTCGTCGCCGCCAACAGCAGTCCCAGATACAACAAGGCCACTTCGCCCGCCCAACTCAGAGACATGCCGCTCATAATGGGGCTGGCAAACAAGGTGAACAAGAAGACCAGAAAGGGAATACCGGCAATCATAAACAGCGCCCCGGCAAAGGTGGCCACGCTGGCCGCCTGGGTGCTGCGCAGGGCGCTGGAGCAATACAGCCCCCACAAGGCAAAGGTGATGGCCGCCATCAGAATGATAACCTGCGATACAACAAGTTCCACCAGCGCCACGCCGCCCAACAAAAAGGCAATGCTTTGCAGCGGGATGGAGGCGATGATGAGCAAAAAAACATAGCTGAGGGCTGAAATGAGTTTGCCCAATACCAGCGTATTGGCCGAAAGCAGCGTCGTGCGCAGCAGATCATAGGTCTGCCGCTCTTTTTCGCCGCTGATGGCCCCCACAGTGAACGATGGCCCGACAAAAATGACCAAAAAGACCTGGACGGTTAGTACCCCGGCAAAAACCGCCTTGCCCGCCTGTCGGGAATCGGGGCCATAGGGTCCGTTGGCGGCCGAAGCATAGGCGGCATAGATGAGGGTGATGAAGGCGCTCATCGCCAACAGATAGGCCGTCAGCACGACAAAGCCGCGCCGGCCACGCATCCGGCTGCGCAGCTCCTTCATCGTCACCGGATTTCGCCACACAGATTGCCGCCAATTTTTAGGTTGTTGCGTTGGTTCGCTCATAGGTTGTTGCCGGTAGTTGGCGGCGGGGCGGCTGGCGGGTGATACCCGCGCCGCCACTCACTGCTCGCTACGCATAATTTAGTTTTTTCGCTTGTTGGGTCAGCCCGATGGCTACGGCCGTTACCAGCAGCCCATTCACCACCAACGGCCCAACGGTGGGCAAGAGCATGACGGCCGTTTCGCCCGCTTCTGTATAAAACAAAATTGCCAGCCAGAGGGCGCTGTTGTTAAACAGTTTCAGCAGCACAACGGCCGTATACGCCGCCACCAACGCCATCATCGCCGACTCAACGACAGTAGACATATACAGCCCTATCACCGCCGCCAAGATCACTTCCAGCCACGGCCGCAGCGTCGTCGCCAGGCCCAACAGCCAGCCCCAGGCTGCCTGCGAGCCGCCAAACAGGCTGATAGACAGCGCCAGTATGCCCCCTTGCAGCAAGCTGAGGGCAAACAAGGCGGGCCAGATGCGCAGCCGCGACAACGCGCCGGACAGTTTGGCCCACAAAATCACCGACATCGGCATCGGCGTCAGGCGCAAAATGTCCCAGGTTCCCTGCGCCCGCTCCTGGCTGATGGTGGGGGCTGTCAGCGCCGGGGCCATAAATTGACCGTAGAGGGAAACGGCCGTTAACAAAAAACCGGGCAAACACAAAAAGCAGGCCGCCGCCAACAAGCCATCGTCCCCAGAAAGCAGCGCGGGGTTCAAAGCCCCGGCGCAAAAACCAAATAGTATGGCGCCAATGATCATAAACGGCGAATAGCGGGTCAGTTGGGCGTAAAAGGGATTGGGATTGCCCCAACCGCCCCGCTCCCGCAAATACACAGGATTGCTCCGCAGCGCCTGCCACTGCCGCCACCACTTCAATTGATAATCCCCTGCGTCACATGCAGGAAAACATCTTCCAGATCACCTGTTTCTTCGTGGAAGCCCAACAAAGGAATGCCCCGCGCTATCACGTCGGTCAGCAAGCGGCTTAGAGCCGCATCGTCGCCGGCAAAATCTACGCGGATGGTGTCCGGTGGCAGATCCGCCTCGTTGTGGGTGGTGATGTTGTGGATGTCGGCGCGGCCCAGCAGCAAGGCTTGCAGCGGTCCCGTCTCGCCCATCACCCGCATCTGGACGAGACGGTGGGCGCGAAGCTGCCGTTTCATCTCGGCCATGTCGCCGTGGGCGATCAGCCGCCCGGCCTCGATAATGCCAATGCTGGTGCAAATATCGGCCACTTCCGACAAAATGTGCGAGGAGAAGAAGATGGTTTTGCCCATGTTTTTCAGCTCGCGCAGCAGTTCGCGCATCTCAATGCGGGCGCGCGGGTCCAGGCCGCTGGCCGGTTCGTCCAGGATGAGGATTTGCGGATCGTGGGCCAGGGTGCGGGCCAGGCAAAGGCGCTGCTTCATGCCCCGGCTCAGGCTTTCCACATAGGCTTCTTTTTTGTGACCCAGGTCCACCAGGGCGAGCAAATCGTCAATCATCCCGGCGCGGGTGGCCGGAGGAATGTCGTAACAAGCGCCAAAAAAATCCAGGTATTCCCACACCTTCATATCGTCGTAGACGCCAAAAAAGTCGGGCATGTAGCCAATCACGCGGCGCACGCTGCGCGGGTCGTCGGTGACAGAGTGCCCGGCGATCCATGCTTTGCCGCTGGTGGGCTTAAGCAGCGTGGTGAGGATGCGCATGGTGGTGGTTTTGCCCGCGCCGTTGGGACCGATAAAGCCGAACACGTCGCCTTCTTCCAGCTTTAAGTTCAGGTCGTTTAGCGCCGTCAGTTCGCCGTATTGTCTGGTTAAACCCTGGATTTCGATGATTGTTGACATAGTTTGATTTGCCTGGTCTTGATTGATTACGGCCGTAACTCCCCCACCAACACCGGATACACAGCACCCAGGTCCAGGCCGCCCACGCTTTTGTTCTCCAGGCGGAGTTGGACGGCGTTATTGTCGCCGATGAAGCGTTGGGCGTTGGGCACGGCCGTTGTGCCCCAGGCGGCGTCGGTGATGGTTGTCCAGGAGCCGGCCGACCAGTCCCACAATTGGATGCCCGGCGTCGGGCTGCTGCCAGAGGCGCTCGGCTCTAACTGCACGCTCAGCGCCGTCACCGCCAGATTCGCCAATTCCGGCCAGGGGCGGTAGACCACCTCCATCCAGACGCCCGGCGGCAGGTAGACGTTTTGGATGCTGCGCGCATACAGACCGTTATCGGCGACAATCTCCCAGTTTAGCAGTGTGGAAGGGACGGTGACCTGGCCGCCAGAAAATTGTTCGGCCAGAGGGATCTCGATGAGGTAAAGGGTGGTAGCGGTACGGCCGTTCTCCCCCACCGCCAGGGCTGCATCCAGATAAGCCCCATCGGTCCAGGCCACCAATGTGACCGTCGGCGCAACCTGGGTAGTGACGCCTGAGTTTTCTTGTTCCATCGCTTGCAACAACTGCCAGCGCGGGAACGCCTGCCGGTCATTGTAGTAATCGCTGGTTCCTAAAATGATTTCGGCGTTCATCAGCAGCGGCGAACCGAAACTGGGGCCAAAGCTGAAAGCCGGCAGCCCGGTGACTGTGGAGGCCACACCCAACACTTCCAAGCGGTTCACTTCTGCGCCTGGCGCCAGGTCGCCCAGGGCAACGGCCGTACCGCCCATCAGCAGCGTCACATTTTGCAGCGTCATCTGGCTGTGGTTGCGGATGGTGGCGGCCAATTCCACACGGCCGTCGGCAATTTGCAGCGCGGCGTCGGCCGTGATGGGCAGGGCCGGCTGAATGCTGTCGGCGGCGAAACTTTCCACGTCGCTGACGTCCACCCGCACATCACGCAAAATCACCTCGCTGCCACGGACGATGGCCCCCACGTTGGTCGCTTCGCCAAAGCCGGTAAGCAGCGGCCGGGCCATGGCGCCGGCCGGCAAGACCACATCATAGCTGCCGCGCCGTGGCGAATATAGACCCAAAACGGAATGAACACGCATCGCCGGGCTGTCGGCCGAGCCGTAGGCGACGGACATTTCGTTGATGATGGTGGTATTGCCTTTGATCTGGAAACCGGTGAGATAAGCGACAAAGCTAAATAGGAGGACGAGGGCTGGAATGGTGAGCCAGGCGAGTTCGCGCCGGTTGCGCCGCTTGAGAACGATGTAGTTGACCGGCCCAACGACCACCACGTAAACAAGCAGGTAGAAAGCCAGCTGCAACACCGAAGGTAAGGCCAGGGAGGGGAGGCTGCCAACGGCCGTATTTGCCGCATAGTTGTTACGAATTCCCACCGACCAGGGGGAGAACGGCGGCAGCCGGTTGGCTACCTCGGCCCAAAGTACCGGGCTGCCGTTCCAATCTAACAGGGGGGCCAGGCTGGGGTCCAGCGCCAGGAAGTAGATGGCTCCAAGCCCTTGGGGCTGGCGCGCCAACAGCGGCAAAGCGTCTTGCCGCCAGAGCATCTCGCCGCGGCGCAGGCTGCTGCTGGTGACAAAATAGGGGCCAGGGTCGCGGAAGGGATGGCCGGCGGCGGCGCTGAGCGCCGGCAAATCGGCCACCGATTCGCTGCCGGTGAGGCTGACGGGGAGGAAATCGGCCAGGGGGACGGCCGTTTTCTGCCAGCCTGGCCCGCCGGCGACAAGCAGCTGCCCACCCGTTTCCACCCAGGCGGTCAGCGCCGTCTGCTGCGCCGGGGTCAACTGACTGCTATCTACATCGTGCAAGACAAGGACATCCAGAGCGTTCCAGGCCGGAGACAGGTCGGGCAGATCATCCAGGGAAAGGTAGGCGACGGCCGCTTCCGGGCGGCTGGCGGTGACGCTTTGCAGGAAATCGAGGTCGCCCGGCGTCGGGGTGACAACGCCGTAAAGGATGCCATCCACAGCCAGTTGGTTGAGTTTGTTACTGGTGGCGCTGAGTAGAAAACGGCCGTTGGCGTCTTGCAAGACTACTTGAATTTCGCTGGTGAAGCGGGGCAGGGAAACGTACATCGTCACCCGCTTGTTCGATTGGGTGGGCAGGCTGATGGGGGCGGCATAGACGACACGGTCGCCGTTGGTATCGCTGCCAACGGCGATGCGCAGTTCGCCTTCAACGGCCGGGCCGGTATTGGCGGCGGTAATGACTACCGGAACCCAAAAATCAGACTTGTACACGCCATCATAACCGGCGCTGGCCGCCAGGGTGAGGCCGTTGTCTGGCGGTTGCTGCGCCTGGGAGACGGCCGTGCCCCACCAGAGCATAGGCAGCAGGATGAGTATGAGTAGAAGCCGTTTGTGGATAAACATAGAGGTATTACGCTTTTGCGCCACCGTTGGTTCCATTAGAGAAACTCAATGCGGTAAGCGTCAATGGGCAGGTCTGGGCGGCTGTTTTCCAACCAGGCGACAGCTTTTTCCAGCAGACCATGTAGATAACCGGTATCATTGCCGACGGTGGCCAGGGCGATAACGGCCGTTTGCCACACATCCTGGTGCGCCACCTCCGCCACCGCCACGTTAAAGTGCTGTGGCAGACGCGCCAAAACAGATTTTACAATCTGCCGCTTTTCCTTTAAAGAAGAAACACCGCTCAGGTTCAAAGTAATGACACAGGTAGCCACAATCATGGTCCCAATTGTCCACCAGATAGCCCAGGGTGCAAATCAAGGGTAACTATGCACCCCGGATGCACAGAGGGCACGTGCAAGAATTTAGTCCACAGCTTTCACAGATTACACAAATTTTTATCCTCAATCTGTGAAATCTGTGTAATCTGTGATAACCCTTTTTGGTTCTGGCTTGTCCAGGTTAGTACCTTACGAGCCAACTTCTTGCACAGTGAGCAAGAATATTTGTCAAAGATTGCGCAGATGTCGCAGATTTTTATCTTCAATCTGCGTAATCTGTGAAATCTGTAATGATCACGATTTGGTCAATGTCATTCTGAGCGGAGTCTTCGGAGCGAAGAATCCCTATTTGTCGGCAGCAAGGGGATTCTTCCTCGAAGACTCGTCAGAATGACAGCGCTTCCAACCAAATCGTGACCATTACAGTAATCTGTGAAATCTTTGATACCCCTTTTTGGTTCTGGCTTATCCAGGTCAGGTACAATCCAGGAATATAAGACCGGCATGAATCCCATTGATGTTCTATATCTTCCTCGACGCAACTGTGTTTAAATTGATGTAGTGTGTCAGCTGCGGCCCCTGTTTGCCGCCCAGCACACCAGATGATAAGGTTGTCTTGAGGTAAAGATAAGGTTCAACAAGGGCAAAAGAGCTTATACTACTACTCAACACAGGTTTGTCTATAGCCTAATAGAAAGTATCTGCATGATAGGGATTATCTTATATGAGTGAACAACAGAAAGTAAGAGAAGGCAGCAGCATCGGCGTATTTTTGCGCAGCCTGGTGTTTGTCACGTTGATTGTCTTCCTGGTATTGGGGTCTGTGGCTGCGTATGCCGTCATTGCCGGGGCCAACAAGGTAGACCAGGGGGTCGTTCAGCCGATCAGCGACCTGGTACGGAGCCTGATTGTTCCGGCGACGCCGGTTTACATCCCCAGCCCAACGACCATCGTCACCCAAATCAACAATTTGTCGCGGCTGGAAACGGCTTCCATTGAGATGGAAAAAGTGGTCACGGCCGAACGCAATCAGGAAGCATTGTGGGGATTGTTGGGCGAGTCGTTGGTTTTTGTGGCGCATGGTAAGGTCATTGCCGGGGTTGATTTTGCCGAAATGTCGGTGGAAGACATTCAGGTGTATGGACCGGATACGGTGATGGTTCACCTGCCAGCCGTCAAGACATTCGACGACTTACCGGCGCTGGACACCGGCAAATCTTATGTTGCCAATCGCAGCACCGGCTTGCTGGCCGGGACAGACGCCACCCTGGAAACCGAGGTGCGCCAATTGGCCGAAGCCAAAATCCGCGAAGCGGCTCAGGACAGTGGCATTCTGGAACTGGCCCAGACCAACGCCGAAAGCTATATGCGAAACTTCCTGGGAAGCCTCGGCTTCACCAACGTCACGTTTACAGACACCACCCCACCGCCACCGCCCGCGCCTTACGTGCAGGAAGTGCCGAAGGGGTATATCTTGGTTACGCCGACGCCGTAGGATCAGTAGTCAGTGTTCAGTAATCAGTGTTCAGTAGTCAGGCTACTGAACACTGAACACTGAACTCTGTACACTGACCACTTTCTCATCCAGAATAGTTCCAGCCAAGTTGGGGCAGGGTCAGGGTGTCGTCTACGTCGCCCTCTTTAAGGACAGCGCCGCCGACCACTTCGCCGATCAGGATGTCGTGGTCGCCGCCGACATCTACTATTTGTACGACCTTGCATTCTACATAGGCAGCAGCGTCGGCCAGGATGGGGCAGCCGGTTTGCGGCGCAGGTGTGTAGTTGGCCTGGTCCATTTTGGCCGGATTTTTGGCCCGCCCTTTGGTGAAGGGCATCATGGCGTCCTGGTCTTCCTGGTTGAAGATGTTGATGGCAAACACGCCACCTTCGCGAATGACGCTGTGAGTATAGGCTTTCTTCTGCAGGCCGACGACCATGAGGCGCGGCGTGAAGGATGCCTGTGTCACCCAGTTGGCGACCATGGCGTTAACGTCTGCGCCACTGCGTGATGTAATGGCGTAAAAGCCATATGGCAAGCGGTTTAGCGTTTCTTTGATGGGATCATCGGACATGGTTTGTTCTCCTACTCTTTTAGACCCACAGGGTTTTTGCAGCCCTTATCATTATGGCCCAAAGCGGACAAAAGTCCAGGTATACCGGGTTGGCCTCATTCTTTTTTCACAAAGGGGGTTGGTGTTGGCTTTTCTGTCAGGCGGGCGATGGGTGACGGCGATAACGGCCGTTTACGCCCTCTATGCCCTGGTGTGGATCAGCCTGGAAGGGGGGCTGATCAATACGTTGATCATGGGCGTGGGCGGCACGGCCGTTTCTGGGGCTTATCTGGCGCGGCGGGTTGTGGCTAAACGGCCGTTGGCGTTGTGGCGCTGGTTGGCAGGAACGGCCGTGCTGGGTCTGCTGTTCGGTCTGGGCTGCGGGCTGCTGACGCTGTTTTTTATGGCCGTCAAAACCGGCCTCCACGCCCACGGCCCCGAATTCACGCCCACTGAAATTGCCTGGGTCTGGCAGCGCACCCCGCTCTGGGCGTTCGTCGGCCTGCTTGCCGGGCTGGGCCTGGGGATGTTAGTTGGGAAGGATGAAGGATGAAGGATGCGTTCACTGTTTCTTGTTAATTGTTAAATTTTGCTTCCAGCGCTTCCAGCGCGGCTTCCAGCTTGGCCTGGCGCAGGCTGGTGGTCACATCGCCGCGGGTGCGTTCCAGCACGGCGCGCACCGTGTCTGTGCGGCGGCGCAGTCCGCCGGTGATCGAATCGTTAAAGTCAAACGTAACCAGGATGCTGTAAATGGCGTCCATCACATCCAGCAGCCGCTCCGCTTCGTCGCTGTGGCCGTGGCGGATAATGTCCAGAATGCGGCGGCGCAGTTCGGTGGCTGCTTCAGCCAGGCCATTGAGCCAGGTATTGGATTCTGCGCCGAGGTCGGTGGGGGTGGGTAACGGCCGTGCCCGCATAATGGCATACGTCAGGTGCGCTTCCACATACTCCTTAATGGCGTCCTGGGTATAGCCGGCAAAATAAAGATCGGGATAATCGGCCACGTCGGCGACAAAGGTTGTTTTGGCCTGGTTTAGCTCCAGCAGCAGCGTGTCGGTTGTCTCCCATTCGCTGCGGTGCATGGCGCGAATGGAGCGGGCGCACAGGCTGATCAACTCGCGTGACCGTTGGTACGCCTGGTCGCGCGCCGCGTTGACTCGTTCAAATTCCTGCCGGATTTCTTCGGCCAGTTGATCTAACTGATCCATGCGCTGTTTCTCCTATTCAGGGTCGCTTTTGCTGTCTTTGTTGTCGTCATCGCTGTCTTGCTGGGGAAAACGGAAGAATTGGTCGGCCAGATTCATTTGCTGCGGCAGGCGAATTTCGCCAAACTGCCGTTCGTAGTTGGCGATGTTTTGCGCCAGGGCCAGTTGCAGCATTTTGGCGTGCATCGGCGACATGATGACCCGCGCCTGCACCGAACCACGCGGCATGCGCGGCAGCACCTGGGCGAAATCTAACACCACTTCGGCCGGCGTATGGCTGATAAAAGCGACGTTGGCATAGACTGCCTGCAGCTCTTTGGGGATGTCTATACTTATCCGCTTGGCCGGCGGTTGGGTTTGTGGTTGGTCGTTCATCGGTTGCTCCTTGTTTCAAGTTACCTGAGCCAGCGCTCAGATACCTAATCATACCGCCAGCCGCGCCGAGATGCTACGGATTAGGCTTTGCAACTATTTACCACAGAGGCACGGAGGGCACGGAGATTGAACCTGACAAGCCTCCGTGTCTCGTGGGGCAATCCCAGAGAGGCTGTAAAGTTACTAAACTTCTATGCTACAATAGAATTGTGCCTGAATAGAACTGCAAACAAACGAGTTGCCGACAACAAAAGGCGCGAATCTACCGGGGAAGACAACAATCTGAACCAAGCAATAACGCAAACCTGAGGAAGCATGGCAGGCTTTGAAATTGTGGACCACACGGCCGATTGGTCTATTCGGGTATGGGCAGATGACCTGGCCGATCTGCTGCGCCAGGCGGCTGTGGCCATGAATTATTTGATGGTTGGTGGGGAAACGGCCGTTTCCCCCACCATCACCCGCCATCTCAGTCTGGACGCCGATGACGCGGAGGGCCTGCTGGTAGACTGGTTGGGCGAGTTGGCTTATTGGGCGGAGATGGAGCAGGTGGTGTTTGCGCAGTTGGCGTTAACGGCCGTTTCCCCCACCCATCTAACCGCCACCCTGCGCGGCGGCCCTGTGCCCGAACTTGTCAAACATATCAAAGCCGTCACCTACCACAATTTAGCCATCACCCCCACCGAACAAGGGCTGGAAGTGACGATTGTATTCGATGTGTAGCTGGAGGCAGCCATGAAACGCAGCGATTTCCGACAAATCACCCCTTACATTCACGAAATACCGGCCACCTACCGCGCCGATATGCGCGTCCCGGCGCGCTTTTACGCCGATGGCGACCTGCTGACGGCCGCCCTGGAAGACAAAAGCCTGGACCAACTGGTGAACACGGCCACCCTGCCCGGCATCGTCAAATACGCCCTGGCGATGCCCGACATCCACCAGGGGTATGGCTTCCCCATCGGCGGGGTCATCGCCACCCAACTGCCCGACGGCGTCATCTCACCTGGCGGTGTTGGCTACGACATTAACTGCGGCGTGCGCCTGCTGGCGACCCACCTGCACAAAGATGACCTGGACAGCCACCTGGACCGGCTGGCTTCGGCGCTGCAAGCCAACTGCCCCAGCGGCGTGGGCCAGGGCGGCAGCTTGCGCCTGAAGCGCCAGGACCTGGACCGATTGATGGTGCAGGGCGCGGATTGGGCGCTGAAAAATGGCTACGCCACCCCAATGGACCTGGAACGCACGGAGGAAAACGGCCGTCTGCCCCACGCCGATGCCAGCAAAGTGAGCGAACGGGCTAAAACACGCGGCCTGGACCAGATCGGCACGTTGGGTGCGGGTAACCATTTCATCGAAGTAGACGTGGTAGACGAGATTTTTCATGACGAGGCGGCGCAGCGCATGGGCCTCTTCCCCGGCCAGATTGTGGTGCAAATCCACTGCGGTTCACGCGGCTTCGGCCATCAGATTTGCACCGATTATGTGAAACGGTTCCAACAGTCAGTGCAGCGCTACGGCATCAAACTGCCGGATCGGGAATTGGTTTGCGCGCCGCTCAGCAGCCCGGAAGGTCAAGATTACCAGGCGGCGATGCACGCCGCGGCCAATTACGCCTTCGTCAACCGCCAGGTCCTGACGCACCTCATTCGGCAGAGCTTTGAGCAGGTATTGGCCGGGACGGGATTGCGTTCGACACTGTTCCAGGTGTACGACATCGCCCACAACATGGCAAAAATTGAGGTGCATCAGGTAGACGGCCGTCAACTGACCCTGTGTGTCCACCGCAAAGGGGCCACCCGCGCCTTCGGCCCCGGTTCGCCGGTGCTGCCCGACGCCTACCGCGACATCGGCCAGCCGGTGTTGGTTCCCGGCTCCATGGGCACAGCCAGTTGGGTGCTGGTGGGCACGGAGCAATCTATGACCCAGAGCTTTGGCTCCACCTGCCACGGCGCGGGGCGCACCATGAGCCGCAGCCAGGCCAAACGCACCATTCGCGGCGACGAACTGCGCCAGGAACTGGAGGCTGAAGGCATCCACATCCGCGCCGGCAGCCTGCCGGGTCTGGCGGAAGAAGCGCCATCGGCTTACAAAGACGTGGATAAAGTGATCGAGGTGGTACATGGGGCCGGCATCGCCCGCAAGGTGGCCCGTATTGTGCCGGTGGCCGTCGTGAAGGGGTGACGAGGAACAGGGAACGCAGATTACACAGATAGTCACAGGTTTTTATCTGTGAAATCTGTGTAATCTGTGGATTATTCTCAGAGGAGGCTTCATGGGTGGGCTGCACCCACCACCATGAACGAAAACCCTGGGAGCGCAGGCGTCTCGCCTGCCAGGGCGGACGGGACGTCCGCGCTCCCATTTTCAAAGGAGGGTATTTGGTCGTGAAGGTTAGCCAGAGTAATGTGGGGGTTTTTGTATTGGGATTTGTGTTGGGGATGATTATGGCGTTTGGGGGGATGGCGCTGCTGCGGCGCACGCAGCCGGCGCCAATTGTGATTGTGCCGCCCGCGCCGACAAATACGCCAGCGCCAACAGCCACGCCAGGGCCGATTCAGGTGTATGTGAATGGGGCGGTGGCGCATACGGCCGTATATACTTTGCCACCCGACAGCGCCATCGAGCAGGCGATTGCCGCCGCCGGGGGGTTTGCGCCGGACGCGAACACGGCCGTTGTCAATCTGGCGCAGCCGTTGTTTCATGGGGCGCAGGTGTATGTGCCGACGGTGAACGAAGTGGCGGCCATGCCAACGGCCGTCATCAGTGCGCCGGGTGGACAGCGGGGAACGGCCGTGACCATTTCCGATACAGGCGCGGGCGGTCTGGTCAACATCAACCAGGCCAGCGCCGCCGAACTGGAAACATTGCCGGGCATTGGCCCCAGCACCGCCGCAAGCATCATCGAATACCGCACCAACAGCGGCCTGTTCAACAGCATCGAAGAAATCATGAACGTGCCGGGCATCGGCGAAGGCAAGTTCGAGCAAATTAAAGAGCTGATCATGGTGGGGCAGTAGGTGTAGAGTGTAGAGTGTGGAGTGTGGAGTGTGGAGTGTGGAGTGTGGAGAGATTGAACTACACTCTCGTGCCTTCGTGGTGAACTTCTGTTATCTTTAACCTATGCCTCGTGATAATTGGCTTACCGTTGCTGCGGCGCGCGCGGCGCACATTCCATTTGGGCTGTTCGGCCGACGGCCGTTTACGCCGCCGCAAAAAGTAGTCATTCTGCAACCGTGCTGCATCAGCCAGGTGATGTTAACAACGCCGCTGCTGGCAGCATTGAGCAACGCCTATCCACAAACCCGCTTCGATTGGGTAGTCGGCGCCTGGGCACGGCCGGCGATCATCGGCAATCCGCGCCTGACGGAGCTGATTGACGCCGGGGCGGATAACCTGAAAGCGGCCGGGTGGACGGCCATCCGCCAGTTAGCCCATCGTCTGCAAGAAGAAGCCTACGATACGTGCATCATCCCCAGCCGCTCCAGCACGTTGGCGCTGGTGGCCTGGGAGGCCAGCATTCCGCAGCGCATTGGCCTGAACGTAAACGGCCGTGGCTTTACCCACACCATCGCTGTAAAACCAACTGCTCAGACCAAACACGCCGCCGAAATCTACCTGTCGTTGGCCGCCCACATGGGCGTGGACGTGGGCGCGGCCAGTTCGGTAGGGATGGAATTTTATCCGCCGGACAAGGACCGCACGACCGTTACCCATCGCCTGGTGGAAGAATTGGACTGGCTGGGCGACTGCCCGCTGGTGGTCATCCATCCCGGTGGGGCAAGCAACCCACAGCAGAGCGACCCGGACAAAGTGTGGCCGGCCGAACGCTTCGCCCGGCTGGCGAACCACATTGGCCGCCAACATGGGGCGCGGATTTTACTGGTGGGCACAGTCCAAGACCGGGAGATTGCCCAAAGTATCATGGGGATGACGGCCGTGCCGATTGCTAATTGGGCTGGCCGCGTCAGCCTGGGGGAGCTGGGCGGCTTGTGTGAAGTGGCCGATTTGTATATTGGCAATGATACCGGGCCGACGCATGTGGCGACGGCCGTAGGCTGCCCCACGCTGGCGATCTTTGGACCGAGCAACCCGGCTGTTTCGGGGCCTTATGGGGCAAAAGGGCAGGTGGTGGCGTTGTGGCATGATTGGCAGGCGGCGGGGGAAGCGGGACGGCCGTTTAGTTGGGATGTGGGGGTAGCGGTGGAAGAGGCGGTAACGGCCGTGGATGGGTTGTTAAGCCAGAAAACGGCGGCAAAGAGATGACCCGGGCTTGAGATTTTCCGGGCAATTGATATTGACAGCCCCCCTGGTTTTTGATAATATCCCAGTCGCTCTAGGGGGCGTGGTGTAGTGGTTAACACGTCGGCCTGTCAAGCCGAAGATCGCGGGTTCGATCCCCGTCGCTCCCGTTCCGGGTGCAAGTTGAATCAGATTCACTTGCACCCTTTTTCATTTCTGTCCTCAAGCCCTCAATCACTTCATCCGATGCCGCCGTCTCATTGTCAATGACAATGCTAAAGTCCCCATGTAAGGCGATAGCGATGACCCGATCATCGTAGACAAAGATTCGATCCACAATCTTCGCCAACAATTGCTGACGCGCTTCTTCCGGTTTCGGCACGTTTTCACAAGCATCCCAGTAAGATTGAAAGTTCTCCAGCAAATCAGCCGCCTCGACCAGATCGTCATAATCTACGGGCCGCAGCGAGTCAATCTCTTTCTGTAACTGGCTTCGCTTGCCGATGTAATTCTCCGGCGTTAGGAACCCCTGCTCCCAACTGAAGTCTATTCGTTTGACAACCTCCTCGATTTCCGCCATCCGTCGTAATGCTTCCGCATGTTCAACCCGGCTGCGGATCGCTTCCTCAACCCGTTCCTGGAACCCTTCCGGTATTTTCACCTGCACCAAAGCGCGTACCACCTGCTCGTCTACCTTGTCTATAGCTGCATAGCCTTGTTCGCAACGATGGTAGCCTCTGTCTCGCGCCATACAGCGATAATGACCTCTGTCACGACGATGATCCCAGGCGGGTCGCATTTTGCCGTAGTTGGCATCTACTAACCCTTTAGGACGGGTTGCCACACAACGGGCACAGTAAACCCTGTCGCGCAACACGTAAGTTCGTATTGTCGTCGGGGCGTTGCGCAACCGGGTAAGGTGTTGACGTACTTCCTGGCATCTTTCAAAGAGTTCATCGGAAATGAAGCCCTGATGTTTGCCCTCAAACCACTGCTTGCGATGACGATTCGACTTCTTGCCCTGCCCCAACGTTCCGGCGTAGAGGGTTTCCGCATAGGGAACGCGACCGGTATAGATCTGGTTTTGCAGTATGTCGCGCACGGTGTCTTTACCGATGGGTTTTTTATCCTGCCGCAGTTGCTGAATGACGCGCCGCCGGTTCATCCATTGAGCGATGGTCAGATCGCTATGCTCCCCTGTTGCATACATGCGAAAGGCACGACGAACGATAGCGGCTTGCCGCAGATTAATATGCAATCCCGGCTGGCGTTCTTCATCTCTGTTGTCCAGAGTGACCAGGTCATAGCCTAACGGGGGAATGCTGCCGTTGAATTCGCCTTTTGACACCCGTTGATACTTACCTCTTTTGGTCTCACTGCTCAGGTTCTTGGAATAGAACGCTGAAAAGACGGCGAGCATCTGCTCCATCATGGCAGTATAGGGGGAGTCGCTTTCATCTTCGGAAAAACCTTCGACGCAATAGAGCTTCAGGCCATATTCGTGCCGTAACAACATTTTTATCATCACGGCATGGTCATGATCTCGTGCCAGCCGATCGAATTTCCAGAACATCACCGCGTCGAAACGGCCGCGTTCGGCCGCACGACGCAAGTTCATGAACCCTTCCCGTTCAAGGCTCCAGCCAGTTTTCGCGCCATCGCTGTACACGTTAACGACCACGCCACCCCGTTCGGCAATCGTCCGGCGGCAGCGGTCTTCCTGCGCCTCCAGGCTCAAGTCATTCTGAAGTTCTGAAGAATACCGGGTGTAGACGGCAAATCGGATACGTTTATTCTGATTCGGATTCTTGTCGTTCATTGCTTCTGTTCTCCTTTTTGGGATTGGGGGCGGTTTCCCGCACCATCAATAAGACTGAGATTTCTGTCGCTTGTTTGGGTTTCTTGAGGATCGGCGCGTAAGCGCTCTCATCCACGAATACTTGACCTTGAAAAAAGGTGTATTTCGCCATAGGTTATGGCCTCCTTGTAGGTTTTCGATTTAGGGGGGAGCACGGGCTGTGTTCATAACAGTTCCTGAATCTGGTAGAGCCTCTACAGGTGTGTAGCGCTACTACTACCGCTACTACCGTAGAGGAGAATGCGAGTTGGTGCGTGTCGTCGTAGAGCTGTTGTTATTACCGCTCGTATCAAGGACTTCTTTCACGGCGCGATAAGCCGCGCCACCGTTGTAACCGAAGACGGCTCGTTCCACGGCCGCCTGACTGGGCAGTTCCCGCGCCAGTTGGCGAATGCGTTCCCGAATGGTTTCGGTGAGATTGTTAGGGTCGGCGAAGTCGGTTGGCTGGGGAACAGGGGCGATGAAGATGGGGGAGTTGCCCGCCTGGGGGCCGGTAGGTTGTGCTGGCGTTCGTTCGATGTGGACGGGGCGGATGCCCCGGTTGGTGCGCAGGATGGCGGGCCAATCCATGGGACGCGCCAGGTCGGGGTATTGGGTCACGGCCAATTTGCCCAGGAGCAGGACGTAGTTGAAGTTCTCCAGCAAGTCGCCTTCACCGCGGATTCCCAGCGTTTTGACGCGCGTACTTTGGGTGGAGACGACGAAGAAGAGGCCGACCTTGCGCCCTTCGCGCAGCCACTCACGCCACACCTCATCTACCTGGCGGCCCAGAGCAGCGACGATGGCCGGCATTTCATCGGTGGCGACGGTTAGCGGTTCAAACTGCGCCATTCCCTGCGCCCGTTGGCTGTAACGCTGGCTGAGCATGAGGCGCATCTGCTGCATGTAACGGCCGATGCTCTCAAAGTCCCGCCCACCGCCAATGACCTGGGCGTTGCCCCAACTGCCGGGCGTGTCGTGGGGGTCGAGGACGACGACCTGCGGCCGTCGGCGCAGGACGGCGAGCATGGCCGTGCTTTTGCCGCTGCCGGTTTCGCCGGCGATGAGGATGTGGCCGTGGATTAATGGGGGTAGTGGAATGGGGGTCACGGCCGTTTCCCCCTCCTCTGCCGGCGCTGGCAAAGCGCGTTGGGATGGGCGGGCGGGTAACACCTGCCAGCTATTGGCCGGAATCAGCACCCGCGGGCCGCTCACGTCGGTGACGGTGATGGGGCGAGAGCGTTGGTAGAGGTGATAGCCCACGCCGCCTGCCAGGATGACCAGCGCCAGCACTAACCCACCCCAGAAGTAGGGTTTGAGGCGGTTCATGGTTTGCCGGTATTCGAGGGCGGCGGCTTCCGATTGTCGCTGCAAGGCCAGTCTACGGGCTTCGTCTTCGACCAGATGTTGTTCGGCGATGGCCGCCTGGGCCACGGCCGTTCCTGTCGCCTGGGCCGCAATCGCTGAAAAAGTCGCTTCGGCGGACAACGCCTGTTCGCTGGCCCGCACGGTGATGGATTCGGTGGTGGCCGTTTGCGCTTGGGCGATGGTTTGGGCGGTAGCGGTGGCGATGGCAACGGCCGTTTGCGTGACCATTAACGCCTGTTGGGTGGCCTGCGCCGACTGCCGGGTTAACTCCGCGGCCTGCGCGGTGGCGGCATTGGCCGCCTGCCGGTGGACCGCGTCGGCGGCTGACAGGGTGGCGGCGGCATCCGGTGTGAGGAGATACCCACCGCCCGATGGCGCGACGCACGCGACCAACAGCAGCAAGAGCAGACTAATCCCAGGAATCCAGACTTTGTTCATCGTCCACCTCCGGCAGATAGCGCAGCGTTGGTACGTGGGGGAGTTCGGCCCAATCGGTTGTGTAGGGCGACTGTGGGATGGGTTGGCGCGGGCGGGGCGACGGCCGTTTCCGGGCCAATCGCCACTGCCGCAGGAATTCCGTGCCGCCGTGCATGATGAAGAGCAGTGAGCCAATCACCAACACCACCAAGGCCAACAAACCCGCGCCAAACCAGGCGCCGTGGCGACGGTACTTCGGCTCAACAGGCGGAGTTTGCCGGCTCTGCATGATGGTGTCGGTAACGCTGGGTGGCTGCGCCGCCTGTTCGGCCCAGGCATCAACAGCGTGTTTGCCCACGCTGCTGACTATCAGGCCGAAGGCGGCAAGGCACAGGAGGAGTAAAAGGAGAACTGACCCGAGCGATTTCATGACAAGACTTGCCACCCGTTACCGTTTCGTTGCAAACGACCGTCCTGTTCCAATTCGCGCACATAGTTGGACACGGTCGTTTTAGACCGGTCAATTTGCTGTCCAATGTGGGACAGACTGGCGTCTGGATTCTCATTCACAAAGAGCAGCAGGGTGTTCATGGCCTCCGTTTTGCTAACGGCGTCTTTTTCCGCTTTGGCCGCTCGCGCCCGTTCAATACTGACAGGCGTTTCAGCATTGTCTGGCTGAGGGCTGCCTGACGGTACGGCCGTTTTCGCCTGTGCCGTCCCGGTTGACGGTTGACGTTTACGGTCACGTTCGGCTTGTTTGACGGCCGTTTCCACATCCGTCCCCAGGATTTCTGCCAGGGCCAGGACGATGAGGGAAATGAGTCCCGTCGCCGCCAGGCCGATGAACGCCTGGATAGCATCCAGTTGCCGGATGGTCTGGCTGGTGAGCTGTTCGCCTTGCACGGCCGTAAACCCTTCGGCAATGTTGGCAACGGCCGAGACAACCACCACAGAGATAAGCACAAACAAGAAAAACCCGGTGGATTGTTTGCTGCGCCGCAGTTCGCCAATCCGCAGGGAAAGGCTAACCACGGCCGCCTCGATGCCAAAGGCAGCGATATAGCCAATAGCCGCCGGGTGTACGTAGCGGGCCAACAAGCCGCCGGTATGAACCAGGGTATAAGTCAACAGGGCCAGCAGGGAGAGAACGGTGACGCCAATCTGCACGTTTGCTTTCATCTGCACCTCCAGGAAAAGAAAAAGCCTTACCGCCGCGGCTGATGCCAGCGATAAGGCTGCTCGTAGATGGCCGAATCGGGATGGGTGAACCACCCAGAAACGCAAAACGGGCAACCAAATCACAGATATGCGAAGGGTTGCCCGTTTTGCCGGTGTCACCTACGTGACACACGTGCTAAAATTCGGCCAGCCCGTTCGCTGCTTACTCCAGCGGAAGGGTTAGGGTTGCATGTGTGTCGTCAGCACGTATGCAGCCCGTTTTCAGAAGTCATTATGTTACAATATGTAACATATTCTAGCTTTTTTAGAGCGTCTTGTCTACCGTTTAGGTCCTTTTCGCTTATCGGTAGAACTCTCGGCGTCCTGAATGTAATCCAATAGGGATTGGCGACTGATTTGCCAGACATGACCGAATTTGCGCGATTGGATAGTACCAGCACGCATGAGCCGTCGAAGATGATAGGGATGATACCCACTCAACTCGACTGCTTCGCGCGTTGTAATCCAGTCAACAGTCATGGGGCAGATTCTACCGCTTTACTCCGCCTGTGCAATTGGCATTCTCGATTATTCTGTTGTTAAGGTCCAAACTGAATGCTTCAGTTGTGCCAACTGTGCCAACCGTGCCAACTGTGCCAACTTCGGCGAAAGAGTGGCGATTTACTCCGCTAACGATTCCGGTAACGAAATACCATAGGCCGCTGTCCAACGCTTTAGCTCAGTCAAGGTGATTAACCAGTGGCGATTCCCCTGCCCACCAGAGCGAGGCGGCTTCTGCAAGCGCATTTTGTGCAGGGCTATCCCTATCTTCCGGCTCATTTGCCGCTCCAGAGAGATTTGCGCGTCGTCGGCTGCCATCTCCACCAGTTGTTCCGCCAGCTGACTGGCGCAAAACAGCCAATGCGCGCCGCCCGTGTTCTCTACATGGTTGGCACAGTTGGCACACCTGGCACAGTTGGCACACAATTGCGCCAACCCTCGAATCACCAGTGAGGTGAAATCGTCTGTTTCCAACTGCGGTCGTTCGTTTTGGTACTGCCAGGAAAGCTGCTCCAACCGCAGCCATAACCCGATACAGCCCTGCCCATCCAGCCAGCGGGCGACGGCCAGGATGGCCCGCCATGGTTCCAGATTGCGTCCGGTCAGGCGCGCTTCCTGGTTGACCACGGCTTCGACCTGCTTCATCTCTAACAGGTGGGTTAGCGCCAGCCGCCAGAGGTCGTCGAGTAACGGCCGTTTCGGATGCGGCCACAACTCTTCTTCCAACGGGTCGGCGTTGGCCCGGTAACGGTCGGGTGTGCGGATGAGCGGCACGATGATGGTGCGGCTGGCCAGCACGTTGTCCGGCAGATGGATGGCCGAGAAGAGCCGAAAGGAGAAGGTATTGACGTGGCGCGTCACCCAATTCTGGTTGGCGTCTTTCTCTTTGAGCGGGATGGTGCTGCCACGCCGGTTGCCCGCCAGGAGCAACGCCCGCTTTTCGGCGCTGGTGCTGCGGGGTTCGGCAAGGTCTTCGGCGTCGTCGAAAGCCAGCGTCGCGCCGTAGTCGGCCAGGTCGCGCAGGGCGGCGAAGGAGCCGCTGGCCTGGATCAGGTAGCCCAGATAGGACAACTCAGCAATCAGGATGAGTAGTTGGGTCTTGCCGCTGCCCCGGTCGCCGTTGGGCCAGAGGTAGCTGCTAACGGTGAAGGCGTCGAGGAACCAGGTCGCCAGGATGTAGCAGGCGATGAAGTCGGCCATCGTCTCCTGGTCGGCCAGGGAATGGTCGAAGTCTATGAAGCGGGAGATGATGGCCCGCAGTTGGTGGAACACGGCCGTTGCCTCCGCCCGATACCCCTTGGCATAGGCCTTCAATCCCGGCGTGGAGAGCAGCTTTTCAGCCAACGGGATTTCCGGCAGCACCAATTCCAGCGCCAGCTTGTCGTGCGGTTTTTGTCCGCCCTCGCCAAAGATGACGCCGTCGTCGCGGATGATGAAGAGGCGCTTTTCATGGCTTTGCCGTGGCGGGTCATGGCGGACGATGGTCCCGTCTTTCTTCTGTGTTTCCGTCTGGGTGACCCGGACGTAGCACCAGGTAGCGACGTAGGCACGGCCGTTAATCAAAGCCAACGGCCGTGTCATCCGTGCCGGCGCCTCATCGAGCAGTTCCACCTTCGGCGCAGCTGCTTTGGGTTCGGGGCGTGGGCCGACAGCCAAAGCCACCAGGTCGGGTATGCCTTTGCCGGTGGCGACCAGCCAATCGTCTACCCCTGTCTGGCCATCGTGCAACGGCGGCAGGTAGATATGGGACACAACGGCCTGTTTGCGCTTGAGGTGATCGGTGAAGCGTTCGAGCGCCTGCCGTACCCCTTGTCTGGTCATCACGTCGGAATCGAAGACCAGGTAGACCGGCCGATTCTTCCAGGCGATGGCGCCGAGGTCATTGGTAAAGGTTGTGCCGCCATACTCGCTGCGGCTTTTCCAGTTCCAGATGCCGGTCAGGGCGATGGCGCACGCGCCGCGCGAGACCAGGGCGTCGGCCTTCTTCTGCCCGTCGGTGATAAACAAGGGGATGGACGAATCCGCCAACTGCGGCCGGCAGAGCGGCGGGCAATCTACCTGCACCGTCTGGCCCTGTGGCATCTCATACTCGATGGCGTGCTGCGGATGCGTGCCGTCGGCGTGCCGTTGGCGGTGGTTTTCGACCAGGCGCGGGTTGTCGGGGCGATAGAGGGCGGAATCGGCACGGCCGTTGGTGGTATGCAGTGGGAGCAGTAAACCGGGAACCCGGCGTTGCCGTGGGGCAAAGCCCATTGCGGCCAGTTCTGCTTCGTCGGTGATGGTGCGATAGCCACGGACGGCGATCACCTCGTCGCTAATGCCGGAAGTCTGGCGCAGCAGGGTCAGATGGTGGGCAGCCAGGTCGGTCATCTTAACTCTCCCGGGTCTGCCCGCGACGGCGGATCGGCGGCGGCTCTGTCTCTTGTTCCCATTCGGGTGAGAGGACCAGCGTATAGACGTAAGCGAGCAGTTCGCGTCGTTTTTCGTCGGACAGCGGTTGCGCGCCGCTGGGGGGTGTTGCCTTTCGTTTCAAAGTATCTCCTTGGGTTGACCGGTCAGGGCTGGCTGCGCCAAGCGTCTTTGTTCAGCCTGACGCAGCCAACTTCACCGTGACCCGACCGGCCGGTTACAGGTTTTCCCAGAACTCTTTATCACCCGGGGTCAGCTCATCCTTTGAGGAGAGGTCGTCCGCCGATTTGGCTCGACGCAAGACTTCGATGACCACTGGGTGAACATCCTCCGGGTTTATCACAATCTCCAGTGGCGGTGGCATATTGATGCTGCCTCCAGGTAACCCCAAAACTTCGGCTTTTTCCAAAGCGAGAACACGCAAGGCATCGCTACAACTACGCCGCATCTGAGCGGCAACTTGCTCGATAATCTCGCGCTCTTCTTTGGACATACGGACCTGTACTGTCAGTTTTCTTTTGCTAAACATGTTTATTTGCCTCCTTTTGGCAATGGTTTGTATGGGTGTTGTCACCCGATTGCCGCAACCATAACTGTCAGATGTCCGCCTGACAGCCGAAGTTGATCAAATTGATGAAGTTGATCAATTTGACAGCCAATTGGAGAACGAATATGACGCCCTTATCCCTTCGGAAAATAAAACTCCCCACCAGATAGCCTGATGGGGAGTTTGTCTGAAGAACAATATGGTGGCGGAACGACCGTTTACGTCGTGTTGCTCACCAATTCCCACTCTTCACGATTCAAGCGCGTTCGCAGGTAGTTGAGATAATCTGTGATTTCGTCCGCAGAATGGCTGGAATACTCGTGCAGCCAGGTGACAACGTTCCAAGAAAAGGAAGGCTCGTGCCATTTCGCCAACAGGACGCCTGCTTTTTCCAACGTGTTTTTACTCGGTCCATGCTTCTGACAGAGCAAAGAGGGGTCGGGGATGGGTTTGCCCTGAACAATAGCGGCCTGACGCCGCGCCGCCATGCGACAGATTTTCAGCAAGGACTTCTTGTAAAGGCGCGGACGGATCGGCGGCGGCATCATCGAACGGTTTACCCTGGCAACTGCCAGATCGTCTAACAATCCCATTGTGGCTGTTGATGTGTGTGACCCAAGAATGGCCGTGCCATCCATCTCGGCTTGTTCCACCGTCAAATCCAATGACGCGGATTCTGGACGTGTTGCCGTCGCAATTGCAGCCGCATGAGCCGGTTTCGGCGGTTCGCCCAGAAAAATTTCCGGCTGCGAGACGTCGTCGGACGCCAGAAAAATGCCCTGGCTCACCGCCGGCGGCTGCCCGAAGGCAGTCCGCAAACGCCTCATGTAATCATCAAGAAAAGCAATAATCTGTTTCCGATTCTCTTTGTCAAACCTCTCATTTTCGCCCAAAAGCACCTGCAGATAACAGCGGCCATTCGACAAATCATGGAAGCGAAATTGCATCAGTCCCATCTCTTCAGCTTTCTCTGTCGCCAGGGGGTGACCAGCGGTCCAGTCTTGACCTGATACATGAAAGATTTCAAAGACCGTTTCGCGCACAGCCAGTTCTGCCTGTAGACGTTTCCAAAGTATTTGTCGCCACGACCATAGTTTTTTCAACAATTCCCAGGGACGTTCGGGCATGTCCTGATAGAAGGGGCCGATTACGACCTGCCACAGCGTAACCTGGCAAATATACAGGTTGGCGGCAAAGATACGATGTGGCTGAACGGCATATTGTGGCAAGACCAGGCTTTTGCCCTCCAGGTACAGCGCCAAGATCTTGATGGCTTCGGTGACAGGGCAGCAGAAGAATAACTCCAGGCGATCCCAACGTTCGACAGGGGTTCTGAGGGTATGGCAAACTAAACGCCACTCGTCGGTATCCCATTGCGGTTGAATGGGGTTGTGTGATTGTTCATTTGATGTAAATTCCATCGTTTTCCTCTGGCAAACAAGACCACGGATAGACTGGGGTAACGGCCGTTGGTCGGTGGGACCGAACAGGTCTTCGTTTCTCCTGCCATATCCGTGGTCTCGTTCATTGTGCGATACCTCCGGGGTTACTTCAGCGGTTTCTTGGGTGAAGCACTGTTGTTGGCCGAATACGGCATCTCATTACCGGGGCCTCCCTCATTGCCGCCCTGGCTATTTTCCGGGGTGTCGCTCGGCGTCGTGTTGTCCCGCTCGACAGGCAGCGGGGCCGACCGCTGCTCCATCCATTTGGTGTAAACCCGCGCTGGGTGCTCCAGCTTGAGTGGCTTGGGCGCAGCCGGCAGATTCTCGAGCTTGTCCAACGGGTTGAGGCGCTGGCCGATAAAGCGGTACTGACGGTCCTTCTCGGTGATGACAATGACCTGGTCTTTGGGCAGCGACATCACCTCCGTCGGTTTGAGCAGTGGCTCCTCGTGCATCGTCTGCCCGACGCTGTAATCCTGGTAGCCATTGACCTGTCCCGCCTGACCGCCGGTGGCGTAACGCCGGGCGCTGCTGAAGCTGCGGTTGGCGCGCCGCGTCGTGCCGTACAGAGCCGAAATCCGCCGCGCCGTTTCCATGTCATTGGGCGGATACCAGACCTGATGAGCCGTGTTGGAGAGGATGGCTTCGGTCCCGGTACGGCCGTAGATCCCTTCCAACTGCGCCAGCGCCTGGGCGTACATAAGCATGGTGATGCCATACCCGCCCACTGTGGCCAGATACGTCTCCAGATTGCGCAGCCGCACAGCCGCCAACTCGTCCACCGCCACCAACAGGCGATGTTTGGAATCTGTGTGGTTCATGTGATAACGCATCAGGCCGGCCAGGATGGCAGCCACCACACCGCCAACTCCCTGTAGTTCGGTCAGGTTGTAGGTGATGTAGATGGTGGCGTTTTCACGCTCCCAATATAACGGGATGCTGTTGAGGACGGTGCGCGGCGCGATGGTGTCGATGTGTTTCTGGTAGTTGTACAGCCGGGTGGTGAAGGTGCCATAGGCGGAAGCGACAAAGCGGTCCTGGTTGAACAGCTCCGGCGGCAAGTTGTTAGTGAACTTGCGCACCTCGCGCCGCGCCGCTGGAACACTGTCCATCGCCCGCAGCGCCAGGGTGAAATCGTCGGACGCCGCATCCAGCAAGACGCGTATCGGGTCAATTCGCCGGGCTTTGGCATAATGCCCGACCGCTTCAAACAGACTCAGGGATTTGTCAGCAAAGATACGCTGTGTATCCTGTTCGGGCTGGAGCAGCTGGTCGTGCAGTTCTTTGATGTCATCCGAGTCTTGCAGGTTGTACAGTTTAGACAGGGCAACCTCGTGGCCGGGGATGTGGTACACCGGCCCCAGATGCTGCTTGCGGAACCCGGCCGTTCGTTTGTACTGTTCGCCTTTGGGGTCCACAATAACGGCCGTTCCCGGCCAGTGCAGCAGCGTCTCGGTCAGGTGCAGTCCCTTCCCACTCCGGGTTGGTCCAGACACCAGGACATGCCCCTGGCCTTGGGCCAGGTCTACCCCCACCGTCACCGGCTTCTTTTTCCGACCAGTCGCTTTCACCGTGGCCAATGGGACGCCATTTTCAATGACCAGCTTCTCCGCGACCTCTTCGTCGTCCAATTGTCCCTGCGCTTTGCGCTGAAGAGCGGCCTCCCGCTTCTGCACGACTTCCGGGTTAGGCGTCGCATTGAAAATGAAGCCAATGGCTCCTCCAACAACAAGTCGAAGGACAATCAGGTAACGCCAGGCGACGCTGGGGTCATGGTTGGTTTCCTGGATAAAACCAGTGATCTTCAGGAAACCCCACCAGAGTCCCATCGGCCCCATCAAACCAGAATAGATTACCCGGACAACCGGTGTGTCCACAGCCCGGATGGCGGCAACATGATAATAGCTGACTACCGCGCCTATCAACCAAAACAGCAGGAAAATAAGCAAAGCTATCCGCCAGCCCTTTTTTGTAGCCGGCGGCGCGTCATGCCACCAGCGTTTGAAATAACTGTAATTGTTTTCTGATGTGTTCAAAGTTCCATCTCCCATTGCCGGGTCAACTCTTGGACCGCGGCTTGTTGTGGCACAGGTATCACCAATTCCATGGCCTGCTCCCGTTGTTGGGCGGCAAGGTATACCTGTTGACTGTGTTCCAATTCCTGACGAACCGTCAGCCACCACTGACGAAAGGTGGGGCCGGTCACGCGGATGTCCTCATCGCCGAAGGCTAGGACATGGGCATGCGAATGGTGGCTGTCCTGGTGGACGACGAGCCGCCACTCCGGGAACAAGTTCCCATCTGACCCACCCGCCTGCATCGCCCGGCCATAGGCGGCCGCTTCTAGCTGCGCCTCTTTCACGGACAGGATGAGCTGGTGGGTGTAGGGATGGGTTTTGCCCCGTTCGGCCACCCACTGCAAGACCTGCTCGTGGGTCAGCGGACGACCGTCTTCGCCATACCACACACCACGCTGCGGCCGGACCGACTGCTCGGCCGGTCGGCCACGGCCGTGGGCCAGGTAGTGGGCCAGCTTGCGGGCCGCCGTCGCCGAGGCGCGGCCGGTGGGGGTGCGGTTGGCGTGCGTTTGCAGCCGCACGACGCTTTGGGCATTAGACATCGGCCACCTCCTCCAGACGGCCGTCCAGCGCCGCCAGGCTGATGTCGCTCTGGGCTGCGTCGGAGGGGGTGTCTTGTAAGCGGGTGATGATGTCTCGTAACGGCCGTTTGAGCACCCGCTGCTGCCGCTTCCGCGCCAGACCACGCATTTCATCGTAGATGGCTCGGATACGGGCGTCGAGGGTATCGTCGGGTGCGTAGCTGACGCCCAGCCGGTTCTCGAAGTCCTGCGGATGCTTGACAGCTTCCAGGCGCACGACCTGGAGGAGCAGCATCGTGCTCAGGTCGTGGGCCATGGCGGCTTCGGCCGCCGCCAGCAGGCTGAGTTTGGCCAGCCGGTTGAAGTTGCGCTGCAAGGTTTTGTCCACCACGTCTTGCAGCAGTGGCACGAGCAGAATCGTCAGGTCGGCCTTCATGCCAATGAGCGCCAGCGTTTCGATGGCCGCGCTGAAGGTCATCTGGTGGGATTGGGCAAAGGCATGAATTTGCCCATGTCCCTTTTTTGTCAGAGTCACGGTTTTGCGTTGGGTTTTCCCATACCGTGATTGTGCGTTTATCAAGTGGGTACCTCCTCGCCCGACCGAAGCACATTCGGACAGGCGGGTAAACGAAAGCAAAGGTACGGCAAGACGGTGGTCAGACAGGGCCGACCAGCCGCCAGACACAGCCGCACAGGGCGGTTGTGCCAGAGCAGATTATTTCGTTAACCGTTGGAGGGTGTTAGGGGGCGAGAAGTAAGGCAGCGCGCCCAAAGAGGGAAATGGGCGCTTTGCTCTTGGGGGATAACTGAGGCTGGCGGAGTTGCAATTCCGTCTGGATGGAACTGCGCAGAGCCAGAACCACAGCCAACATCTGGGCCAGGTGGCGCAGAGATTGCAGCCAATGCAGGCACAGTTGCGGCAGGTAGATGAGGGCCTGGTTTTGCAGAATCAGCCCAGCGGCATGGACGCCGCCCATCAGCCAGTAGGGGGTGAAGCTGAAGGGGATGAAAGCCAGATAACTTACGACGGCGAACATCCAGGCGTTGCCCTGGAAGTGAGCCAGTGAGCGCAGCGTCCAGAAATCTGACTGCACTGTCGAACCGACGATGATGACAAAAAGGAGGGTAGCGGCGACGAAGCGGGTGGTCAGCCAGGCGTTGGCTCTGGCGCTCAGGCGCAGAGTCTGCCGGAGGGTGACCGGGGGAGAGATAGTTTCAGATGGGTGTTGCTTTATTTTTGTCATAATTATCAGAACATCCGTTTGTAACAGCACATACTTTGCCATAAATTGGCGCGAGAATCAAGTTAATAATACGTTAACGGCCGTCAGGAATGATGCGTTTGGGACGAATTGTGCATCTCTATGTTCTAAACCGAAAAATCTAAACTGGTTGTCTCCCATCCTTCTCTGCGACATACGTAGGGTTCTCATTCTACGCTGCGGTTAGCAGACGCATGATTGAGGGTGGCGGGTGGGCTGGGCGGCGTGACGCATGTCACGCTGGCGGCGTTTGCCGCCACCGGGTGGGCGGGTGGGAAATACGCGCAACCGCGAGGGTTTGGTGGACAGCACAGAGATGTCGCTAGCCAGCCACCTTCTACGGTCGTGCCCAATACAGGCAAGGTCGCATTCGACTCATCAGAGAGTTACTTATCTGTTCGATGTGGTATATGATGTCTCTATACACATCACTTGAGGTGCGAGATGGCGAGATATGCTTTGAATTTACCCCAACAGCTAAAGCAAGAGGCGGAAACCTGGGCGCAGCGCCAGGGCGTCTCCCTGAACCAGTTTATCCTCTGGGCGACGGCCGAAAAAGTGGGCGCCCTCAGCCAACGGTTGGACGACCCGCAGTTCCCGCAAATCACCTACCGGCGCGGCGCGAGTGGCATCCCTGTGCCCGTCCTGAGAGGGACGGGCATCCGGGTGCAGAGCGTGGCCATCGCCCATGAGCAGTGGCAGATGAGCGTCGCCGACATCGCCGCCGAATATGAGCTTTTGGTCAGGCAGATAGAGGAGGCGTTGGCCTTCTATGCCGCCCACCGGCCGGAAATTGAGTTGCACATCGCTTACGAAGAACGGCTGACGGCCAAACAGGATAGCTGACCCATGTTGTCCTGAGCGCCGATGGGGCTTATCTGGCGTTGCCGAGACATTGTCGGAGTGGGTGCGTGGACTATCAAGCAGCCCGATAAACCATTGCCCGCGATAGCGCATTTTGCTATCATAGTGGCGATGAACAAGCGACAGGGGAAGACCCTGGAGGCCATCTTCACCAAGCCTGTGCCGACTTCATTGGCCTGGGACCAGATTGAAGGGCTGTTCCTGGCGGTTGGCGCAAAGCCGATTGAGGGGAGAGGGTCACGAGTGCGCTTTGAATTGAATGGTATCGTCACCACGTTCCATCGCCCCCACCGCACAAGGAAGCAAAGCCCTATCAGGTGCGTGATGCGCGACATTTTTTAGAGCAAGCAGGAATAAAGCCATGAAAACAATGACCTACAAAAGCTATGCGGCGCGGATTGCCTACAGCGACGAAGACCAATGCTTCGTCGGCCATATTGCCGGGATTCAAGATGTAGTCGGCTTTCATGGCGAGTCGGTCTCCGAGTTACGCGCCGCCTTTGAAGAGGCGGTGGACGATTACCTGGAGACGTGCGCCCGGCTGAATCGCCCGCCGCAAAAGCCCTATTCGGGCAAGCTGATGCTGCGCATCCCGCCCGACATCCATGCAGCCGTAGCCATCGCCGCCGAGGTGAGCGGCAAAAGCATCAACCAATGGGCCGCCGAGCAATTTGCCGACGCTGTGCAGGCGTAAGGCGGTTTTTGGTAGACGAAAACGGCTTTCCCTTTCTCGCCTTTGGCGAAAAAGAAAAAAAGAAGGTCTGACGGGCAACCGCCAGACCTTCTCTTTTTGTACCCGTTGCGTCTAAATCACGCCAAACATCACCTGCCGCGATTCGTTGATACGCCCCAGATTGCCCGTCGCCTCTTCGAGGAAATCCACCAGCTTCCGTTCCAGCGCCAATGACTTCTGCCAGAGCTTCTCTTTGGTCAGCGACCCCGCCGGCCCTAGATGGACTTGCCGGGAGCAGATACGGCCGTTCACCCTTCGCCCCTTTTGCAGCGCCGCCACCATCTTGCCCGGCTTCCGTTTGTCCTGGCGATAAGTGATGGTGTAAATCCCGTGTGGAAAGACGACGATTTTGCGCTGCGCCAGTTGCAGCCAGCCTTCGCTCAACGTCTCAAACCACTGCACCCGCATCTCGCCGCGCAGCCGGATGACCTCTCTCCCCAACGGAGCCAACTCGGCAAAGGGCAGCAAGAAATCGTGGCGGTATTCCTGGTAAATCTTGACCAACGAATCCCATTCCAGGTCGCCAACGGCCGTTGAGACCTCCTCCCACAGATGACCAGTCAGCTTCATCGCCAGGATGAGCGCGCCCCTGTACATCTGCTCTGGATACCAGCGCTCGCTGCTCATGCCCACCAGGATGATGAGCAAATCGCGGAAGAGGTCGGCGACTTCGGGCGGCGGGCCATCTTCCCGGCCCATCACCGCCCACTCAACCGGGCGCGGCGCCAGGTCGTAATCGCGGTTGTCGGGCAGCCGCCAGGCCAGATTGTCATCGCCATTGTCGTCATCGCTGTCTATGCTGTCGGCGGTGTCTATCACACAGTAGTTGCGGGCGACGAGGGATTTCCAGCCGCCGTTCAGCCCACGGATGTGAACCCACGCATAGTTTTTCAGGGCGGTGCGTGCGCAGGTGTAGGCATAGGCCAAGGGCTGGTCACTGTTTTCGAGAAAGGCCAGCAGCGCGGTCTGAGTCATGTCTTGCCAGTGAGTGCGCCACTCACGGCCGTCAAAGCCATGTTGCTGCCCCAATTCCCGCGCCAACCCGCCAGCCCGCTGCTGAAGTTCAGCCAGAGGCACGTCGCGGGTCAGCCGGGTGGTTGCCGGGGTATCCGGCGCTTGTGAAACGATTGTTTCTGGATTAGAATGCGTAAACATGTTTTCGGCCCTCCTGCGGCCGTAAACTGAGAAGCCGGTTGAGGTCGAATCTCAACCGGCTTCACTCTTTCTCCTGACCGGACACCCGGCCAGACCAACGAAAATCAAGCTCCCTTTATTCCCCTGCCCCTCATCCCCCCTGCTCCCCATCTCCCCCACTCCCTCACGGAGCCGACGACAAGTAATCGTGCCCCTGCTCTTTGAGGGCGCGCAGGGCTACGCCCCAGGCGTCGAGGGCCTGATCGCCCTGGTGAGTTTCCCATTGGGGTTGGACGGCCGTTTGCTTCTGGCTGCTTTGTTTGCCGGGCACGCGCCGCTGGTTGGCTTTCAGGTAAATTACCTTTTGTGGGTCTGGTTTGTTCATGAGGCCTCCTCAGCAAGAGCAAGAGCTAGAGCTAGAGGAAGAGGTCGCTTCCTCCTCTCGCTCTAGCTCTAGCTCTCGCTCCTGGAATGCAAAAGAGGCAGTCTGGTGAGACTGCCTCTTTTCTAATGACATATGCGGTTATTTGATAAGGTTGGTAAACGGCCGTCAGCCTACAACGGAATCGCCTTCATTTGCCGGGGTTGGTAAGGTGGCGGGGAACGGCCGTTGCCACCAGACAGACCAACCGGCCCATCGTACCGGCTCTTCGCCCAGGCAGGCGGTGTAGCTCAGGTGCAGCTTGCCGCCGGGCATGGGCAGCGCCAGGCTGATGGTCGCGTCACGGTGGTCTAGAACGACGCAGTAGTTGGCGTCCAGGCGGAAGGGGCCGAGAACGGCCGTGCAGGCGTCTTCGTAGGGGCTGTGTTGTTCGTCGTCATGGCGCGTCCAGCGGCTGTTCATCAGGCGGGTGATGAGGTGAAAGATTTGTTCGTTTAGCATTTGGGTCTCCTTTTGGTTAAATGGGGTTTATTGGGCCAGCAAGACGCCGGCCCATTCTCGCCTGCCTGCGGCCGTAGGCCGCTTTGACTGGCTCGTCCCAAGAGGCTGCAAAGAAGGGGACAACTGTTTCACATAGTCGTGGTTTGGGGAAAATGAAAAAAACGGCTTCCTGTCAGGAAACCGGCCTTGGGGGTTGATAACGGCCGTTTTCGATTAAATCAAGGTAGCTGCTCAGTTTGGCGGCATTTTGGTATACTTGTGGCGTTAGCGTCCATCGTTTCCATGCAAAAGTTCAGGAGTGTCTCGTGGATATATTCAATATTCATTCTCAGATTATCCAGCAATACCGCGATTACGTGTCCAGTTTTCTAACAGTCGCCGATGACCAAATTGAAACTTTCATACAAAAAAACCTTATTCAAGACCGGAAACTCTGGCCTGACGCCCTGCTCCAGCTAAATCCCGCTTACGAAAAAACAGCAACGGTCACCCAACTGGTACAATCCGGTCGTCTTCATTCCGAGTGCGACCCTATTTTCCGCAACAAGCACAACCAATCCTTCCACCTCTATCGCCACCAAACAGAAGCCATCGAGATTGCCCAACGATCTGAACCTTACGTTGTGACCAGCGGTACCGGCTCCGGCAAGACCATGGCCTACTTTATCCCCATCTTCGACGCCATCCTGCGGGGAAATCCGGCGCAAAACAAAGTACAGGCTATCATTGTTTACCCCATGAACGCGCTAGTCAACTCGCAAGAAAAGGCGCTGCAAGAGCTGGCCGACCGGTACAAAGCGCGAACGGGTCAGGAGATGCCGGTGCGGTTTGCCCGCTATACCGGTCAGGATACCGACGCCCATAAGGAAAGGGTGCGGCAAAATCCCCCCCATATTCTCCTCACCAACTATGTGATGCTGGAACTGATGTTGGTTCGGCCGCGTGAAAGCCAGTTTGTTGGTAAACAGGCGTCTAACTTGCAGTTCCTGGTGCTGGATGAACTGCACACCTATCGTGGACGGCAGGGGGCGGATATTGCTCTGTTGGTACGCCGTCTAAAAGAGAATATCGGCAACCCGAATCTGCTAACCATTGGCACTAGCGCCACGATGGCCACTGGCGAGACGCGAGCGGAACGACGCACGGCCGTTTCTGAATTCGCCAGTAAATTGTTCGGCACACCTCTTAAGTCAGATAACGTGATAGAAGAATCGCTGCGGCGGCTCATGCCTGCTCCAACGACAGACAAAGCAACCTTGCGCCAGGCGGTGCAAGGGCCACTGCCGCTAAATGATTGGCTCTCATTCAGCCACCATCCCCTGAGCGCCTGGATCGAAAACTGTTTTGGCGTGCGCGAGGAGGAGGGCCTCCTGCGGCGACAAATACCCATCACTCTGCAAGAAGGGGCAGTTAAACTCGCCGCAGATACGGAACTGCTCGTAACTGACTGCGCTCGTAGGCTGCAAGAAATGCTGTTATTGGGCACGACAGTTTTTACCCCAGAGAGGGACGCCGCTTTTGCCTTTAAGCTGCACCAATTCATCAGCCAGGGCGGTTCGATTTATGCCACGCTGGAAGAGCCGGAAAAGCGGTTGCTTACGTTGGAAGGACAGTATTATGCCCCAGGAGAAGGGGAACGGCTGCTCTATCCCCTTGTCTTTTGTCGCGCCTGTGGGCAGGAGTATTATACCGCACGGCAATCAGCCAACGGCCGTTTCCTCTACCCCGACACCATGCACATGAATGACTTGTTGGATGATGATGAATTGGAAGCCTCGCAATCTGGTTACGTCATGCTCGACCCCAACGGCCGTTTCCAAAACGAAATTGAAGCTATCCCTGAACATTGGCTGACCAAAGCGGGACGCATCAACCGGGATTACCAGCCCCATCAGCCGCAGCGCGTTTACGCGCGGGCCAATGGGCAGATAGAGACCCAACCCCAGGCCGACACACAGCCGAGCTGGTTCCAGCCCGAACCGTTTATGCTCTGTCTGAATTGTGGCGAAGCGTATACCCGTCGTGATAAAAACGACTTCCGTAAGCTGGCCCGCCTCTCCAGCGAAGGGCGCAGCACCGCCACTACCCTGCTCAGCCTGACGGCCGTTTCTGCCATGCGCCAGACAGACCTGGAGCCAGAGGCGCAGAAAATCCTCAGCTTTACCGACAATCGCCAGGACGCCTCGCTGCAAGCCGGTCACTTCAACGATTTTGTGCAGGTGGCCCTGGTGCGCGCTGCTCTGTATCAGGCATTGCGCCAGCACACCGCACTGGAATTTGAGCATATCGCCCGCCAGGTAATTGAAGCCATGGCACTTTCACTAGACGATATTTCCCGCCAGGAGAATCTCGACCCCACCAGCAAACAGGCCAGGGAAACCTGGGCCGCCTTCCATGATGTCGTCGAATATCGCCTGTACGAAGATTTGCGCCGCGGCTGGCGGCTGGTACAGCCTAATCTAGAGCAATGCGGGCTGCTTTATGTGGCTTACCGTGGGCTGCCGGAACTGGTGCAGCGAGAAGACATTTGGGGCAGCGTACCGTTTATGGACAGGCTAACCGCGGAACAGCGCGCCGCTATGCTAGAGACTATTCTGGATGAGATGCGGCGACAGCTTACAATTGACGTGGATTGTCTCAAACCGACGCCGCAAGAGGATTTGCGCCGGCGCGCCGCCGAATACCTCAAAGAACAATGGGGCTTCGACGAGTCGGAGAAACTGCGCTTTGCCAGCCTATTCGTCATGCCGGGCGAGCCGCGTATGTCGGGAGATTTTAGCCTCTCCACCCGCTCTGTCGTTGGCCGCTGGTTGAAAGGCGAGATCAAGCGGGCGTGGGGCGCCGAACCAGAAGCAGACCAATTTGATAAGGTTGTGAATGGGATTCTGGCCGGGCTGCGCCAATTTGGGATTGTCATCGAACAAGAGGAAGGATGGGGCAGCCAACAGCGGCGCGGCGTGCGGCTGCGCCCCAGCGCCCTTATCTGGCAGCAGGGAATGGGCAAACCGAAGCAAACGCCGTTACGCCGCTATCGCGCTTCTGGCGGCAACTATCAGGTGGTTGAGCAGGAAGCAAACCGTTATTTCCACGACTTTTACAGAAACGGCCGTACCCTCGCCAGTTTACAAAAAATGGAAGCGGCCGAACATACGGCCCAAATCAAGCCCAAGCTGCGCATCATGCGGGAAGACCGTTTCCGGGATGGGGATCTGGCTACCCTCTTTTGTTCACCGACGATGGAGTTGGGTGTAGATATTGCCGATCTCAATGCCGTCCACCTGCGCAACATCCCGCCGACTCCGGCCAATTACGCCCAACGCAGCGGCCGTTCCGGCCGCGCCGGACAGCCAGCGCTGGTACTGGCTTACTGCGCTATGGGCAGCGGCCATGACCAGTATTATTTCCGTAACCGCGCCCGGATGGTGGCGGGTTCTGTCATCCCGCCGCGCGTGGAGTTGAATAACGCCGATCTAATTCGCAGCCATATGCACGCTATCTGGCTTTCGGTGACCGGACTGCGCCTGGGCAGTTCCATCCTGGAAGTGGTGGATGTAACCACCGAAGCCTATGCCCTTCTGCCAGAAATTCAAACGCAAATCACCCTTAACCAGGCCCGGAAAGCGGCCTGCATAGATACTTGCCGCCGGGTGTTGGCCGCCTGCCAGCTTGACGCGGCACAAGCGGATTGGTTGCACGAGGATTGGCTGGAAGCGCTTATTGAGCGCGCGCCAGAGAGTTTTAATCGCGCCTTTGATCGCTGGCGAACGGAGTTCCGCCTGGCCTGGAGCCAGTTATTACAGGCGCAAAGCCTGAAGCAGCGGGCCATGCTGCGGCGCGGCCGCGAAGCGAGCGACGAGGCCAAACAGGCGACAATGCTGGAATTTGAAGCGCAGCGCCAGTTGGAACTGCTGCGCTGTGAAAATGTGAGCGTCGAGGAATCTGATTTCTATCCCTATCGCTATCTGGCAAGTGAGGGGTTTTTGCCTGGCTATAATTTCCCGGCGCTGCCGGTGCGGGCCTATCTGGCGAAAGGGAGCAAGGATGGCGAGTATGTCGCCCGGCCTCGCTTCCTGGCCCTGAATGAGTTTGGGCCGAACAACGTGATCTACCACAATGGGGCGAAGTACCAGGTGAATCAGGCACGGCTGCCGATTCAAGACCCAGAAAGGCGCTTCACGCGGGCCAAACTGTGCTATAGCTGCGGTTATTTTCACGAAGGGGACACGGCTCATCTGGACAATTGTGAACAATGCGGCGCGACGATTTCGGCGGAAAACGGCCGTTACCTGGAAGGCCTGCTAGAAATGCCCACTGCCGGGACAGTGCGCCGCGAGCGGATTACCTGCGATGAGGAGGAGCGGCTGCGGCGCGGCTTCGACATCCAGACTTACTTCCGCTTTGCCCAGGTGCAAAATCGGCCGCGTCGGAAATTGGCCGCTGTCACCGCCGCCAATGGGGATGCTCTGCTCAGTCTGACCTATGCGCCTTCGCTAGACCTCTGGCGCATCAACCACCGCTGGAAGCGACAGGCGGAGGATATAGGCTATCGTCTAGACATGAAAACGGGACGATGGGTCAACCAGGCCGAGCCGGCTGGCGACGGCATGACACGAGAGATTAAGAGCAATGTGCGCCTGTACGTGCGAGACAATGCCAATGCGCTGCTCATACGGCCACCGTTGGAATTCAGCGAGAATGAATCTTTCCTGGCCTCGCTGCAACATGCGCTGGTAGAAGCCATCCAGGAAACGTATCAGGTTGAGGAGAGCGAGTTGGCTTCTGAGCGCCTGGGACGTGGCGGTCAACGCGCCATTCTCATTTGGGAAGCATCGGAGGGTAGTCTGGGCGTGTTGCATCACCTGGCTGAAGAGCGCACGGCCGTTGCCGCTATCGCCCGCGCAGCCTTGAAGCGGCTCCATTTTGATGCGCCGGGCAATGACTTGCGTCCTGGCGACGATGAAGCGGAAGGCTGCGCTCGCGCCTGCTATGACTGCCTGCTCTCTTATTACAATCAGATGGACCATTGGCAGTTGAACCGGCACGTTGTTCGTGACTTTTTGTTGCTGTTGGCCAACGGCCGTACCCACACCGGCAGTGACGAACGTGAACAGGAGGCGCATTACGACCACCTGCGGGGTCAGACTGATGTAGACAGTGACCTGGAGCGCCATTTCCTGGATTATCTGCAACAAACGGGGCGTCGCTTACCGGATGCCGCCCAGGTGAACCTGGCAGACGCCTACAGCGTGCCCGACTTTTTCTACGAACCCAACGTGTGCGTTTTTTGTGATGGCAGCGTCCATGATGAGCCGCAGCAAAAAGCCCATGATGAGCAAATTCGGCGGCAGTTACGCAGTCAGGGTTATCGGGTGGTGGTGTATCGTTATGACGCTGATCTGGAAGCGTTGTGCCAGCAATATGCGGATATATTTGGCTCCAGCCAACTAGGATAGAGATTCTTTATGAATGTCCAACCCGGTGCTCTGGTCAGTTACCGTGAACGGGAATGGGTGGTTCTGCCATCGGATGACGACAATTTAGTGCTGCTCCGACCGATTGGCGGCAGCAGCCGTGAGGTGTGTGGTGTTGTCAAGAGTGTTTCTGATTTAATGGGGTACAGTCTGCCTTATGAGCGGATTGCCTCTGCCTCTTTCCCCTTACCGAAGCCAGATGCCGCCCAAGACCACACGGCCGTTTCTCTTCTCCAACAAGCTGCCCGTCTGCTGCTGCGCGATGGGGCTGCCCCTTTTCGCTCATTAGGCCATCTATCCTTACGCCCGCGTCCGTATCAATACGTGCCTTTACTGATGGCGCTGCGGCTGGAGACAATCCGGCTGCTCATTGCGGACGACGTAGGTGTTGGCAAAACCATTGAAGCGGGTCTGATCGCCCGTGAATTGCTAGACCGGGGTGAAATCCGGCGTACGGCCGTTCTCTGCCCACCCTATCTCTGTGACCAATGGCAAAAGGAATTGTCGGAGAAATTCAACATTGACGCCGTTGTGGTTCGCTCGGGTACTATTGCTCGGCTGGAACGGCAGGCGCCGCAAGACACCAGCATTTTCGCCCACTATCCTCACCTGATCGCCAGCATTGATACCGTCAAAAGCGACCGCTACCGCGCCAGCTTTTTGCAGCACTGCCCGGAATTTCTCATCGTAGACGAGGTGCATGGCGCCGCTGCTCCGCCTGGCGAAAAACGCTCCCGATCACAGCAGCAGCGGCATGAACTCCTACTAGATTTGGCAGAGAAGCAAAGCCGTCACCTTGTTTTGCTCAGCGCCACGCCGCACAGCGGGATGGAAAGTTCCTTTTTATCCATTCTGGGGCTGTTGAACCCTGAATTCCGTGAACTGAATTTAACGGGGTTGACATCAGATGAGCGGATTGACCTGGCTCGCCATTTTGTACAGCGCCGCCGTGCCGATGTGCGCAGTTGGATGGGTACTGACACGCCATTCCCCGAACGAGATACCACAGGGGCCGAACAGGCGTACACTTTCTCCCGTGCCTATCGTTCGTTTTACACTGATGTCTACACCTTTGCCCGTGAGCTGGTGGAATCGGCGGAAACATTGAGCGGCACGCGGCAGCGGATGCGTTTCTGGTCGGCGCTGGCGCTGATGCGCTGCGTCACCTCTTCCCCGGCAGCAGCCGAAGTGGCCTTGCGCCGCCGCCTGGAGCGGTTGTCAGATGAGGACACGGCTGATTTACTGGATCAATCCACCAGCGACGACCTTGACGTGGCTTTTGCCCCACTCATTTATGACCCCAGTGATGCCGAAACGGCCGTTGACGCCCCACCCAGTAATATCTTTGACTTGCAAGACCAGGATCCTGATTGGAATGAACGAGATCGCCGCCGTTTGCGGGATTTTGCCCGCACGGCACGCACTCTTATGGGCAGCGAAGATGCCAAGCTAACCCGCCTGACCGAGATTGTGGGGGAGATGTTGACTAACAGCTACCAGCCTATCGTCTGGTGCCGTTATATTGCGACTGCCGATTACGTGGCCGCGGAACTACAAGCGGCGCTCAGTAAAAAACACAAGGGATTGAAGGTAACGGCCGTTACCGGCACGCTTTCTGACGATGAACGACGCTTGAAGGTAGACGAACTGGCAACCTTCTCCCAGCGCATTCTCGTGGCAACAGACTGTCTCAGCGAAGGCGTCAACTTGCAAGAGCATTTTAATGCCGTTATCCACTACGATTTACCCTGGAACCCCAACCGCCTGGAACAGCGCGAAGGGCGTGTAGACCGTTTCGGCCAACTGTCACCCACAATTAAGGCGGTGCTCATGTTTGGCCAGGATAACCCGGTAGACGGGGCGGTGCTGGACGTGCTGCTGCGCAAAGCCCGCGATATTTATCGCACTTTGGGCGTGCGCGTGCCCATTCCAGAAGAAAGCGAAAGCGTGATGAATGTGGTGCTGCATTCCCTCTTCAAGAATGTGCGTGCTGAGGATGCTGTACAGTTGAGCCTGTTCGACCAGTTTGACGACAGCGGCAAGATGATTCGCCGCGTCCATGAGGAATGGACGGCTGCGGCTGAACGGGAAAGGGAAAGCCGTACTCGCTTTGCGCAACGGGCCATTAAACCGGAAGAAGTTGAACAGGAATTGCAGGAAACAGATCGGGTGTTGGGTCATCCAGATGATGTTGCCCGCTTTCTGGTTGCGGCCAGCCAGCGGCTGGGCTTTGGCTTTCGTCAAGTGCGTTCGCCTCATGCCAGGGTGACTGTTTATCATCTGAACCCGGGCACGCTGCCGCAAACAGTGGCCCTGCGCCTGAACCACGTGCCGGATCCCTGGCCTATTACCTTTGCTTCGCCCACGCCGGAAGGATTGAGCTACATCGGCCGTAATCACCCGCTGGTGGAAGGGCTGGCTGAGTATCTGCTGGACATGGCTTTTTATCCGGTAGGTGACTCATCTCCAGCGGCGCGCACCGGCGTGATTCGCACGGATCAGGTAAGCACAATGACGACGCTTTTGCTGCTGCGACTGCGCTTTTTGCAGTACGAGCGCGGCAACGATACGCCAACATTGGCCGAAGAGACGGTGATCTGGGGCTTTACTGGCTGGTTCCCCGCCCTTGTCCCGTTATCACCTGAAGCAGCGCAGTCGCTGTTGGACACGGCCGTTCCCACTGGCAATGTCTCTCTGAACGAAAAGCAGGAAATCCTGACCGATCTATTAAACCAATGGCAGAACCTACAACCCCACTTGGACTTGCTGCTCTTTGAACGGGCTGAGGCCCTACAGGCTGCCCATCGACGGGTGCGGCGTATGGTGCAGCAAGGTACGGTGCGCATTGAACCGCAAACGCCACCAGATTTGCTTGGTGTGGTTGTGTTATTGCCGGTACCCAAAGGGGTGCGTTCGTAAGCGTACCGCAAGAAGAAACAGTATTTAAACACACGACAATATGATTTGGAGAAAGTCATGAATCAACCATTGCAAAGAAATTTAAATCTACTGCTTAACCAAGTCACCAATGAGTTGGGATTAGATCCGTTCGAAGCAAAAATATTTCTTCAGAAATACTTAATTGATATGAGTTTGCCATCCCAGAGTGGTTTTGATGAGACGGTAAAAATCGTTCGAGATTCCAAGAGCGACGTAGTGCTTGCCACATCTTTGAAAATCCCCAATCTACGTTTCAAATTAGGAGAAGTCCTTCTTGAAATATATCGTACAGGTGTATTATTTTTTGCCTCGAAAGACAATCATCATAAGCAGTTGTTAATCGGTTTGGATTTCCTTCGCAAAATTCGTCAGCTCAGCACTATCACTATCTCCGAACAGCATGCTAATCTTTTAGTCATGATTTTTAAGCTTGCGCAAACGGAAACAAAGGTAACTGTTGATGCTGTTCAAGAACTTTTGATCGATGTACAAGATGGGAGAATTGCTAGCGGTTTATCAGAACTCGAGAAGCTTGGATGCATAAATGTAACGATGGGAGAAATTAAATTAAATGAAACAATAGATGTGATTAGTCAAAGTAAGTAATTCAGTGTGAGGTATGAATTTTAAAATGGAGGATTTTGGCACCCGTCAGTATACTGAACAGACGATTGCTGCACAAGTTTGTTGCATTGAGCTTAACCTGCACCCGGATGGTATCCAACCTCAACAGGGTACAGGCTTCTTGATTGCGCCAGATTTAATTCTTACTAACTATCATGTGGTTCAGTATTTGTTTAACATCGAAGATAAGCAGGCTAAAGGCGAATCTTGGGCTTGGCCAGAGGATGTAACTATATACTTTGATCGGTTTACAAATCCAATCCAGGATAAGATATCCAATGGCCTTCCTTTCACATTAGCTAAAAATTGGGCTATTGAATGGAGCAAGCATAGCTTAATGGATACACATGGTGAATCAAAACTCAAACCCATAAGTGTCGAAGAACTAGATTATGCAATTCTTCGACTAGCGGATCCTGTCGGAATGCAAAACCTTATCATTGAAAACGAAAATAGAAGACGTGGGTGGATCGGAATATCAGAACTCAGCTATGCATATAAACAAGACGAAGAGTTATTAATATTTCAATATCCAATTGGGATGCCGTTGCAAATTGCACGCGGTAAGGTAACTCGCAGTTTGAATGAGACTCGCACCCGAATATATTACCAGGTTGATGCAAATTATGGTTCATCTGGAGCACCCTGCTTTAATTCAAATTGGGAGCTTATTGCCATTCATCGTAGGCGCATACATGAGGATGGACGTGAAAACGAACGTGAGGGAATTCCAATCAGTGCAGTTGCAAACAGACAAAAGTTGTTAGATAGACCCTTTAGGCTACTAGTTAGTGAATCAGAAAAACATGCGGCTGGTATTACTACAAAGAATCTTCTATTACCGACTACTTCTGAACTAATAGCAAAAGTTTACGATCGTTTTGAATACGTTCCACAACGGATTCTGCAAACTCTTTTGGATGAAGTAGGCCAAAGCTCTCTGGGCACAGATAAGATGGATTTTCGTATATGGCTGCAACAATTAGTACAGCTTCGTACTCAGCCCGATCGCCAAACATGGACATATATGTGTTTGGAATTTCATTTAGGAGTAAACAATATGAATTACGATTTGTCGGCTTTTAGAGATTGTTCACCTTTTCTAACGGTACGCTTTATATACAGTGTCAACGACTCTCTAATGTCTCATTTAGAGCGACTCCAAACGCTTGAGCCAGAAATCCGGTATGCACCCCCTGATGTTCAGCTCGACAGCATCAACGATGCACGGGCTACAGTGGACAGTATAAGGAAAGAGATACTACAAACCTTGGTGCTTTTCGCTAAATATGATTTGAGAATTGCAGGCAAGGTGGCTGAAAGTAACAAAGCACTTATTCAGTGTTTGAATCGACTGTCGAATGGCATGAGGAGATCGAGCAGATTCTCCTCAGGACAAAGATCTCGAGGAACCACTACCACTTTCCAGGTTTCAGACAATCTTCAACAACTAGAGATAATGATGAAGAATTATATTGATTGGCTTATAGACTTGACCTCTGAAGCTGAAATCAAGTTGCAAACAATTTTTTCGGATAACTAACGAAATCAGGAGACATTTAACGATGGTTTTTCCAAAACCAAACGATAAGAATGTTTGATTGATGATGATAAATGTGTTGTTTTAATTATGGATACCGACCAACTGCACAGTTTGAGTTTAGGAGAGCTCACCAGCAAGTTGGAAGCACAGGCAAATCGAATAGAACGTTTGTACCAAATATTGTCGTTTAGGCGGGAAGAAAAAATAACTTTAGATGATGTTGAAGAAATCTTTATTTGTTCTCAGATTCTGGGAAAAAAGCTTAAACGATTGCAAAGAAATATTTTCTCAGAGGAAGATTCAAACCTCTCTATTGATGAATTAAAAGATGTGGTTGACATATTGAGTTCCATTCAAATAAGTTGCCATACTGCCTCTGATGAATTGATTGATGAAGAAGATGAGGATAATTTACATAAATTCAACCGCACTGTGTTTAAGACGTTGAGAAAGGAATTGAAACGCTTTGTACAGTATTCTACAGATCTTAAGAAACTACCGGTCTCATGAATTTCAAATATAAAATGATAAGTACAAAAGATGAGCAATCTTGATGACTGTGATTTGAACAATAAAAGATAACCCATGAATTTGATTAGTATCCGTGTTGAAGGCGGGCTGCTCTCGCCTGATTTTTTAGAAACCATTCATGAAGCCAATGGTCAGAAACCGCAGGACTTTGGCCTGAAACCCCGTGATTCCCTGGTGGATGAAGTCTCGGCCATCTGGGGGGATGTGCTGACTTACTGGAACGCCTTCCAGCGGCGTAAAGCCCGCAGCACTGAATCTCTCACCACCATTACCCGCGAACAATGGCTGCTGCCCCTGCTGGAAGCGCTGGGTTACAACCTTGCTTTCCAGCGCAGTGCTGTTGAGCTAGACGGCCGTTCTTACCTCATCTCCCATCGTGCTGGCGCGGATGAAACAGCGCCACCCGTCCACATTGTGGCCTACGACCAGGCATTGGGCGACCGCCCGCCATCGGGCCGCGCCACTCTTTCGCCCCACGCCCTGGTGCAGGATTATCTGAACCGCACCGATGACCATTTGTGGGGCATCGTCAGCAACGGCCGTATCCTGCGCCTGCTGCGCGACTCCACCTACTTCACCCGTCCCGCCTATATCGAGTTTGATCTGGAACAGATGATTCTGGGCGAACGGCTGGACGAATTTTTCCTGCTTTACCGGCTGGCCCACCGCACGCGGCTGCCTCAGCCCGACGCTGCCCCCGCCGACTGCCTGCTGGAGCAGTACCATCTGGCGGCCATCGAACAAGGCGGGCGCATTCGGGATGGCTTACGCCAGGCGGTGGCTGAGGCCATCCTCACTTTTGGCAACAGTTTCTTACGCCACCCGCACAATGACAATTTGCGCCGCCGCCTGCATCGTGGCGACCTGACTGTTGATGCCTTCTACCAGCAGCTTCTTTATCTCATCTACCGCCTGCTGTTCCTGATGGTGGCCGAAGAGCGCAATTTATTGGCCAGTGATGGCCCCACATCGAACTACTTCCGCCACTACTTTTCTGTGACGCGGCTGCGGCAGTTGGCCGATACGCCGTTGAGCGCCCCGGAACGCTTTGACGATCTCTACCTGGGGCTGCGCACGCTGTTTTATGCTTTCCATGATGAGCAGATGGCCGCGCAGTTGGGCGTGCCGCCGCTGAACGGGGAACTTTTCAGCCAGGAGAAAGCGCCCGATCTGGATGCCGCCTATCTCAATAACCGCGATTTGCTGCACGCCATCCGCCTGTTGAGCTACTTTACCCCGCCCGATGAAAAGGTGCGCCGCCGTGTCAACTACGCCGCCCTCGATGTGGAAGAGCTGGGCAGCGTCTATGAGAGTTTGCTCGATGAACAGCCGGTTGTGGATGGGTTGCCAGTGGCAAGTGGCGAGTGGCCAGCAAACGACCAGACGCCAGCCACGAATCACCAACCGCTAACATTTTCCTTCATCAGCGGCACGACGCGCAAAACGACCGGTTCTTATTACACCCCGCGCGAACTGGTCAACGAGGTGATCAAATCCGCCCTCGTCCCCGTCATCGAAGCCCGCCTGACCGCTGCCAGCCAATCCTTCGACAAGCTCGGGACAAGTTCTCCAATCTCTAATCTCCAATCTCCCGATTCCCCATCTCCCCAAGAAGCCGCCCTGCTCTCCCTGCGCGTCTGCGACCCCGCCTGCGGCAGCGGCCATTTTTTATTGGCGGCGGCGCGGCGGCTGGGCTATGAACTGGCGAAGGTGCGCAGTGGCGCGGATGAACCATCACCCGACTTGACCCGCGAGGCGACACGGGACGCCATCACCCACTGTATTTATGGCGTGGACAGAAACCCGCTGGCGGTGGATTTGTGCAAAGTGGCGCTGTGGATTGAAGGGTTCAGCCGGGGCAAGCCGCTGACCTTCCTCGATTACCGCATCCGCTGCGGCGATTCGCTGGTGGGGGTGCAGGAGTGGGCGGTGCTGGACGACGGCATTCCCGATGCCGCCTTTGACGCGGTGAGCGGCGATGACAAGACCACAGCCAGCGGCCTGAAAAAGCAAAACAAGGAAGAACGGGCGGGACAGATGAGCCTGTTTGACCAGTTGGGCGGCACAACACGACTGCCGGACGCCGCCGACTGGCAGGCGCTGGAAGAGATGCCCGAAGATACCCCGGCGCAGGTAAACGCCAAGCAGGCGCGGCACCGTGAACTGCGGCAGCGCAGTGAGCAGGCGCGCACGGAGGCCAACCTGTGGACCAGCGCGTTTTTTAGCCAGTTGACGCCGCAGAATCTGCCCAACATACCGACTACCGATGTCTTGCGCCGCTACCGCAGCGGGCAGGCGGTGAGCGGGCAGGTGGTGGGGGCGGCCAACGGCATGGCGGCCGAAAACCGCTTTTTTCACTGGCCTTTGGAGTTTCCGCAGGTGTTCGCTACTTCTCTTGTCATTCCGAGGTCCTCCGAGGAATCCCATTCCCCTGGTCATTCCAGGCCGTCGGGATTCCTCGCTGCGAAGACTCCGCTCGGAATGACAAAGGGCACAGGCGGGTTTGACGTGGTGCTGGGCAACCCGCCGTGGGAGCGGATTAAGCTGCAAGAGCAGGAGTTTTTTGCCACCCGTGATCCAGAAATTGCCACCGCCGCCAACAAAGCGGCGCGGGAAAAGCTGATTGAACAACTGCCCCAAAACAAACCTCATTTAGCGCAAGCATTTGCCCAGGCCAAACACGATGCTGACGCCGCCAGTAAATTTTTGCGGCAAAGCGGCCGTTTTCCCCTGACGGCGCGGGGCGACATTAACACATATCCGCTCTTTACTGAACTCACTGAGAATCTGATTTCTAATCAAGGTCAAGCAGGAATCATCATTCCTACTGGACTGTCAACTGACAAAACATACGCTGATTTTTTCACCCACCTGTTGGATGCAAAAAAGCTTATAGGTCTCATAGGGTTTATAAACTCGCGCAAAATTTTCCCTGCTATCAAGGATTATATTAAGTTTGGAATCATCACTATCGGGAAAGCAGAACAATCGGAGTTTATGTTTTTATTAACTGATGTGTCTCAAATCAACGATAAACGAAAACGGTTCCAGCTATCCAAAGAGGATTTCAGCCTTCTAAATCCTAACACACAGAACTGCCCCATTTTCCGCACGAAGATGGATGCGGAACTGACAAAGAAAATTTACCGGCGCGTGCCGGTGCTGATTAACGAAAAGACGGGCGGCAATCCGTGGCAGGTGCGCTTTGCCACGATGTTCCATATGTCGAATGACAGTAATCTGTTTGTTACGGAGCCGCTGCCAGAGCATTTGCCTCTGTACGAAGCGAAGATGATATTCAATTTCGACCATCGTTTTGGTACCTATGAAAATGCCACTCAAGAAAACATCAATGAAGGTAATCTTCCTCAGTTCACCGATGAGATGCACGCCAATCCTCATCATTTTATATTACCCCGCTATTGGGTTTCTCAGGTAATTGTGGATGATCGACTTTCTGGTTTTACGACGAGAAAATGGCTGTTGGGTTTTCGCGATGTTACAGGTAATGCTGCTGAAAGAACCGCAATTTTTTCGGTCATTCCTCTGGCTGGTGTTGGCAATAGTATGCCCCTCATTTTGTTTGAAAAAAATGCTTCAAGTTGCCTCGTGCTTTGTGCCAATGCAAACTTTAGCAGCCTCGTATTTGACTTTGCGAGCAGACAAAAGGTTGGCGGAGCCCACATGAATTTCTTCATTTTGAAGCAACTTCCAGCAATTCCGCCTGAAAATTTTGGATTAACCGCTCAAAAATACATCGCACCCCGCGTCCTTGAACTTGTCTACACCGCCTGGGACATCGCCCCCTTTGCCGCCGACGTGTGGCATGAAGCCGACGAACCGCTGCGCCAGGCGCTCCGCGCCCAATGGGAAGCTAACCGCCAGGCCACCGGCGGGCATCAGTGGGCAGTGGACAATGAACCGTGGTCAGTAAACAGTGGGGAGAAGCCGCCGTTTCCGCCGTTCAAGTGGGACGATGCACGCCGCGCCCATATCCGCGCCGAACTGGACGCCTACTACGCCCGCCTCTACGGCCTCACCCGCGACGAACTGCGCTACATCCTCGACCCCGCCGACATCTACGGCCCCGATTTCCCCGGCGAAACCTTCCGCATCCTCAAAGAAAAAGAAATCAAAGCCTACGGCGAATACCGCACCCAACGCCTCGTCCTCGCCGCCTGGGATGCGCAGCAAACGGCAATAGATCGTGGCGAGTTGGTTTTTGAGGGAGTAGAGAGTAGGGAGGTAGGGAATAGGGAGGTTGCTACTCCCTACTCGCTGCTCCCTACTCCCTCTGCCAGGCTCAAAGAGGAAGCGGCGACGTTGGAGCTTAAGCCGCCGACCGCGCCGCCCAAAGCGAAGCCAAAAGAAGCGCGCAAGCCAGCGCTAGACGCGCAGCCCGCGCTCGTTACAGACTTCACCCCACTCCAGGGCAGCTACACCCAGCGCCTGAAGCGGGTCATGGCGCTCAGCCAGCCCAAAAATCAGGTCGAGCTAACCGAACTCATCGCCGCTCTGGGTGACGAAAATGACAACATCCGCTGGCTGGCCAGCTCCGCGCTGTCGCGGCTGGGCAGCCTGCCGGTGGTCAAGCTGCTCGCAGCGTATCTGCAAACCACTTCATCTCAAGCCGCCCGTCGGGAAGCGCTCAAAGTCCTAGCTTTGATTGGGGAGACGGATGAGGATACGGCCGTACGCCAAACAGCGCAAGCGTTAACCCACAAACGTTGATGAGGTAACAAACAACTGCCATGCCCAACTCAATGGCCCAACAAACTGACCTTACTTGCCCCAATTGTCAACAAACGTATACGGCTGCCATCTGGCTCATCATAGCCATGGGCGAACGGCCCAACCAACCACCAAACAGACAGGAGAGTAAGAATGGGCTTTTTTAAACGTCTTTTTGGCAAACCTTCCCAACCCGTCGACAAACCATCTCCGGCTTCCTCGTCACCCTCAACCAGCCTGCCCGCGCTAATTGACCCTATTTTGGCTCAATTACAGCAGCCACCCCGCAGCATTCTTGATATGCCCCAACGGGTTACGATGTGCAGGCAGGCATTGGCAATAATTACCAGAATGCAAAACGAGGCGTTGTGGGCCGCCCTGCAAAGTGAATTGGGCAGAAATCTGGCCTGGACACCACAAGGCGACCGGGCGGAGAACATCGAGCAGGCCATCGCTGCCTATCAAGACGCCCTCCAGGTCAGGACCCGCGCCGCCATGCCCGTCCAATGGGCGTCGACCATGAATAACCTGGCGACCGCTTACTTTTCCCGCATTCGCGGCGACCGGGCAGAGAACATCGAGCAGGCCATCGCCGCCTATCAAGAGGTCCTCCAGGTAACGACCCGCGCTGCCATGCCCGTCGAATGGGCGACGATCATGAATAACCTGGCGGCCGCTTATTCAGACCGCATTCGCGGCGACCGGGCGGAGAACATCGAGCAGTCTATCGCCGCCTATCAAGACGCTCTCCAGGTCAGGACCCGCGCCGCCATGCCCGTCGACTGGGCGCAAGCCATGAATAATCTTGCGCTCGCTTACGGCAACCGCATTCGCGGCGACCGGGCAGAGAACATCGAGCAGGCCATCGCTGCCTATCAAGACGCCCTCCAGGTCAGGACCCGCGCCACCATGCCCGTCGACTGGGCGACCACCATGAATAACCTGGCGATCGCTTACGGCAACCGCATTCGCGGCGACCGGGCGGAGAACATCGAGCAGGCCATCGCCGCCTATCAAGACGCCCTCCAGGTCATGACCCACGCCACCATGCCCGTTGACTGGGCGAACACCATGAATAACCTGGCGCTCGCTTACGCAGACCGCATTCGCGGTGACCGGGCAGAAAACATCGAGCAGGCCATCGCTGCCTATCAAGACGCCCTCCAGGTAAGGACCCGCGCCGCCATGCCCGTTGACTGGGCGATCACCATGAATAACCTGGCGCTCGCTTACGCAGACCGCATTCGCGGTGACCGGGCGAAGAACATCGAGCAGGCCATCGCCGCCTATCAAGACGCCCTCCAGGTCATGACCCGCGCCACCATGCCCGTCGACTGGGCGACAACCAGGAATAATCTGGCGCTCGCTTACGGCAACCGCATTCGCGGCGACCGGGCGGAGAACATCGAGCAGGCCATCACTGCCTATGAAGAGGTCCTTCAGGTCAGGACCCGCGCCACCATGCCCGTCGACTGGGCGACCACCATGAATAACCTGGCGATCGCTTATTCAGACCGCATTCGCGGTGATCGGGCGAAGAACATCGAGCAGGCCATCGCCGCCTATCAAGACGCCCTCCAGGTCATGACCCGCGCCACCATGCCCGTCGACTGGGCGACAACCAGGAATAATCTGGCGCTCGCTTACGGCAACCGCATTCGCGGCGACCGGGCAGAGAACATCGAGCAGGCCATCGCTGCCTATGAAGAGGTCCTTCAGGTCAGGACCCGCGCCACCATGCCCGTCGACTGGGCGACCACCATGAATAACCTGGCGATCGCTTACGGCAACCGCATTCGCGGTGACCGGGCGAAGAACATCGAGCAGGCCATCGCTGCCTATGAAGAGGCCCTCCAGGTCATGACCCGCGCCACCATGCCCGTCGAATGGGCTATGGTTACCATGGGCTTGGCGACCGCTTACGCAGACCGCATTCGCGGTGACCGGGCGAAGAACATCGAGCAGGCCATCGCTGCCTATGAAGAGGCCCTCGGCATCCAAACAGTGGAGCTGCTACCGGCCGATCATCAGAGAACGCAGCGCAATCTCGGAAATCTACTGTTTGGCGAACAACAATGGCTGGCAGCCAAAACTGCTTATGCCGGCGCGGTGCAAGCCGGGCAGTTCTTGCTAGACACTGCCTACACTGAGGCTGGCCGCCAGGCGGAAGTGCGCCAGGCAGCGCAGTTGTTTGCCCACTCCGCTTACTGTTTGTGGCAGTTGAGACAGCCCACCGCTGCCTTACAACAGTTGGAACAGGGCAAAACCCGCCTCCTCAACCAGACATTAGCTTTAGGAGATGTCAATTTGACCGACCTCTCGCCGGTCCAACAAAACACCATGCAAACCTTGCGCCAGGCTGTGCGCAATCTTGAGGGGGAGATGCGTCTACCGCCGGACACCCCGGCCCGCCGCGATGATCGCCAACTGGCCGATCTGCTCCGCGACGCCCGCGCTCGACTCAGCCAGCAGATTGAAGCCGTTCGCGCCGAGCATCCCGATTTCATGCCCACCGGTCTGGATGTGGCTGACATTTTCACCCTTATTCCCGCCAACGGCATCCTCATCGCTCCTTGTCTGACCTCTCAGGGCAGTTTTGTCTTCATTGTGCCATCTGGGGTTTGGGAACTCACTGCCGACCATATCCTGCCCTTACCAGGCTTAACCACCGATTACCTGACCGAACTGCTACAGGGGGCAGAGGATGAGGCTGCTTTGAGCGGTTGGCTGGGTGCCTATGGTGGTTTTCTGCGAAATGAGGACACCAGCGCTCAAGAAGCTTGGTTCCAGGCCATCAACGCTGTCGCCAGTCAATTATGGGATGCTTTGATGGGACCAATCCACCAACAGTTGCAAACATTGAACCCTCCTGACGGTGCGCCGATTCTGCTCATGCCCCAGGGCGGCCTGGGCTTGCTGCCCTTACACGCCGCCTGGCGTCAGGTTAGCAGCCAGCCCCGCTATTTTAGCGATGATTACACCGTTACCTACGCTCCCAGTGCCTACGCCGTACACATCAGCCGCCAGCACGCTGCCCAACCAGAACGACAAGCCCGCTCCCTCTTCGCCGCTATCAACCCTACCCGTGATTTAAAATATACCTCTATTGAAGGCGAAGCCATTTCTCAATTTTTCTCACCTACTAATCAGATAATTTTGCATGAAAACGATGCTACGGCTTCCGCTTTTCCCACAGCGGCGCAAGGCCATGCCTATATCCACTACTCTGGACACGGTTACTACCATTGGGACGACCCACAGCAATCCGGTTTGCAACTGGCCGACAAAGCGTACACCCTGGCCGATATCCTCAGCGGCCTGGACTTGAGCGCCTGTCGCCTCGTCACCCTCTCCGCTTGCGAAACGGGCATTACCGAATTCCAAAAAGCGCCGGATGAGTATGTGGGGCTGCCGGCCGGGTTCCTGCAAGCAGGCGCGCCGGCGGTGGTCAGTACACTATGGGCGGTGAATGACCTCTCGACCATGCTGCTGATGGAGCGTTTCTACCAGCTTCATTTGCAGGACGGCCTGGACTTCGCCTCAGCGCTCCGCCAGGCGCAGTTGTGGCTTCGGGACGTGACGGCCGGGGAGTTGGCGGAGCGCTTTGGCGAGGAGCGGATGAAGTTGAAGGGCAGTCGGTTGACGCTCGCGGAAGTGGGGGATTATTGGCGGCGGTTTGCGGCGGAGGAACCGGAGAGTCAACCATTTGAGCATCCTTATTATTGGGCGGCGTTCACGTTTACGGGCGCATGATGCTGGTGAACAAAATCTTGGCATGACCGATTCCTTACAAACTCTTTACGAGAAAGCCGCCAGAGCCGAGCGTGAATATCAAGCCGGTCACAATCCCGTATTGCTTGATCAAGCGCAGGAACGGTGGCAGGAGTTACTGAACCAACCTGATTTCGCCGCGCTGCCGCCAGTGACACAAGCGCATTGCCTCAACCGCCTGGGACTTGTTTGCTGGCGACAGTATTGGGATTGTGGGCAACGGGAAAGTTTACCGGCAGCATTGAGTTACTGGCACACGGCCGTGACCCTCACGCCAGCGACAACTGATGAATATCCCCTTCTTCATACCCATCTCAGCGTCGCTTATCAAGCTCGCTTTGATCAAGCGGGCGATGAAGTAGATTTAGATACGGCCGTTTTCCACGCTCAACAGGCTATCCAATCTGCTCCGCCTGAATATGTCCATCACCCGGCCATTTTTAACAACCTGGGGTCCGCGCTGCGGTCGCGTTATCAGCGAACAAACAACTTCGACGACCTCGACAACGCTTTGTCCGCCTGGACGGAGGCACTGGCATGCATTCCCGACGATCATCCCGAACGGCCGTCTATCCTGCATAATCGCTCCCTAGGACTGCTGGAACGATATGAACATACCGGCCAACTGGCTGATTTACAATCGGCCGTCACTGGTTGCCAGACGGCCGTCGCCCTCGCCGTTGCCCGGTCTAATGACAAACCCATCTATTGCAATACACTGGGAACCGCCCTCATCGCTCGTTACCGTCAGTTGGGAGAAATAGCTGACTTAGACGCCGCCTCGGCTGTCTGGCAAACGGCCGTTGATCTCACACCGCCCACATCCGCCGCTCGCCCGCAGCATCTGAACAATTTGGGCAATGGCTGGCGGGCTAAATTTGAACAGAGTGGGCAATTGAGCGATTTGGAGCAGGCATTGGTCCTGTGGCAAGAAGCTGTCGCTTTAACGCCGGCCACATCTCCAGAGCGAGCGCGTCATCTGCTTAACCTGGGCGCAGGTTACAAGATTCGGTACGGTCAAACCTACCGTCGTTCCGATTTAGATGCCGCCATTACCCATTACGAAACGGCCGTTTCACTAACGCCAGTCTCTTCACCCGCTTACTCTTTGCACCTGGCCAATTTAGCCACAAGCTACCTTACCCGTTTTGAACAGGAAGGTCAGGCAAAAGATTTGCAAGCCGCGCTGGACGCTTACGAAAAGGCCGTTGCTCGCACCCGGCCAGCGTCCCCTGAATATCCCCTGTTTCTCGCCATGCGCGGGCAGGGATTACAAAGCCGGTTCATCCACTGGGGGCGGATGGACGATCTCGATCAATCCATTGCTGATTTACAACAAGCGTGCGATTTAACGCCTACCACTGCCCTTAACCGCCCCTTATACTTGAGCAATCTGGCTGAGAGCTTACGTCGCCGCTGGCAGTTCTTAGGTAAAACGGCCGATTTGGAACGCGCTCTGTCCGCAGCGCGCGCCGCAGTCGCCCTATCCGCCGCCAAAGCGCCGCAGCGATCTGTCTACTTGAGCATCTTGGGCGCGTTATTACACGCCCAGTACCAGGAAACAGGAAACGCCGAGGAGCTACAAGCCGCTATTCACACTCTTCAAGAAGCGGTCAATCTTGCGTCGTCAGATAATTCTGACCGGGCGCGTTATCTCACCAGTTTGGGAAGTTGTTGGCAAGACCAGTACCGGCAAAGCGGCGATTTGGTGCATTTGGACACGGCCGTTGGGTTGCACCAACAAGCGATAGCTATGTTATCTCCTTCCGACATACTCTATCCCACCGTCGCCAACAACCTGGGCGCATCCCTCAATCAGCGACATCGCGCAATAGTGCAAGAGACCGGCGTCCAGAAGGGTTCCGCGCCAGATTTAGTTGCTCAAGCCGCGCGCGCCGCTTATGAAGACGCCTGCAAACGTGGCCTCGAACGAGATCCCTTCATCACATTACAATGCGCGCAAACGTGGGGCAATTGGGCCATGGAAAGAGGCACCTGGGCCGAGGCGTTAGACGCTTACGCTTATGGTGCACAAGTCATGACCGCACTCTATTCGCGCCAGACTAGCCAACAAAACCGGAACGCCTGGTTAAGGCAAGGGTGGCGCTTGTATCTGCAAATCGCCTACTCGTTGGCGCGGTGCGGCGCTTTTCAGGAAGCGGTTCTGACCCTGGAGTGGGAACGCGCCCGCTGGTTGCAAGCGGAATTGGGATCGGAAACGGCCGCCCCGGCAATGGCTGAAAGAATTAGTTGGGAGCAGATAACGGCCGTTAGCCAGGAACCGCTCATCTATTTACTGGTTAGTCACCTGGGCGGGTTGGCATTAATTGTTAATCAAGGCGCAGTCACGCCGCTCTGGTTTGCGGGCGATGAGACGACATGGAACCAACGTCTTCTGCATCGGGCAGAAGCGGATATGGCTGGCGGATATCTGGCCGCACAGTTGGGGATCATCCCACTCCAGCCCGCTTTGGACGCGCTGTGGCCATGGTTGGCGGAAACAGCGCTGCGCCCTATCCAACAAACATTACAGACTTTAGCGCCAATGCCGCCACAGACTATCACGCTCATCCCCACTGGCCGATTGGCGCTGTTGCCCTGGCACGCCGTACCGTTCCAGTCGCCTGAAAGTTGGCTTGTTGACTGCGCCATTTGTTATGCGCCATCAGCTTTGACTTTATGGCGCAGCCAGCAACGGCCGTCTCTGCCATCTCGCCCACGTCTTGTTGCGGTTGCCGCCCCCTTCATCCCCGGATTGGCCGATCTCCCCTATGCGGAATGGGAAACGGCCGCGATTGCCCCATATTTTCAACCAGACATGCAAAAATTTGCGGGTACAGAGGCGAGGAAAACGGCCGTTTTGCCCACGCTCTCTTTCGCCCACTACTTGCACTTTGCTTGTCACGGCGAATTCACCTGGCAAGACCCGCTTTTCGCTGGTCTGTATCTATCTGGAGATGAGAGGCTAACATTGGCCGACATCCAACAAGGCGGCGATTTATCTTTGACCCGACTGGTCTTTCTTTCTGCCTGTCAGACTGGGATCAACGACTTCGATCAGGCGCCTGACGAAGCGATTAGTCTGGCGGCCGGCTTTCTGCAAATAGGGGTCAAAGGCGTTATTGCCACTTTGTGGCCGACGCCAGATTTATCAACGGCACTGCTTGTACAACGCTTTTACCAGTACCATATTCAGGAAAGCCGCCCTCCATCGCGGGCCTTGCATCTGGCGCAACGGTGGCTGATGCAGGTAACGGCCGAGGAGTTAGCAATTACGTTTGCCCGCCTGCGCCAACGGAATGATGAGCGACGGCCCTTGTTTTCCACAGCCTGGCGGCGGTTTGCGGTGATGGAAGCGGGGGAACGGCCGTTTAACCATCCTTATTATTGGGCGGCGTTTACGTTTACGGGAGTATAGAGTGAATCATGTCTCACAGTCTGAGGTCGGTAATCGTTCGTATAAGAACAGCTGACGATATCATAGTCGGTGCCGGATTTCTGGTTGTCGAACGCATTGTATTGACCTGTGCCCACGTCGTTGGCGCAGCCTTGGAACGATCAATTCAAACTATACCTCCTGACATAATTCATCTCGATTTCCCCCTTTCTGCAACTAAGCAAAAAATGACAGCAAAGGCAGTTTATTGGAAACCTAAACAGCAAGATGAAACGGGAGACATTGCTAGCCTGGAGATAGTCAACCCAACACCAATGGGTGTGCAGCCTATCAATCTGGCAGTTGCTTCCGAAACTTGGGGACGCTCTTTCCGGGCTTTTGGATTCCCTCCAGGTCATGATGATGGTGTTTGGGCTTCCGGTGTGCTACGCGACAAAAAAGCGAATGGGCATATTCAAATCGAAGATGTCAAAACCCCTGGTTTCTCAATTGGGCCTGGCTTTAGCGGAACGGCCGTATGGGACGAAGAATTACAAGCGGTTGTTGGCATGATCGTCACGGCCGAGCGGAAGGCAGAAGTCAAAGCAGCGTTCATGATTCCCGGTGACCAATTGCTAGAAGTGGTTCCAGCCTCCGCTGACCAGGTAATTATTCGATCAGAACTGGCAACCCTTCAGGCAAATCTTAACCAGATTTTGCAGCAACTTCTCCAGGATAATAAGTCATTGCCTCAACTAGCCTATGAGTTGAAGGAGGCAACACGACAAGTTGAGAAAATAACGGCAATTCTAGACGAGCATTTTTCTCGGATGGAATCTGATTCTCGTCGTGTTAGTCAGCTTCAGTACTTGAGTGAAATCAAACAAGCAAATCAGGCAATTGCCCAAGTTTTGAGAAGAATACTCAACTCATTTCGCAGCGACATCCGATTTCAGTACCAGGCTAGTTTGATCACGCAATTAAATAGGTTAGTAGAGTCCTTAATGCAGCTACAAGATTTGCTAGTGTAAGATGCCAAAGCGCTAAAAAGAAACGCCCGTCCGTTTCATCTATAGAAATGGAATTCAATGAAGCTGTCAAGCAAGAAATCAAGAAACTGAAAGGAAAACCTTTCAGCAGTTATCGCTCGTTGTTCAAACAGGTTGCTGATTATTTCATTGACATCCCATCATTCATGATTGATGTAAACGTTATCATCACAACGGCCGGCCTCTTAAACGATTTATACAGCCGGGCAGTGCGTGAGAAATGGGATATAGATATTCGGGAAGTGTTACGTGAAGATGCGCTTAGCATGGCAGGGCTGTTAGTACGTATTCTTAATCGACACCCAGGCGTTACCAGAGAACAATACGAAAGTTTTGATACCTACGTAAAACGACTTGGGGAAATCTTAGATAGCATCTGGGAAAGCTACATGTAATTAGTACATATGTTCTTTTTGTTATATAATGCCCTCTGTTCAATGCTTAGGAGATAGTCATGGAAAGCACACATGGTTTAAGCAACTGGTCCCGGCCATCAACATTCTCGGTATCACGAATTAATTTAACCCAAAAATCTAACGAGCTTTCTACTTTAAGCGACTATTTCAATTCTCTTGCCATCACTCCAATCAGCTTGCGCGATCGCACATTTATTAAGTCATTACTCGAGACATTAAATCGGATTATTGAGCAAACTCAGGAGATTGCCGGTTTTCTGCGAATAAATACGGCTTATATCAATCGTGAACACCCGGCTAATTTGAAGGCCGAAAAAATGACGGCTGAAGTTGAATACTACGCCAGGGAAGCTAATCGTAGTTTGAAGCGTTTAACTGTTCGCCAGATTGGGATGGGAGAAACTTTCCAACTAGAAAATCAGATTACCATTGCTGTTGCCAGCCTAAACGTAGCCCTTTCAACACTATGCCGGGTTTTACAAGACGCCAGTTACCACGTGCTGTTCTTTGTGCAAGCAGGCACGTAACTTCATGTAGTCTGCCAACGCCTTCTTGTTTGGAAGTACTATCGGAGACTTTAACGGCTATTGCCAAAATGCTATACTACTCCCATTGATGATTCATCGTGGAGGAGTGCAGCATGACAGTCGCCTTACAATCCGCTTTAGCCCGTATTTGGAATCAAGAAAATCAAATTGTTGGTGCTGGCTTTTTGGTGACCGAGCGCCATGTGCTGACCTGCGCCCATGTGGTGAGCGACGCGCTGGATAAACCGCGCCAGGAAATGCCCACTGGCCCGGTGCAGCTTGATTTTCCTTTTGTGAAGGCAGGGGAGAAGGGAACGGCCGTTGTCACCCTCTGGCAACCCAAACGACCGGACGGCATGGGGGATATTGCCGGGTTAGAACTGCAAGTCTCCCCACCAGATGGCGCACGGCCGTTGCGCCTGGTCAATACCCCTGATACCTGGAATCATCCCTTTCGCGCATTTGGTTTTCCCATTCGTCATGATCATGGCGTATGGGCCTCCGGCGTCCTGCGCGACCGGACGGTGAATGGCCACATCCAGATAGAAGACACCAAAACGCAAGGGTATTCAGTACAACCTGGTTTCAGCGGAACGGCCGTTTGGGATGAAGCGCTGCACGGCGTCGTCGGCATAGTGGTTGCAGCCGAAAGCAAAGCGGAGACCAAAGCCGCCTTTATCATCCCCACCGATAAACTGATCGAGGCATGGCCGGATTTACGCGCCTGGGCCACGCCGCCCAACCCGTACCGGGGCTTGCAAGCGTTCCGCCAGGAAGACGCCGAACTCTTTTTTGGTCGAGAGGCGTTTGTGAGTCAGTTGGCAACGGCCGTTGCCCACAAACCCTTCGTGGCTGTCATCGGCGCGTCGGGCAGCGGCAAGTCGTCGGTGGTGTTTGCCGGGTTGCTGCCAAGAGTGGGAAGGGAAACGGCCGTTGTCTCCTTCCGCCCCGGCAGCCAGCCCTTCCGCGCCCTGGCCGACGCCCTGCTGCCCATCTGGCAGCCCGAGTTGCTGGGCAATGAACGGTTAGAAGAAGCGGGCAACCTGGCCGCAAATCTCCAGACAGGTAAGACCCAACTATCGGAAGTGGTCAACGATATTTTGCAGCGGCAGCCAATGTGGAAACGGCTGCTGTTGCTCGCCGACCAGTTTGAGGAGTTGTATACCCTTTGCCCACAAAAAAAGGGGCGGCAAGCGTTTGTGAGCTGTCTGGTAACGGCCGTGCAGGCGCAGGCCGGTCAGCATAGCCCCGCTTTTACCCTACTGCTAACGATGCGGGCTGATTTTATGGGACAGGCGACGGAGGAACGGCCGTTGGCCGACACCATGCAAAATGCCACCCACATCCTGGGGCCAATGACACGAGAAGAACTGGCGGTGGCAATTGAAAAACCGGCTCATGTTGCCAGTGTGCAGTTTGAACCAGGTTTAGTCGCCCGCATTTTGGATGACGTAGGCGAAGAGCCGGGCAATCTGCCGCTGCTGGAGTTTGCTCTGACTTTATTGTGGGAACAGCAAAGCAATGGCCTGTTAACCCACGCCGCCTATGAAGCAATAGGTGAAGTGGAAGGGGCACTGGCTCAGTACGCTGAAGATCAGTTTTGCGGTTTAAGCCAGCCAGGGCAAGATAAGGCGCAGTTCATCTTCACCCAATTGGTACAGCCGGGACGCGGCACGGAGGATACGCGCCGCCAGGCAACAATGTCAGAGATTGGCGCTAACAATTGGGGGCTGGTCAAATGGCTGGCGGATGCCCGGCTGGTGGTGACAAACCGGAATGAAGCGGGAGAGGAAACCGCCGAAGTCGTCCATGAAATAATGACGCGGCGTTGGCAGCGGTTACGCGAGTGGGTGAATGAAGACCGTCGTTTCCGTGAATGGCAGGAGCGGCTGCGGGAAGCGATGCGGCAGTGGCAAACAGTCAGCGAAGATGGATCAGCCTTACTGCGGGGTACGCTGTTGGCAGAAGCTGAAGGTTGGCTGACTGAACGGGATTCCGCCATACAACAATCAGAACGGGTTTTCATTGAGAAAAGCGTAGCGCTTCGAGAACAAACTCGCCTTGCACAGATCCGACGACGCAATGTTGTGCTGACTGTTAGTTTGCTGGTTGCCGTTTTGTTTGCTGTGTTAGGGCTGTTTTCTTATGGGCAATCGCAAGATTTGGCTGCGGAAAGTACAAGGGTAGTGGAGAGTGAGGGGACGGCCGTTGCAGAGAGTACGCGAGCTTTTGAGAATGAGGGAACGGCCGTTGCAAATTCTTCAGCATTGGCAACAGAAGTATTCATACGGCAACACGCCGTGGAGACAGCTGTTTCTGCTCAATTGGCTTCTGAAGCAGAACGCGAACGAGCTGTACAGGAATCATTATTATCTAGATCCAGAGAGTTAGCCGCGGTTTCATTATCATTATTGGAAGAAGATGCAGAACTAAGTTTGCTTTTTGCTCTCGAAGCAGTCGAAACTGCTCAAACTATGCAGGCTGAAGATGCACTACGTCAAGCACTTGTTGCTTCAAGGATCCGCTTTCATCTGCCGGGAAATTCACGCGGCCCTAAAAGCATAGCTTGGAGTCCCGATGGGCTAATGTTGGTTGTTTACGGTCCAGAGAATCACTTGACGATTTGGGACATCACCAAACAGCTAGTAGTAAATAGCATACCAGTTATAACAGATAGTCATGTAACCGAGATCGAATGGAGTCCTACAAAAGAGTACATAGCTTCGACTTTCAGCGATAATACACTTGTTGTTTGGGATTTGATGGAAGAAGACATTATATTTGAGATTCAAGGTTATACAAGCAGTAACGAAAGCCTAAGCTGGAGTCCTGAAGGGGATCGTTTGGTATTTAGCGGTTGTGCAAAAGTAACGGAAGAAGAGAATAGCTGTGTCAATAGTGACGTTTACATTTGGGAACCTAAGGAAAATGAGGAGCCCGTCTTAATTGAACGTATTGAGTGCTATGACAATCGTGGAGTTTGCAAAATCCATGATATTTCCTGGAACCCACTTGGCACGCATATTGCCGCAGGGCTGAGTGACGGCACTATGTGGTTAAAGAATACAAGCCAGAGCGATGATCCTGCTCAGCGTATAGATTTTGATGAGTTTGCTATATATAGTCTTGACTGGCATCCTGGCGGACAGCGTATCGCTTTAATGGGGTTCAATCTGTTGAAAATTTGGAACCTATCTACGAGACGCATTGAAGAAACGGCACCAACTTATGTAAGTGGCTCGTTGTCCACTGCTAATGTTGAATGGAGTTCTGATGGCCAAAGGCTTGTTTACAATAATCAAAATCACCAACTTGTAGTATGGGAACTTGATACTGGGGAAACAACCCTCTTAACTGGGCATTTAGATAATATTGAGGCAATTAAATGGCAACCAAATGGTAATTTATTGGCATCAGCATCTAAGGATGAGGATGTAATAATCTGGGATGGGAATATTGGTAAAGACGATAGTATGACTCTTCTTGAAAGAGGCTTCGCATACTGGGTTGATAGTGTCGACTGGCACCCAGATAGTCAGATATTGGCTTTCGATCATTATGGTCTTGAACTATGGAATATAAACACAAAAGAATGGCATACAATTAACAATGTCAGACCTTATGGAGCAGTTGTATGGTCTCACCAAGGTGATCGTCTGGCCTTTGGATCAATGGATGACTCAATACATATTTGGGATATGGTTAAGAAAAAAGAGATTCACGTTTTGACTGGACATACAGACAATATCCTTGATCTTGATTGGAATCCTGATGGCTCACGGCTGGTTTCTGCTTCTGGCGATCATACGATTATTGTTTGGGACACTGAATCAGGGGCACAAATTAGAGTAATAAAGCCAGATGAACAAGAAGAGCGGGGTAATGGCACAGGTTGTGTTGATTGGAGCCCCGACGGTAAATACTTGGCCTTTTCCTTATCTCAATCAAAGGTATGGATTTGGAATCTGGCACAGGACGTGGGATATGAAATTGAGGTTTCGGATCGAAATTTGGTCTCTGATGTCGCCTGGAATCCTAAAGGAGCGCAGATAGCCATCGCTTCAGGGGATTTAAATGTATGGGATGCAACAACAGGATTACTGGTTTTTACTATTCCTGGTTCCGATAAACCTTTTGATGGTATAAAAAGCGTTGTATGGCATCCAGATGGGTTCCGTTTTGCCACTGGTGATGCCAATGGAATGATCAGGTTATGGAATATTGATTCGCGTCAAAGCAGTTTATTACTAGGACATCAAGAAGAAGTTATAAGTTTGGCTTGGAGCCCAGATGGCCGCATGTTGGCTTCGGGATCGAGGGATTTTACTGCCCGCGTGTACTTAACTAATCTTCAAGATCTAATTGCTTTGGGAAGAAAAAACGTTTCATGGTATGTAAGTCCCAATGGTGAAAGATACCAAAGGGCGGTGTTGCCAGAAGAAAGACAGCAATATTTGGGTGAATCGGCATCGATAGAAACCATAAGCCCATAAATTCACTTTCTTCATCTTCACTATGCCCATGATCAACCCTTACTGGATCGCCCCGATTTACCAAGAAGAAACAGGCCAGGACTACCTGGGCTTGCGGCTGGTGCAGGAGCATATGGTGGATTTCCTGTTGCCGGGCATCATCACCATTACGCCCCGCGCCCGGTATTATGCTTTTTACGCCTGGCTGCTGGTGGAATATGCACAGGAACACCCGGCCGGCTGGTCATTCAACCACTTTATCAAGCGTCGGGAGCAGATTTTTGGCCTGGCGAGCGTAGCCTACGATAGCTCCGTTGTAGGATTGGCCGGATACCAGAAATTTGCCATTCACTGGCAGCTTTATCAGGACGCGCCGGAAGTTCCCTTGACCGTGGATGATTACCTGCAAGCCAGTCGCGGCGGCTATGACGCTTACGCCGGAGTGATGCGCACCTTGGGACTGGTGGTTGAACATGAAAACCAACGAGGTTGGGAAGTGACGCTGCCAGGGCAAGAATTGGCGACCGCCTTTGCCCAGGCGATTGCGGGTACGGGCTATTATCGGGGGCGGCGCGTTTATGATGAGGCTGAATCTATCGAAACGGCCGTTCTCCAAGAATATGGCGCTGTCTGTTCTCTCAACCTGCTGTCCCAACACCCAGATCACCTGCCTACGCTGGAACGTCTTTTCGCTTTTAAGACGCCCTTTGCGCCCGACCCCCGCCAGCCCGAGAGCGAACGGCTGGGCAATATGCGCGGGACGTTAGGGCTGCTGCTGGATATGCTGGCCCAGGCTGACCAGCCCTTGCACGACGACTTGTTTCGTCGCCACGTCGCCAACGCCTCGTGCGCAGATTATGCTGCTTATCGGCCCGCCGATCTGCTGCGCCCAATTGCCGATCAGTGGCAAATGTACCAGTGGCGGGACAGTTACAGCTATGGCCTATATGCGCTGTGGACGTATTTTCTGCATTGGCTAAAGGGGGTAGAGAAAGGCACGTTTGCGGCGTTTATCGAGCACGTCACGGCCATTCTCTCGCCAACGGCCGTTGCCACCACCCTCACCGTCCCCCTGCCAAACCACGACATCAGCCCGCTACCCTTGCAGCAGCATCTAACTGACCTGCTGGATGCAACCGGCCTACCACCGGAAAGTTGGCGTGACCGCTGCCGCGCCTTTGCCGCCCACAGCCAGACGCCCCTGAATCCGCAAACCCTGCTCGAGCGGCTGACATCTCTCAAGCCAGCTGCGCCAGAGGCAGCTTATCTATCCCATAGCTGGCTCCTGCTGGTGGCTCTGTATCTGCGGCTGTCCGGTGTGCCCCAGGATACGGCCGCCTGGCATTGGGCAGAGGAAGGTGACATGCGCCGCCGTTCGCTCGCGCTGTTCGTTGCCGGAATGGATCAACGGCGAGAGAGCGGCGCATCGGTGCAGGAAACCTGGCAATGGCTGTTCCGCGATTACGTCATCGCCCAACACACGTTGGCTAGCCTGGACAAGTGGCGACAGCGCAAGGCCAACACCTTCCATTTCCGCTATGAAGATGGCTGGTTCGAGTACGTCCGCGACGGCCGCGCTGACCTGTCCGCCTCGCGTATTCGGCAGGCGATAGACATGCTCCACGATCTGGCGCTTTTCGACATAGACCCAGAAACTAACCGACCGTTCCTGACCGACCTGGGGCAGCAGACATTGCAGCGCATCCTGGAGAGTGCCGATGACTGACCCCGTCCCGCTAAATTTGCTCGACGCACTCACCGAACACCAGGGGTATGAAACGGCCGTTTACTGCACTTATGGCGTGGACCTGGCCTTCTTTGAGGAAGCGGTGTTACGGCCGTTGCGCCACAATCGCTGCCGCCGCCACATCATTTTCGTGGACGGCCGGCGCTATGCTGAGACCATCGAACAGTGGCGCGACTGCGCCCAATTCGTCGGGCATCACTATTTGCTCGTGCCCATCCATTTACCTCCATTTCAGGCGTTTCACCCCAAACTGACGCTGCTCCTGGGGCAGCAGCGAGGACGGCTGCTGGTGGGCAGTGGCAATCTCACCTTCACTGGCTTTGGGCACAATCACGAGCTTTACACTTGCCTGGATTGGACGCCGGATAAGCCAGAGGTTCTCCCACTGTTTCAGGCGGCCTGGCAGTTTATCGAAGCTATCCAGGCCCGCTGGGGGCACAATCGGTTGGCCCACGAAACGCTGCGCAAAACCACCTACCAGGCCCCCTGGCTGCAACAGACCGAAGGTGATTCCTCCGGCCATCTCGCTTTCTGGCACAGCTTACAGTCGCCCCTGCTAGACCAGCTAGAGCAGGCTGTCGGTGAGGAACGCGTGCGGCGGGTAACGGCAGTTACCCCCTTTCTGGATCGCCAGGCTCTGGCTGTTGCTGAACTCAACCGTCGTTTTCAACCGGACGAAATCCGCCTCGTTTTACAATCAGAACAAGCGGTTGGCGATGTGATCGCGTTGACGGAACTGCAAACGCAGGGCACGCCGCTGACCCTTTATCGGTTTGGCGATAGCAGCCGCTATTTACACGCCAAACTGCTGCTGTTGGAAACGGAAACGGCCGTCTACGCTCTCAGCGGCAGCGCTAACTGTACCCGCCCCGCACTGCTGGCTACACCAGAGGCGCATGGCAACGTGGAAACGGCGCTGCTGCGCCGGGCCGAACCGGCCGGCTACTTCAATTATTTACTACCAGCCGACCTGCTGCCCGATCATCCAATCACCCCGGCAGAAATAAGCCTGCGTCTACCTGAACTGACCGCTGTATCCGAGGACCAGGAAACGGCCGTCACTCCCATACACCTACTCGATTTACGCCTGGAGTCTGGTCTTCTCCATCTGCGCATCCACTGGAACAGGACGCTGCCGCCAACCAGCAGCGAATTACAGTTACGATTGGACACTGCGCCGCCTGTTTTCCTGCCGCTCACCCTGGTAGATGGGCAGCAGGAAACGGGCGTACCCATACCAAAGGAGTCGCGTGGCTTGTTTGAGCAGCCTATCTCCGGCAAGATAGTGGTCATAGAGGCAGGCGCGGGGTGGGCAACGGCCGTCAGTAATGCATTGTGGGTGACAAATGAAGCGGCCCTCAAACAGGCATCTGCCGCCGGTTGGTATGGCGGTAGCCCGGCCGCCGACGTATTGGCAGCAATGGCCGCCGAGTCGGAAGCGGAATGGCGGGATTTGTACGCTGAAATCCAGCGTTTGGTCTTATTGGATGTGGCGCAAGTCAGCCACCAACCCATCCCGGCCGAGAACTCTTCTCGCCACGCCAAGAGAACATCGCTGCCGGCCGTAGAACGAGAAACGAACATTACCCTGGCGACAGAGGAAAGCGCTCTGGCGTTAGCTGAGGATGAAGTGGTGGCAACGGCCGTTTCTCATGAAAGTGAACTGCAAGCCTTCTTCGACCACATTCGCCAGCGCTTGCCAGGCCAGCCCCCTGCGCAATCGGCTGGTTCACCCTCTGTCAGCGTTACGCAAACCGTCACGAAGCGGAAATGGACACCAGAGCGCCATACCAAGACCCGCTTCGTCAACCTCGTCAAAAAATATATTGGCAGTCTGCGGAACCCGATTTATCGCCAGCAAACGGCCGTGCGCGACAGCCTCATCCACTACGTTGTTTTCCAGCGCATTGTCTGGCTGCTGCATACGCACCAGGGTTTAGACACGGCCGAATATCTGGGTTATTGGCGTGACATGAACGCCGGATTTTTTGGTGTGGGGTTATCAGAGTCACCGGCGAAGTCACCCCTGCTGCGGCAGCATTGCCGCTATGCCTGGCGAGAAGAGTGGATGGAAACGGCCGTTCCCCTCTGCGCCCTGACCATTTTGTGGCAAACTGATCAGATAGTGACGCAGCAGCCAGAGTTCATACCGGCAGAGGAATGGGCCGCAGAAAAATGGCACATCCTGGCCTTTTTGCGCGTGGTCGTTGATTGGGACAACCTGCGCCAAAATCTGGAATCGCTTGTCCCCCTGGCGGAAGTGGCCGACCTTTATGGGCAGCCGGTGGAGGAATTGGAGCTCGCCCTGCTGCCCTGGCTGGATACCGGTCTGGAGGAGATTGCTGATGGTTTGCAGCATTGGCTGGCTACGGCCACGTTTGACCCACAGGCAGTCACCGAGCCGCAGCAAGCCAATTTGCTGTACCAGGCCAACGTGGATTACCGGCGCGCCTTGTTCCATCTTTACCAACAAATGGGCGAAGCGGCTAAGCAGCGGCACATAGCCAATGAATTAATCTTTTGGGCGCGGCGAGCCAATGACCATGAAGAGTCGCACAAGTGGCGAGAGCTTTTGATTGCATTATATCGGGCAGAGGGGGATGAGCGGGGAACGGCCGTTGCCCTCTACCGCCAGGCGCAACAGCACCTGCGCGACCGGGAATATGCCCTGGCGGAGCAGTTGGCCCAGGAAGCGCTGGCACTGGCTAACCACCTTAGGGATGAGGGGATGAAGCAACGGTGTGAGCGTTTGCTCGCCTCCATCGAGTTTCTGACGCGATAGCTAGTTTCACTTGTCCTTTCGCTTTACAACCTGGCACTCCTCCACCATAATTGCTTCATCGTGTTCATTGTTTAACACAGGAGACGTTTCATGCCCCATTCTCTCGCTCACCAGGCCAACCTGAACTGCCCCAATTGTGGGCGCTCCTTTACCGCTGACATCTGGCTCAATGTAGATACCAATGAACGGCCAAGTTACATGCTAACCTCGCATCAGAAGGCATCAAATGAACATTCTTAGACGACTGTTTGGAAAACGGCCGCAACCTGTCGAAAAAAAAACTTCTATAAGCAACATCCTGACACTACCGCCCCAATTCCAGGCGGACTTGCAACAAGCAGAGATTGGTGAGCAGAGCTTCATGCAGCGTGGCGACCGGCGAGGCCTGAACGAAGCGGCTGCCGCCTGGGAACGTATCTTGCAGCACCCCACCTTCAACAATGCGCCAGAACGCTTTCAGTTGGCGGCCTACAATGATGGCGGCGGCGTCTTTTTACGCCGCTTCTGGGCGCAGGGGCAGATCGTCGATCTCAACCGCGCTCTGGAATTGTGGCAAACGGCCGTGCAGCGTACCCCGCCCGATTCCCCCGACCTGCCTTCTCGCCTCAACAACCTGGGGGTAGGCCTCAGCGACCGTTACGATCGCACCGGCCAGTTAGCCGACCTGGAAGAAGCCATTGGCGTCTGGGAAACTGCCGTGAGGCGCACCCATCCTGACGCCTTCGACTTGCCTATGTATCTCGGGAACCTGGGGGGTGGCCTCCGCGCCCGCTACGCCCATACCGGCCAGTTGGTCGACCTGGAAGAAGCCATCAGTGTCTATCAGACGGCGGTGCAGCGCACGCCGCCCGATTCCCCAGACCTGCCTATGTACCTCAACAACCTAGGGAATGGCCTCAGCGACCGCTACGCCCACACCGGTCAATTGACTGATCTTGAGGAAGCGATCCGCATCTCTCAGATGGCCGTGCAGCGCACTCTGCCCGATTCCCCCAATTTGCCTGCCCTCCTCAACAATCTGGGGATTGGCCTCAGTGACCGCTACGCCCGCACCGGCCAGTTGGCCGACTTGGAAGAAGCGATCCGAGTCTATCAGACGGCCTTGCAGCGCACCCTGCCCGATTCCCCTGACCTGGCTGCTCGCCTCAATAACTTGGGTGGTGGCCTAAGCAACCGCTACGCTTGCACCGGCCAGTTGGCCGACCTTGAAGATGCCATCAGCGCCTGGGAAACTGCCGTGAGGCATACCCCGCCCAATGCCCTTGTCCTGCCAGCCCTCCTCAGCAACCTGGGGGGTGGCCTCTATGACCGCTACGCCCGTACCGGCCAGTTAGCCGATCTCGAGGAAGCCATCCGCGTCTATGAGACAGCCGTGCAGCGCACGCCGCCCGATTCCCCAGACCTGCCTTCTCGCCTTAACAATCTGGGGAATGGCATCCGCGGCCGTTATGCACACACCGGCCAGTTGGCCGACCTGGAACAAGCCATCAGCGCCTATCAGACGGCCGTGCAGCGCACTCCGCCCGATTCCCCAGAGTTGCCGGCTCGCCTCAACAACCTGGGAGCTGGTCTCAGCAACCGCTACGCCCGCACCGGCCAGTTGGCCGACCTGGAAGAAGCGATCCGGGTCTATGAGACGGCGGTGCAGCGCACGCCGCCCGATTCCCCAGACCTGCCCATGTACCTCAGCAACCTTGGGGCTGGTCTCAGCGACCGCTACGCCCGCACCGGCCAGTTGGCCGACCTGGAAGAAGCGATCCGGGTCTATGAGACGGCGGTGCAGCGCATGCCGCCCGATTCCCCAGACCTGCCTTCTCGCCTCAGCAATCTGGGGACTGGCCTCCGTGACCGCTACGCCCGCACCGGCCAGTTGGTCGACCTGGAAGAAGCCATCGTCGTCCATCAGACGGCCGTGCAACGCACGACCTCGGATTCCCCTAACCTTCCTGCTCGCCTCAACAACCTGGGGAATGGCCTCCGCGGCCGTTATGCCCACACCGGCCAGTTGGCCGACTTGGAAAAGGCCATTGGCGCATGGCAGACGGTCGTGCAGTGTACCCCGCCCGATTCCCCTGACCTGCCCATGTACCTCAATAACCTTGGGACTGGCCTCTACGCCTGCTACGCCCATACCGGCCAGTTGGCTAACCTGGAAGAAGCCATCGGTAACTACGAGCAAGCATGTCAGTTGGGGCAGGAACGGCAACCGGAAGTTACCCTCGGAGCCTCTCGCAGTTGGGGCGGTTGGGCATTGGCGCGGCATACCTGGGATGAAGCCGTTCGTGCCTATCGGTACGGCCTGACAGCGCTGGATCAGCTCTACCAGACCCAACTCTTGCAGCACGAGCAGCAAAGCTGGCAGCGCGAAGGGCAGGGATTATACGCCCAGACTGCCTACGCCCTGGCCCGCACTAGGGATTTGTCCGCCGCCGCCGTCGCCCTAGAACATGGGCAGGCGCGTGGCCTCAACGACCGGCTGGCCCGCGACGAAGCCGACTTGTTGCAGATGCAGCAGCAATCGCCTGCCCTGTTCCAACAGTATCAGGCGGTGGCCGAACGCCTACGCCAGCTTGAAGCGGCCGAACGGCAAGAGCGCCTGATTAGTTCCGGCACCGCTACACTGCCGGACTGGGCAGCCCACCGCCAACAGGTACAGCAAGCCCGAACCGACCTGCAAACGGCTATCGCTGCTATTCGCCAGCTTGACTGTTACGGTGAATTCTTGCAACCGCCGGAATTTGCAGATGTGGTGACTGCCGTGCGGCCCGGCCATCCACTCGCCTACCTGGTCACCACCCCTGTTGGCAGCCTGGCCCTCCTGCTCCACCGTCCGGCCGCTAACGCGGATGTCACTATTGAACCCTGTTGGGCCGACGCCTTCACGGAGGATGACCTCAGCGCTTTCCTGGTCAAACGAGAGAACGGCGAAGAGCCAGGTGGCTATTTGCTGGGACAATTCTTCAGCGGGCCAACGCTGCAAACGGCGTTGGCCGAAGGGCTGCCGCTCCTGGGTGAAACACTGTTAGCGCCTCTGGCGCAGAGGTTAGAAGCCCTCGATCTCCAGCGCGTCACCCTCATCCCCGGCGGGCGGCTCAACCTGCTGCCGCTCCATGCAGCCACTATCGCGGTCAATGGCCAACCTGCTATCTTCAGCGACCTGTTTGCCGTCAGCTATGCTCCCTCCGCCCGCGCCCTGTCTCTCAGCTACCACCGCCGCCGGGAGTACGAGGCAACCACGCCCTGCCTGTTGGCCGTGGGCAATCCCCTGCCGCTGCCCGATGACGCATCCCCATTACCATACGCCCGTCTAGAAGCAGAAGAAATTGCTCGCCGCTTCGGTCAGGGGGCGCATCTGGTCTGTGCAGAAGCGGCAACCCACGCTGCCATCGCCGCCGCCATGCCCGGCCGTACCCATCTCCATTTTGCCTGTCACGGGCAGTTCGACCCGGAAAAGCCCCTGGAATCCGGCCTGCTCCTGGGCGGTAACACCCTCACCCTGCGCCAGATTCTCGACGACATCACCCTGCGCGGCGTCCGCCTGGCCGTCCTCTCCGCCTGCCAGACGGCCATCAGTGACTACAAAGAGCTGCCGGATGAAGTCATTGGCTTGCCCGCCGCTTTCTTGCAAGCGGGCGCGGGCGGGGTATTGGGCAGCTTGTGGCCGGTCAATGATTTGTCCACCATGCTGTTGATGGACCGTTTTTATCATCTGCACCTGGATGAAAGGGTGGAAGCGGCTATTGCTTTGCAAAGGGCGCAGAGTTGGCTGAGGGAGGTGACGGCTGGGGAATTGGCGGAGCGTTTTGGCGAAGAGCGGATGAAGTTGAAGGGTAGCCGGTTGATACTAGCGGAGGCAAGTGAGTATTGGCGGCGTTTTGCATCACTGGAACCGGAGGAACGGCCGTTTGCCGATCCCTATTACTGGGCCGCCTTCACCTTCACCGGCGCCTGAGTTAAGGAAGAAAGAGCATGAGCTACCTGAATAATATCGCGGCAATTGTCGAAGCGGTTTTGCAGCAGTGGGAAGAGATTAAAGGGCGCACTGGCGATGAATGGTCAGAGCTAGAGAGAAAACTGCTTGCCGTTCTGCGTGACCTGGTAGAGGCAACAGACGAAGCGCAGGCTAAAGAGCTGATCACCGAATTGCTGTTTCTTGGCTATTACACCCCGGCCGGTGCTATCTTTCGCCGCATCATGCAGGCGTATCCGTTGGACAGCGGGGTGGTGGAAGTCTCCAGGTTAGGCAGTCACTTTATAACCTACAAAGGTTCCTCTCTGGAGAGTGCGAGCGCAAATGAAGTCGTGACCCTGGTCTCGCTCAAAGCAGGTATTGCGGAAATAGTGGTGTTGCTACAGTCCCCAACCTTGCCGGACGTTTCTACTACCGCGGCCCGTTTCCTGAACAGCGGTTTCTTCACAGTTAAAGGACAATATGTAGAACCGGATACACCTCTTGCGCTGAATCAAGGCCCCTATCAACTGGTCGTCAACATTGGTGCATTCTGGGGATCGGGCACAGCCGATTCACCCTTCCCACAGATCCCTGATGACCTGTACGAAGATGATAATACCCTTTCCCTCAACGTGATAGCCCGCACTTCGGACAATGGGCTGCAAATCCAAAACCCACAACAAACACTTGCGCTGCCAAAAGAAGGTGATAGTTCGCCAGTAGTATTCGCCCTGCAGCTTGGCCAAACCGGCAAATTTACCATTGATGTGGGCGTGTTCTATCACGGTCATCTGCTGCAATCCCGCCGTATCGAATTCAAAGTTGTATCAAATGATATGGAACCACTGCCCCTCTCAGCCTGGCCGGTACAGGATGGCTACATCACCTTCACTCGAACTGCGCATCTCACTCGCGAGGCGCTTGCACCCCTGGCCGCCGCGCCACGCCGCCTCACCATTCTGGCGGAACGGGATGCCAGCTACCAAAATATCGCCATTCGAGTGTATGACAACAGTGGGGATGGGTTGGCATTACGGCCGTCGCTGCTCACCGACGCCAACTTGACCCCGCTGCTCAATGGGCTGCGTAACCGGCTGCTGGCAACCATGCAGGCGTATACAGGTGGTATAGGCGGTTCTGAACCGGAATTGGCAGAGCATCTGGGGCAATTAGCCAATGCCGGGTACGCTTTCTACCGCAATTTGCTGCCCGATTTACGCGACGCTAACGGGCTAACTGAACACGGTTTACGTCTACAGTCGGCGCTGCAAACGGGTAGCGTTATCCAGATTGCCCCCTTATCGGCGCAGGTGAGCGTGCCCTGGGAACTGGTCTACGAACGGCCGATTCACTCCCAACGCCTCAATCTCTGCGCCACCTTCCGCGAACATGGGCCAGACCCGGCCGACTGCCCGCACTATGGCGACGCGGCATTTGTTTGTCCGCATGGATTTTGGGGCTACCGTTACATCATCGAACAACTCCCCTGTCGCGTGGAACGGAACGCCATGCCGGGTAAACAAACGCTGCCCCTGTTTATCCCCAACGGCCGTCCCCTGCAACTGACAGCACTCACTTATGATACCGGGACTCTCTTCGCGCGCCATTGGCATAACTTGCGCAGTCTGGCCGCGCCAGCGCAGTTACAAATTCAGCAAGTCGCAGATTGGGATGGCGCCGCTCGCTTTTTTGCCAACCGGGCGTCGCCTCCTGCGCACCTCGTCTATTTCTATGCCCATGGCGGCAAGAACGACATCGGTCAGCCTTACCTGCAACTTTCCGATGAGAGCCGCATCACCAGCAACGACCTCGATGCCTGGCAGGTCAACTGGCAACAAACGCAGCCCCTGGTCATCCTCAATGCATGTGAATCGGCCGATTATGATCCCAACGATTTTGAAAACCTGATTCTCTTCTTCAGCCAGCGCGGCGCGGCGGGCGTCATCGGTACGCAGTGCGTTGTGAAAGAGAAATTGGCCGATGCCTTTATCCTGCCCTTCTTCGCCCATTTTTTGCGCCAGATGCCCGCCGGGGCGGCGCTATTCGCCGCCCGTCGTCAGCTTTTGTATGATCATCTCGATCCACGCGGTCTGGTCTACAGTCTTTTCGCCGCTGCCGAAGTGAAACTGGCCCAACCCGCCCTTGAGTAGGAGGTATACACATGAAGCAACAAAGAAAACGCTTGTGGTTTATCAGCCTGATCTTCCTGCTTCTGTTGGTCGTCATTCCCGCTGCCTTTGCCCAAGAATCTACGCCCACACTCACCCTGACTGTCGCCGGTGAAGATAATCCACTCATTATACGTGGCCGTCTGGATGGACAGACCAACAGTTTCAGTGGCAATGTGCGTCTGACGGTCAGCGGCGGCGACGCGGCCGATTTACGCCTGTTAGCATCAGATTTGCAGCACGACAGCCTGGCTGCGTTGCGCATTGACCGCAGTAACATCGCCATCCCGGCCGGGGTCAATCTCAGCGCCGGACAGCCCCGCGACGTGCGCGTTACAGTGAACAACCTCAACCGCCCCGGCGTTTACAGCGGCATCTTGAAGTTTTTGCTGCCCGGTCAACGCGAAGCCGATGCGCTCGTCATTCCCCTCGAGATTTACCTGGATGCTGTCCCCAAAGTTGTGCCAGTGACGCCCACTCTCTCCTGGCAGGTGGTGCGCTGCGACCATTGGCTGGATTGCCGCCTGGCAGCCTGGCTGTTGCCTCCCAGCGCGACGCAAGATGATTGGGAAGTGTGGCTAGATAATCAAACAGCGCAGGCGGTCGAAGTGACCGGTGGTGTGACCGTGCTGCACGGAGCCAGAGGCGGCGACACGGCTCGCGCGGATGATGTCTTGTTGGCCGTACCCCATACGCTGCCCGCCAACCAGGTAGCGCCGATTGCCGTCACCATCAACCGGCAGCAGTTAGCGCCAGACAGTTACCAGGGCACGCTGCGCTTTAAGCTGGCAACCGTAGATGAACCGGTGGCAATCCCAACCACCATAGCTGTGCGCCAGGGGCCGTTTTGGGTGCTGGTCGTTGTTTTGGTGGGTATTCTGTTGGGCCGCCTGGTACGGGATATGGAGAGGGATACGGCGCAGGCGCAGGTAAAGCTGTTGCCGGAGTATTTACGTTTGCAGGCAGAAACAAACAACCTGAAAGAGGCTGAGGCTAAAACAGATGCGCTGGCACAATTAAAGGATTTCAAGCAACGCCTGGATAAGGGAAAAGAAACGCAGGAAGTCCTGTCGCCGATTCTGGAAATGATTGCGGCGCGCATCAGATTTTATGCGGGTTTAGAAACATTGGCTGATAGCCTGGATAGTTTAGACTATACGCTGAAGGCCAAATTGGCCGAGAAATTCACTGCGGCGCGAAAGGCTGTGCGCGACGGCAAGCAAGGCGACGCCGAAAAATATTACGCGGAGATCAAACAGGAAATAGAAAAAACTGCCGAGGACAGTTCGCTAAGAGGCGATGGCAAGAATGTACGCGAAGCAATCGTCAAAGAGTTGGCGGCATTGCAAGAGAACATAGAGCGGCTGGCAACGCCTGTCATAACCAAAACGACCTCCATCTGGTTACGACTCCTGGCCTGGCTGTCCGGAATTCGTCTAAATGCTGACGTGCGCTTCTGGGTTGTTCGGCCGATTTTGTCTTTGACGCTGCTTGTTTTACTGGTCTTGTGGGGGATGCAAGCGTTATACGTAACTGCCGGAGCAACCTTTGGCGCAGCAGGAATTTATGATTATACTGCGTTACTATTGTGGGGACTGACGGCCGATGTGGTTAGTCGCAGCCTGAGTAACTTGCCAGCAAAACTGGGATAAAAAGATGCAAGAAGAACAAGAAACAAAAAACAAGGAAATTCCCCTCTTGCCCTACTGCAAAGTTGTGGAGCAAGACGACTTGAAGCTCGCTTTGGAAGTGGCCTACATTGCTGGTTCCCGCATCGGCGGCGTACTGGTCAGCGGTCATCGCGGTACGGGTAAATCTACCATGGTGCGTGCCTTTGCGCAGATGATGTACGGCAGCCTGCCGATCACGCTGCCCATTAATGCTACCGAAGATCGGGTGGTGGGTAGTTACTTTGTGGATAAACTGTTGCAAGGCAAAGGTGAATGGCAAGAGGGATTGTTGGTGCAGGCCAACAACAAAATTCTCTACATTGACGAAGTCAATCTGTTGGATGACCATATCGTCAACATCATCCTGGACACAGCCGCGACTGGGAAGCTCTCTATTCAACGACAGGGGGCAGACAAAACAGTTGATACCCGCTTTCTACTAGTGGGCACGATGAACCCGGAAGAAGGGCATTTGCGGCCACAACTGCGTGACCGTTTCGGCCTGATGGTGCAGGTGACAACGAAGCCAGCCTCTCGCGCCAAGATATTGAAAACAGTATTGGGATTTGACATCGCCCTGGCGCAGTATGAAAAGGGGGAACTGCACGAGTTTGTTGTCAACGGCCGTGCTGAAGATGCTAAAAAGAAAAACGAGTTGGAAGCAGCCAAAGCCAGAGTCCATACTCTTAATATGCCAGATGAAGTTAGCCAGCGTTGTGTTGCCATAGCCGAGAAGTTTGAAGCGGTCGGCCATCGCGGTGATTATATGATGGCTTTGGCGGCGCGCGCCCTGGCTGCCCGCGAGGGCGTGGATACCACCTCACTGGCTCACTTGCAACGAGTCGCGCCTTTTGTACTGGCGCACCGTCGCCCACGCCGTGAAGAGTGGACGGAAGAAGATGATAAACAATTACAATCGCTTTTTGAGCAGGCAGAAATCGCCTGACAAGCACCATAGTTGACTGATGAACGCGCCTTTCACTTTAGACAATCCTTTACTGCGCGGGCTAGCCTGTGCGGCGCTTGAGCCAGAACTTCGCCGAGTGCTCGTTTTTGATGCCTCGTTTGAGACATTGGAAACGGCCGTTCCTCTCTTTCAGGCCATGCTGCAAACGACGACAGGCGCGAAGGTAAAGGTCGTCAACCTGGCCGTCACGGCCCTGGATGATGCCTTGTGGGGCAGTCTGACACCTGACTTACCAGAAGCCAATAGCAAGTCCCCCTTGTCAACTGGCCTGACCGTAAACTGGCAGGATGGCTTATTGACGCAAAACCGCGCATCAGCCGATTGGCTGCTGGTGGTTATTCCCGATTTAACGCGTCTCAATCTGGCTGCTGCCCGCACCTGTATTCTGCTACTGGACACGCCCGTTGCCCATTTGCAGCGTCACGGTCAGGACGCGGCCTGGCAGCCGCGTATTTGCTGGCTAGCTGCCTGCGCCCGCGAGCACGTTGGCCGCGTTTCGCTTCACCTGCTAGACCGCTTTTCACTGCGCCTCACCCCGCCAGAAGACAATCCAGGTCGGAAACCCGCAGACATACTATCCTGGCTGCAAGACACACACGAATTTTTGCCAGAATTAGGTGATATAGGGTCAAATGAGTTGCCCCAAGAGATCAATGATGCGCTTCAAACGGCCGTGAAACAGCAGGCAGTGATGACGGATGCGGCCGTTGCCAGCATTCTGACCTACATTTCACCCAAAACAGTGGGCATTCGACGCGAACTGGCGCTGGCGCGGTTAAGCGTGGCGGAAGCTCGCCTGTCGGAGGCCAAAGAGGTGCAAGCATTGCATGTCGGCCTGGCTGCCAGGTTGATAGGCTTATCTTCACCTCTTTCTAACCAGGACTCGCCCACGGCCACTCCCCCCGCGCCAGCGGAGGATGACACTGCGCGCACACCACAGGATTTTGCCGGTGTGGATAGTTTGCCCGATAACCAACAAACCATGCCAGGCCCATCGTCTTCTACGGATTCTTCACCCGTCTATGATTCCGGTGAGCCGGAAATTCAGAAGGTCTCTCCCGCCTTGCCCCCACCACCTTATCCTGAAGATACAGCAGCAATCGAGCGCGAACTATTTGCTTTGCGCCTGCCGCTGCGCCGTTACACGGCAACGTCCGTTGATCGCGGCGTGGTGATCGGGGATCAACCAACCAACTCATTACACGACCTGGCGCTGCTACCTACCATCCTGGAAGCGGCTCTATACCAAAGGGTACGCCAGCCAGAAGGGGGAGAGGGAGACGGCCGTTTACGCATTTATCCCAGTGACTTACGTCGCCACCGCCGCACCCCGGCGGCCGAACAGATGCTCTTAATCTTGCTCGACTACACAAGCCTGCGCGACTGTCAGTGGCAGGAAGCGCTGCTGCCCCATTTGCGCTGGGCCTATGTGATGCGGGCCAGCGTGGGCATTGTGCAGGTGGGTGTAGCCGACGCTATTGACGAACTGCGGGCGCAGAAGGTCACGGCCAACAGCATCCTGACGCCGCGCATCGGCCAGGCATTAGCCGCGCCGCCAGGCCGGGCCACACCGCTGGCGCATGGGCTGGAGTTGGCTTACCAGATGTTGCAGCAGGCGCAAGAGCACGGCCGTCACCTGGTCCAACATACCCGCTTCGTGATCCTCACCGATGGGCGCGGCAATGTACCTTTAGACGCTAGTCATCGTGGCGAAATTCAGCGACCAGTGCGACGGGAAGGCATTGAAGACGCGCTGAAAGTCGCCAGAGAATTCCACAGCCTGAAACGCGTGCTGCCCATTTTGCTCGATCCGCAGCCCATTTACCATGCTGAATTACCGGGTGAACTGGCCGCCGCGTTAGCGGCCGTTCATGAAAAAATTCCGCCGGTAAAGGAGGCGGAGTTGAGGTGAGCGACGGTTTCCCCATTGCCGATGCCACGCAAGACGCTTTTCGTCACCGGCCTGATACGCCCAAAAGACCTACGTATACGGCCGTTGATTTCCGCATGCAGCTTGTGGAAATTGGTTCGGCTGATGGATCGACAAACATCATTCTTCTGGAACCGGGCAAACAGTACCGGGTAAAAGTGTGGACAGAGCCGGCGACGGCGCAACATGAGAAAAGTGTCTTCACCACCTCTCCTCGCACATTATGGCTCACCTTGAAACGCGGCAATGATCTCATTTACGAAGTCCAACCGATGCCGCAATTCCGCGAGGTGCCTGCGAATGCCACGCAATTTCAGTGCGAATTTGACCTGCTCATGCCCGACGCACTGCCAGATACAGACGCCACGCTTTGTCTTGCATACGAAAAATCTGGAGTGGCTATTCTCAAACAGCCGGTCAAGTTGGCAGGGACTTATAATCCGATAGATACGACATTGGCCGAGAAATGTCGCATCAACCCGGCTATTGAACGCCCGGAGAAAACTGCCTTCTTGTACGTGTCTAAAGCGCCGGGTGATCGAGAGATTAGCCTGGTTGGATGGGGGCACTACAAAGGGCACACCTTTACAGTCCCTACATTTGAAGTAGCATCAAATATTAGTCTTGGGAATTTCATATCAGGCAGCTTACCTGCCGATGTGAGATTTTTCGCCGGCGCCATGATTGGGCGCATCGAACATTTTTTTACCTACTCGGCAAGTGCGTTAACCCAATGGTTGGACAGGTTGTACGACCAGCATGGCAAAGAACTGGTATTGATCATCACCGATCTAACCGATTACGAAGTTCCCTGGGAACTGTATCCTTTTTCTGGCGATAGGTCTGGCAGCGACAAATATCTGGGCGCTAACATTTCTGTGGTGCGTTGGGGTGTCTTTCGTAATGTACAAACAAAAAGGGATTTCTTTGTTTCTGTATGTGAAGAACATCATGTCGGCCAGACGGTCGCCTACATTGACCCGTTTGAAAATCATCTCTACGATGAAGAAAAAAAATTGCTCCAAAGGCTGGCGAATAGACCTCTGCCCAACAACAGCGCCTTATACCAAAAACTAGAAGCGCTACATGATACGGGGATGGTTTACATCGGTTCTCATGGCACGTTTGTTCACGATGAAATTTTTCAAACGGGTTTGGGACATCGAGACAATCCCACAGGGCGAATTTTGCTTTTCAAACTCAGCGGAATACCTGCTTGCCACACAAAGCGCCCCGTGTTCTTTGTCAACGCTTGTAATTCAGCCCGCTGGCATCGCGTCAGCACCAAAGAATATCTTGGTTTGCATGAAGTGATTCTGGCGAATTTTGCCAGCGCCTACATCGGCACATCCGGCCCGGTAAACGCGAAATTCACCCTGGAAGTGGCCCAATTCATTTTGCCACAACCAGAAGAAGCAGCGGTAGGCATCTCCCTGGCCCGGCGACTGCGCGATTTTCGCGCCCAAATTGTAACCAAGTACCTGGGAGAAGAAGACGAAAAGGTTTTGTACGCGTTCATGTACGTCTACTATGGTAATCCATTGGCGTATCTGCACCTTTCCCCTGCGCAGATAGGAGAGGTTGGCGATGATTAATACCGAACAGCGCGAGGTGGCTATCAAAGCCCTCATCAGCTACCCACACGAAGCGGAAGTAGGCCAGACGTATCTGATGACAATTGACGTAGAGACCGACATAGACAAGAGCGGGAAAGACTGGCCGTATACAGAGGAGGAGTATGCCCTGTACTGCATCCTTGACACGGAACCATTATTCACACATGAAGCCTTAGGGAAGCCGGCTATCATTCTAAATCGTTTTGGCGGATCATACGCTCCGGCTACCTTCCTACTGACCGCTGCCACACAACTCCAATCTGGTGCAATGGCAGTTACTTTGATTAGCGAGCAAGGCATGCCTCTTCATCAAGTGACCTTGCCGGATATTAACATCGTTTGGGCTACTAAGGGAGGTGTAAAAGCTACTAAACTCAAACCTGAAACCGTTGTATCCACACTACCTAAACCGACTCTGCATAATTTACCTGCACGCACCGCTTTTTTCACAGGCAGGGAAGAAATACTGTTTCATCTAGAGCAACAGTTTACATTCCAAGAGGACACTACCTCTCTAGGGTGTGTTATTGGTTTAGGTGGAGTTGGTAAGTCTCAGTTAGCGTTAGAATACGCCTATCGGAATCGGGATAATTATGATTTTGTTTGGTGGTTACCGGCTGACAACCTGCAAAATCTGTTAAATTCCTATATGGAATTGGGTCGAGCATTGAATTTAGACAGTTTATCAGGTGATTTAACCGAGCAGGCAAAAACTGTTTTAAATTGGTTAAGACAAACAGATCACCAGTGGCTCTTAGTTATTGACAACGCAGACTTGACACCATCGGAAATCGCCAATTACCTGCCTTTGTCGGGGCACGGTCAAGTCTTAGTAACATCTCGTAGCCCAGTATGGCCCAGTGATTTTCATATTGCAGAGCTTGATGTGTTTACAACAGAAGAGGCTATTGAATTTCTGCAGGCAAGATTGCCGGAAGAATGCTTTGCTATCCCTGATGATTTATTGGGGTCTGTTATCAAGGATAAGAAATCAAATGAAGCAGCCGAAGAGGGCAATGCAGGTGAAATTGCTTTGGAGGAATTGGAAGCAGAAAGATCGGATTTATTAGTACAAGAGGCAATATCTGTTTTCCTGGAACATTTGGCAATCGAATTGGGTCATTTGCCTTTTGCGCTGGAATTGGCAGCAGCCTATATGTCAGCGAATCGAACGGATATTGCCACTTATTTGAATTTGCTCAAAACGCATCGCCAAGGAACCTCTGCTGCAGGCGAAGCAACAGATGCCCTCTCATCCACGTTGAATGCGATCTGGCAAATCACTTTTGAGCAGCTAAATGAAACAGAGGGAGCATCACCCCTATTGTCGTTGTGCAGTTTCCTCGCCTCAGAAAACCTACCGCTAAATGCGTTTAAAAAACTAGATTCATCTCAAATAGATGCAGCGCTAATTCCGGTTCTAACTGATGAATCCAAATGGAATGGGGCTTTGGATATCCTGATTCGAACCTCTGTCTTTGTCCAAACTGATGACGTGATATCCATTCATTCCCTTGTTCAGGCTATGTCGCGGGACAGGTTGAAATTCCAGGAAGCAGCCAGGTGGGTGCAGATTTGCGCCGATTTATTGAATGTCGTTTATGATCTGGATGTATATGATTTACGTACCTGGAGAGCAACAGGCCAACTGCTTCCCCATTTGCGTACCGTAACAGATTGGGCAGAGAAATATAAAGTAGAAGGAGAAGCAGTTGCATCATTAAGCAATACAGTAGGATTGTATTTAAGAATCGTTGTAGGCGACTATACAGGAGCACGGCCGTACTTTGAACGTGCCCTGGCTGCAGCTGAAAAGACACTAGGCTCGGAACATCCATTAACTGCTATAACCCTGAATAATCTGGGAGCTTTATTGCAGGCTACGGGGAACTACACAGCGGCACGACCGTACCTGGGGCGTGCCTTGGCCATCCGAGAAAAGGTGCTTGGTCCTGACCATCCGGATACAGCAACCGGCCTCAACAACCTGGCCAATCTCTTACAATCCATGGGTAACTACGCTGAGGCACGCCCCTATTATGAACGCGGTTTGGCAGTTCATGAAAAAGCGATTGGCCCCCATCACCCAGAAGTTGCCAGCAACCTTAACAATTTAGGTCTACTTTTGCAAAACATGGGTGACCTAGCGGGGGCACAGTCGTATTTTGAACGCGCCCTGGGCATCCGAGAGCAAGCCCTCGGCCCCACCCATCCCGACACCGCCAGCAGCGTGGGCAATCTCGGCGCACTCCTCCAGGCCATGGGCCAACTGGCCGCCGCCCGGCCCTATTTCGAACGCGCCTTGGCCATCCGCGAGCAGACCCTCGGCCCCACCCATCCCGACACCGCCCGCAGCCTCAATAATCTCGGCGCACTCCTCCAGGCCATGGGCCAACTGGCCGCCGCCCGGCCCTATTACGAACGCGCCCTGGGCATCCGAGAGCAAGCCCTCGGCCCCACCCATCCCGACACCGCCAGCAGCGTGGGCAATCTCGGCGCACTCCTCCAGGCCATGGGCCAACTGGCCGCCGCCCGGCCCTATTACGAACGCGCCCTGGGCATCCGAGAGCAAGCCCTCGGCCCCACCCATCCCGACACCGCCCGCAGCCTCAATAATCTCGGCGCACTCCTCCAGGCCATGGGCCAACTGGCCGCCGCCCGGCCCTATTACGAACGCGCCCTGGGCATCCGAGAGCAAGCCCTCGGCCCCACCCATCCCGACACCGCCAGCAGCCTCAACAATCTCGGCTACCTCCTCCAGGCCATGGGCCAACTGGCCGCCGCCCGGCCCTATTACGAACGCGCCCTGGCCATCTTTGAGCAAGCCCCTCGGCCCCACCCATCCCGACACCGCCAGCAGCCTCAACAATCTCGGCTACCTCCTCCAGGCCATGGGCCAACTGGCCGACGCCCGGCCCTATTACGAACGCGCCCTGGCCATCTTTGAGCAAGCCCTCGGCCCCACCCATCCCGACACCGCCAGCAGCCTCAACAATCTCGGCGCACTCCTCCAGGCCATGGGCCAACTGGCCGACGCCCGGCCCTATGTCGAACGCGCCCTGTCCATCCGCGAGCAAGCCCTCGGCCCCACCCATCCCGACACCGCCAGCAGCCTCAACAATCTCGGCGTCCTCCTGAGGGCCATGGGCCAACTGGCCGACGCCCGGCCCTATTACGAACGCGCGCTAGCCATCCGCGAGCAAGCCCTCGGCCCCACCCATCCCGACACCGCCCGCAGCCTCAATAATCTCGGCTACCTCCTCCAGGCCATGGGCCAACTGGCCGACGCCCGGCCCTATTACGAACGCGCGCTAGCCATCAATGAGAAAGCGTTTGGCCCTGATCACCCTTATATAGCGCTTAGTCTCAGCAATTTAGGACTTCTGTTACGGGGTATGGGGAATTATCAAGAAGCACAACCTTGTTACGAACGGGCGCTTCATATTTTTGAAAAGGCACTGGGTCCTGATCATCCTGATGTTGCTACCACTCTTAACAATCTAGGCTTATTGTTGCAAGCGATGGACAACGATGATGAAGCAAAATTCTATTACGAGCGAGCTTTTTCCATCTCTCAGAAATCACTTGGTCTAAACCACCCTAACACTAGAGCTATAAGAGAAAATATCAATTCTTTACAAATAAGTGGAAAGAAGCCAATTATCAAGGACAAGCAACGCCATTCTTTAGAAAATCGTCGGATAGAACTAGCCGAAGAATTGCACGCTGTATATAAGCAAAGAGATTTTGAGCTGAGTGCCGCAAACCGGATGCGCTTGGAGCGTCATGCTGATGAATTGAGAACGCAAATACAAGCGATACAAGACGCTATCCGCGATAAAGAAGGAGGTGTCATTGGAGATGTAGTAACTGGATCACAGTATAAGACAACCATTATAGGCTCTCAAGATTCCGCCATCGGAGATTATGCCACCACTGTACAATCGTTTCCTGGTAGAGAATCACGTCGAAAACTGGTAAATATAGCAGATTTAATTAACAAGCATTTTTCTTTATATGAATTGCAGGACTTGTGTTTTATTTTGGGGATGGACTATGAATCCCTACCAGGAGCAGGAAAAGTGGACAAGACACGAGAATTGATAATCTATATAGAACGTCAAGATCGTGTAGCAGATTTACTTGCTGTTTGTAAAGATCAACGGCCGCACGTTAGGTGGGAATAACGTAATTCACTCTTTCTCAATATCGCGGAACAACTTCAGATGATTTGCATATTCCTGCTTGAAAGTCTTGGTGATGACTTTGTATCAACTGACTCTTTTCATCAAAGACCAAAAACTGAAGCACCCACACAATTGGTTTTTGATCTATCTAAGATCGATTTTGTAAGGCCAATGGGACTTATGATGCTGGTGTTGGCGGCACGCCGCATCACCGAACAAACTAGCCGCCCAGTTCGCTTGGTCAATCTCAATCCTGATTTACTCGCCTATCTAAAGCGAGTCAACCTTTTTACTGTGGCAAAAGAATGGCTGCAACTGGGCGAAGAAGTATTAGCAGAATTTCACTGGAACCGCAATCCCCAAACGGCCAATTTGTTGGAGTTGACGCCAATCACCAACGCTGGCGACGTGGCCAAGGTCATGGAGCGGGCTGAGGCGATTTTTAGCCGCTGGCTGCAACTTCCCAACCTGGGCAGTCTGCTCAAAGTCATCAGCGAGTTGTGTAGCAATATCTATCAGCACAGCGGCGACCCCCATGGCTTCGTTCTCATCCAGCGGTATCAGTACATTTCGCGGGGCGAAGTGGAAGTGGTGCTGGCCGCCGGGGATATGGGGCGGGGCATTCGCGGCAGTCTGGCTGCCAAATATCCGGAATTGGGTGTCGAACCGGTGAAATATATTCAAGCGGCTATGGACGGCCGTACCTCACGTCATACCGGTCGCGGCGGGTTAGGTCTGCGCACAGTAGAGGAAACGGTAGCCAAAGAGGGTGGCTACGTCTGGTTACGGTCAGAAACGGCCGCTATCCGCAGCTTTGGCCCGAATCGCCGTTACCCTTTCACCGATCTGACTCCTATGCCAGGCACACAAGTCGTCGTTGAATTCCGCGCGCCATTAAAGGATTGACAGCTTGCGTCGGACATGATATATTTTTTGACATGAATTCACATACTTTTTGTGAACCCACATATAAAATGAATGAAGAGTGAAGAATGATAGTAGAGATGGACAAATTGGCGACTGAATTGAATTACCAGCCCGCTTTTGTAACCCGCGAGAAAGGAGAACAAGCGTTTGCCAGATTAACCGCGGCACTGGCAGACGTACCAGAGGAAGGATCGCTCATCCTGCAATTCCCGGCCGGTCAGGTGATGGACGTTTCCTTTGCTGACGAGGCGGTCATCCAGTTGGGGCAGGCGATAGTGGATGGTAAATACGGCCGTCGCCGCCTCTTGCTCGCCGAACTGACCCAGGACTCAGTTGATAACATCAACGCCGCTATCCGCTTGCAGCGGCTGAAGCTGGCCTTTTTGTCCATCGCCCCCGACGGGCAGTGGCAAGTGGTAGGGCATTTAGAAGACAACTTGCAAGAGACGCTAACGATGGTAGCAAAACGGCCGTCGCTCACCGCCCCTGAACTCGCCGACGAACTTGATCTGGCCCTCAACAGCGCCAACAACCGCCTCAAGCGGCTCTACGACCTGCACCTCATCCAGCGTGAATATGAGGTGTCAGAAAAAGGGCTGCTCTATATCTACTATTTCTGGCAGTGGGAGGAGACAGATTAACCGCATGAACCAAACACCCGTCCTGGCAACCCAACCAGTCGCGGCCAGCGACGCTCAACCGGAGCCAAACCAATCATCCTATCAACAATATTATCTGCGCGTTATTGACCAACAGTTGTCGGGTGACGACTTTGGCGGCCTCAAACTCGTCGTCGGGCCAACCGGCATGGGGAAAACCAGCGCCATTCCCGCCGTCATCGCCCAACTGCAAGCGCGGCAAGTAGAGAAACGCTGCATCTACACCTCGCACCGCCACCTGCTCATCGGTGAAATGGCCGACGCCCTGCAAGAGAAGGGCATCTCCTTCGTCTATCTGAAAAACAACGAGGAGGTAGTCGCCACCTTTCTCGACTGGCAGGATAAAGGCGACTTCCTGAATCGGTTGGAAGGTTGTGACTTCTTCAAGCTAGCCGGCAGCTCGCGCACGGCCGTCGAAAAGCAGATTGAGAGTCTACGCCAGGAACAAACCAATTTACGCCAACTCAAAAGCAGCAGCTTCTATGCCGCCTACGAGCAGCAGCAGTCAGCCTTTCGCGAACGTTGCGACCGACTGCTAAATCTATTCAAAGTGGGGCTGGCGCATAAGGATTTGCCGCCAGAGACTCAAAGGCGGCTGCTGGGCGACGCCGGTATCTGGCGATTGTTTCCCTATGTGGAATTCCTGTATAACCCGGCGCAACCGGTGTTGCTGGTCACGGTGCAAAAGCTGCTCTATGGCTTTTTCAACGGCCGTACCAGCGAACGCCTCCTCTCCCTGGAAGACAATATCATCTTTCTGGATGAATTCGACATGCAGGAGAAAGAGATGTTAAGCTTTCTCTGCCGCAGCCCGGAAATTCAGAACAGCTTTGAGTTTGTGCGCCTCTTTTACGAAGAAATGAGCCGGCAGCGGCAGTTGGGTCACCTGAACCCTGTTCCAGGCGAACCAGAACGCCGCGCCAAAGCCAAAGAGCGAGCCGTCCAGATCATTGACAAGCTACAGGCCGACTGCCAAAAGGAGGGCATCAGCTTCCCCCAAATTCGTCACTTTGCCCTGCGTGAAGGAGAGTTCCCCAGCAATCATCTGGCGGTGTTCCAATCAGGGGTGCAAATCATGACCAACCCCTTTTACCTGCGCGAACAAGGCCAGATTTGGGAAGTAGTGCGCCGGTCGGGATCAGATACGAAGCGCGCCCGGCCGCTGATGACCATCATCACCCAAACGGCCAACGCCATTCTCGATTTCTTCTCCGAACTGTGGGCCGATGAACTGACTCCAGAGTGGCATAGCTGGATTGACCAATGCTACGACCAGAAAAACGACAACACGCCAGGGCGATACCAGGAAATCATCAGCGATTATGGCTTTTACCGGCGGCCGTCGCGTCTGGCCACAGAACGGCACGATCCGGCCATCGCCGATAGCATCTATTATCAGGGGTACAACTTCTTTCGCCTGGTGCGCGGCGCCTACTTCACCACGCCCGACGAAATTCGCCTGGAGCAGAAGAAGCTGACGGTAACGCCGGAATATTTGCTGTGGCGGCTGAGCAACGCTAACCTGCTGTTCGCCCTCTCCGCTACTGGCGACATCAAGCGATACATTCAGTCATTTGATATGAACTGGCTGGAACGATACGGCCGTTACCTGCCTTTTGATGAGCAAGACAAAGCACTGGTGGCCGGGTTGAAACGGCAAAAGGAAGCCAGACGCAACTACCAAGTGATGTTAAGCATCGCCAACGAACTGCCCAGGTCTCACGCGCTCTCCTATGCCCTGGATCAACTGGCCCAGGAACAATTTTTTAGTCGGGAAGAGGAAGAAAACACCAGAGAAGCAGCGGTGGTGTATCGCCAGCACGCCCTCAGCCTCTTCCTGGAAACCGCTCGCTGGATTGCCCACGAAAGCAACAATCAGGCCCACCTGGTCTTTCTGAACTCGTTCACCTTTATCGAAAAGCTGTTCCGACGCGACAACGGGCTGCCGCCCTCGTTCTATGACAGTATGCGGTCGTATCTGGTTGTTGATAGGCTGGGCGACGGCCGTTCACGTGAATACAGGGTGACAATTGAAGGACGGCCGTGCCAGGTCATCTTCCTGGACGCCGCCAAAGGCCGGGAAATGGCAGACCAATCTTTCCAACAGGTCGAACCGGATGTGCCCCTGGTTGTCGTTACGACCTATCCCACGGCTGCCAACGGCGTCAATCTGAAATGGCACAGATACGGCGAAGAGACGACATACGGGTCAGGCTATGATTTAGAAGGCATCCACCTGCTGGAGGCCCCTCATTTCTATTTCAGCGGCTCAGACGGCAGTGACGACGTGGACAAAGAAAAGATGTTCATCTGGCAGGTTTGGAAGCTGTATCACAACTTCCAAATTTCCGAGAGCCATTTTGTTACGGCGCTGCGGGAATTGAACATTGCCGACGTCAACGCCCGGTATAAGTCTACTCCGGATTACCTGCTTAACCAGATTGCAGTCTTCCACCAGGCGTTAGGGCGGGTTGACCGGCAGTGGCAGCAAATGCCGCCCATTGAGATTCGCCTGGCGGCCGGGCGATCCGATGTCCTGGGTGTTTTCGAGCAATATCTGACTGCGCCTGGGGTCATTGCCGAAAATCGTCTGGCGCGGGAAGCATATACCTCATCGCTTATCCTAACCTTATATCAGGAGATTGAGAAAGCCTATCTGCGCCGGGCTGTTGTCAACCAACTGCAATATGAGTCGTTTGCCGAGCCAGAAAAGCGCGTCCGGCAAATAACTGACCGGCTGCTGCAATTGGTCAACGGCGTCCGCAGCGGTGCGTATACGCCAGGCGACGCGCAAAAAGTGATGGACCTTTGGTGGCGCATCCGTGAGGCTGTTCTGAAACAGGATTACCATTTCGAGGCGGCCATTGAGGTCGTCCACTTACCCAGCGGTCAGACCCAGCGTGTTGCCGTGGACTTTGGGCGCGAATTCGTTCTGGAAACGGCGCTGCTGCAAGATGGCGATACGCTGCTCATTGATTGGGAGGCGCAGAAGATTCATCGCCAGCCGAGCCAGGCCACAAAGCGGTACAGCCTGAACCGATATTACCGCCAATACAGGCAGAACCCGACGATTGAGTGGTTCTTCCGCACCCACAATTACCGCCTGCGTTACGAACCGGCCAATCAGAACCTCTTCTTCACACCCTACATCCAGCAAAACATCCTGGCTGGTGCGGTGGGCGAGGCGGCTTTGAAGGCAGCGCTGCTACATCACCACATCCCCGTGGCCCATGAGCGCGACTGCCCGCCAGCACTGTTTGAAATTGCCGATATGCAGTTGCAGGGTTTGCCCATTTACCTGGACGCCAAAAATTACAGCCAGTGGACCACCTTGTATCGTTTTGCTGCCGGTCCAGACGACCCGGCCTACGATGAAAAACTAAACGCGACCGCTTTCCTGGCCGCCGCCCAGAAAAAATGGGAATACCTGGCAGCCCAAACAGGTAATCGAGACGTGAAGCTGGTATTTATCAATGTGGCGGCCGGCGAAAACCATCCCAACGAAGGGTGGGATGCGCAGCTAAATCCGGTACGGCCGTATTGTTTCCGCGACAGCGCCATCACGATCATTCAAGGGGTCATTGACCACCACGATCCCCAGGCATGGCGGCCTGATTTTGTGGATTGGGTCAATGAGGTCAAAGCGGTTTACCGAGAAATGGAAGGAGCTAACGATGACAAAAAAGAGCATGGATAACGCCAGAGCGGTCCCCACAACCATTTTGACGATTAACCGGGGAGCAATAGATTGGGAGCAGTTACGCCAGAACTGTCACATTGTTCGCTACGATGTGCGTCGTAGGGAATGGGGAGAAAGTCTTTCCAAATATTACGGCAGTATGCACAACTGGTACAAGCGGGAAAGCGACCATCCCTGCTATCTACATACCTATGGCTCGCATCTGTACGTTAAATATGACAGCCCTGACGAAGTAGCCGCGCTTTCATACGAAGGGCGACCGTTGTCTTGCTCGGTTGTCAACGTGCAGGATGAGGAATTGCTGCCGCAGATTTTGAAGTTGCTTTTGGCTGATTTCTTTCAGGTAGACGGCCGTTTCGTGAGCAACGCCGACTTTTTCCTCTGGGCAACGGCCGATAAGGATTTTGTCACGGGTTTGAAAGTCAAGCTGACTCATGACTGGCAAAAAGATGAGTTTGTTTTTTTTGATCAGGCAACGCGGCTGCGAAAATTGCGATTATCTGAATTCGATGCGATTAACGACTGGAAGCGAAAGAACAGGGTTTACTACGGCCGTTTTTACAAAGACGGCATGGCCATATTCAAGCAGCTCAAGCCCGATCAACTAACGCGGGAACAACTCAGGGAAGGCATCTACGAGCTATTTGAAGGTAGCCGCACCAATCGCGCCAGCCTCACCTTCCACTCCACCAAGAACCTGCACGCTTTGCGGCAAACCAGATCCTATCTACTCAACGATTTCATCACCAAATTTGCCGCCTATCTGAACGGGTTAGGGTTGCCTTTCCAGCAAAAACGATTGTCTATGCAGCCAGTGCATACCAAATCCACGGCTGCAATGAAAGTGCGCCAGTTGCCGCCTGAGCAAAAGCCAATTTACATTGTTGATGACCGCCTGAACGCCAGACGTCAGCCCGACGACTTTGCCGCCCGTTTCTGCGCTGTTGCCAATGAAACAGTAACCGATCACGATACGCTTTTTGTAGTGAAACCGGAGGCCGATTTGCAGCCAGGCGATTGGGTACTGCGCCTTCAAGACTATGATGGTGACGAGTTTGATTCTGAAACCGGCATTTTGAAGGATTGGCAAGACAGTAAAGCCGACTTTTACGCACAGCATCCTGACGTTGTCAAACAGACGATGAATGTCAACAACAATAGCAAGATTCGGCAAAAAGAGGCCCAACGCCAAAAATCACGGCCCTGGTCAGCAGCAGAATATCTGTCTTATGGCGTGCCAACGACTGGCGACATAAAAACCCGGATTGAAGTCTGCCGCAATCAGCTTCTCCTGAAAGATGTGGCGATGTTTCCCCAGAATGTCCTACCCCGCTTGCCGCAAGTCGAGATGATGGCCGATATGGTTTTCCTCTACAAGGAAGCGCTGGTCTATTTCGACGGCCGTGATTTGCACTTTATGGCTGTCGCCAATAATCTTGAGGCAGCATCTACCTTTGTTAGGGCGTACACCGGTTGGGATTTACTGGATGATGTGTTACTCCCTTCGGCCCAAAAGCAAAAATATAAAGGCATGCCTGAACCGAAAGATATTGAAAGCGCTACAAAACGGCCGTTTATCATCAGTCGGGATTTTGTGTGGGAGATTTTGGAAGGAAACGGCCGTGTTCTAAACGAAGATGCGATCATTCAGGAACGCCTTGAGGCGTTGGAACAACCAAGATCGATCAAAGATTTTTATCCGTCCCAGTTGGATACTCCCTTATTTGATGCGACACAATTGCAGGCTTATGCAGAATTTCTAGACCAAGAAATCCGACAAGCCGCAATTTCCTACATTGATCTGAAAACGCAATACGGTAAACATATTAGAGATGAACGCGGCACAATAGTGGTCGAAAATGGCGGCTTCTTCAACGTACTGGGTATTTCCAGTGCCCAGAAATACAGAAAGTATCTGAAAGAGTGGGTTAACCTACCATTAGAAAGCGTGCGAGAAGATCATCTTTTTTCGGTGTATAAGGGCATTTGGTATGCGCCGGATTCAGGCCATTATGTCGCTGGTGTGAAAGACACTAATCCTGAAGAACAGGAGAAGGGTCATACGCCTCGATGTATCATTGTCCACCAGGGAAATCGAGAGCCGAATGGATTGCACAACCAATTGTTCGACCGATTTTTCCCACTGCTAGAGGTGAATTTTATTCGTCACCGCAACTATACCGTAGTGCCGTTTCCATTTCGTTTCATAGAAATGTGGCAGCACAAGAGTGCGAACGACATATCCTGATAATCAGAGCAGATCGCGGTAGGAAAAATAGGAGCAGCATTCTGCACCATGACCGGTTCGTGAAGCTCTGCCAACCAGTCCTCAATGCAGAATGTATAACGGCAGTTTACAACGATTAGCCACCTACTCTTTCATATGGGACAAAGTCACTCACCGTCGTCTGCAAATCCAACCCCAGATTGAGATAGTGCATCGTCGTCTCCAGGCTGGAATGACCTAACAGGGTGCTGATTTGCGTCACCGGCACGCCCGCTTCGTAGCCAAGTTGGGCATAAGTACGGCGTAAATCATGGGGCGCCAACTCCGGCTTGCCAATGTACCCACCGTATTTAGCGACGATGCAGGAAGAGGGAAACGGCCGTTAATGACTCCCCTACCGCATTTCCCCGACCCAACGAACGCAGCAGATAGCCATCCGCGCCAATCTCCTGGCCCCAGACAGCAATGTCGGCGGCCAGCGTCGCCCGAATGGGCACAGCCCGATCTTTCGCCCCTTTGCCCCGAACATTAATCACAGTCCGATACGTCTTGCCTGACGGCAGGTGTAGCAAATCAGCAAACTGCAGCGTCACCGCTTCTTCCCGGCGCAGCCCGGCGGCAACGCACAGCCCGAGAGCAATTTTATCGCGGCGACCCAGGCGTGTGCGCGTATCAGGCAGAGACAGCAAGCGTTTCACTTCGGCCTGCGACAACCAACTGTGGGCCTTCTGTCCTTTAGCGGCCGAAACCTGGATGCTGTCTTGCAGCGCTTCAAAGCGGAGCAAGGTAGCCTGAGTGACCTGGATATTGTCGGGAGTGGCCTGGCTTTTAACGGCCGTTGCCATCACCTCCGTCCATTTGCGCACGGCCGATTTGAGATGGCCACGCCGTGACCGGGAAATGGTAGCTGCAAAAGCGGCTAGAGCCGGAGCATCGGTCAGGCTGCCGCCAGTTGCCAGGTAGCTTTCGACGACCCGGATATATTTTTGGCGGGTTGATTCAGCCAGATTGGCGTTTTGCAGAACGTGCAAGATGTTTTGCGATTGGGGAGCAAGAGAGGGGGAGAGGTGACTGTTTTCCATGCCATAAGTTTACCATAATCATGTACGGAATGGCTGATTTCCGTACTGTTAAGATAGCAACGCCCTCACCAGAAAAACTGATGAGGGCATTTAGGAAAAAGATAAGCTTGAAGCAAATTGACCAGCATTGGTGGGGGGCGCGGATAGGCAGATGCCTGATCTAGTGGAACTCTAAGTTTTGTATTATTGTTCATGGTGAACCTCCAATAGATATTGAGTGTCCTTGTTTTTAGTTCTATCGTCGAAATCAACGTATAATTTCATTCTAACCGAATTGATGCGCCTGTGCCTGACAAATTGGAGACAAAAAAACGAGTTTGAACTACAAATGAGAAACATTTACCTGATAAATAAACGTTTTTTGATAGGATTGGAATGTTGCCCGCTTGATCGAAAATGGGATGCATACTTCCTTTCAAAGTAAATATGCATCACGATGGTAGTGGAATCGATGGTTGATTCGACAGTAATCGGTGAATGGCTGCAATCCCTAGGGTTCCATCATGGCAATCCTTTTGCCACCAATGAAGCAGATAGGGAACGAGCTTTGTTACCCACTTTTTTTGTAGATGTCGAGAGCTACGATCTCATTAAAGGGGAGCAAACAGCCATTGTCTTTGCTCCACGTGGGGGGGGCAAAAGCTCACTCCGAATAATGTTAGCAAGCTATGGGGCACCTTGGTCTCCCGGTGCCTCTATTTTAGCGGTAGAATGTACTGATTTTGATTTATTGATTGAGCATTGGCATAGGCAACGGCCGCTAACCATCAGCCAGTATATGCACTGGCTGCTACCTATGGGCATGAAAGCTTTGTTCGACACCATTTTTATTGAAGATAGCCTTCAATCTAGCCAGACTATATCTGCCAGCGACCTTGCTTATCGGTTCTCCCGCACTAAAGAGTTGACGCCTCCGATTAGAATACATTTTGCTCGCCTTCTCCACACATATTGCCCAGTAGTCTTAAGCGCAGAGAAAATAGGTCAGTTATTTTCCCTCTATGGTGTTGACCCCGATTCGTTTGATTGGAAGCAGTTTGATACGGCTGTTTTACAGAATCAGTTACGCCAGTTTGTTACTGATTGTCAGTTACCAGCTAATGAATTGCTGCTGCTGCTTGCAGATCTGAATGATTTTCGGAGTATTTCGGCATCGGAGTCGACGGCCAGCAGCCCTAAATCTTTGCTGGCCGATTTTACAGATCTGGTAAGGAAAGCCGGGTTTACCAGTGTTCACTTTTTATTAGACCGCTTAGATGAAACGGTCGAATTGGCCGATAACCCCGAAGCACAAGCCGATATTTTAGAGCCATTGCTAGCCCATTTGCCAGTCATGGAAATGCCAGGGACCGCATTCAAGTTTTTTCTCTCGGAAGAAACTCGTAATGTGTTGTGGAAACGGCCAACAGTACGACAAGAAGATAGGTTGGCAGAATATGCGGTCACGCTCAAATGGGATGGGGATCGTCTTAAACGATTACTTGATGAGCGGTTGAGCAGTTATAGCGCTCACCCTATCACGGGTACGCCCGAGGTTCCGGACCTGGCGGCCATATGCGTCGAAAACGGCCGCACGTCCGAGTCGGTTGGGGAGAAAATCGAAAAAGCCATGCTGTCCAAAGCGCAAAATTCACCACGTCGCTTGATTATGGCCGGCCGTTTGCTTTTTGAGGCCCATTTTCAACGTCATGGCGGTAAAGGGCGCTTAGATTTAGGCGATTGGGCAGAGGCGGAAAGGGCACTGCAAATCAAGTTTCCACTTGTCCTGCAACTCAATCTGGCCGAAAAACTGTTGCGCTTGGGACCGAAAGTTATTCCGCTAACGCCGACGGAATATAAAATAGTTGAAGCTCTGGTCAGGGGCGAAGGGAAATGTACGCGAGATGAATTAGCAACGGCCGTTTGGGGAAGTGACGATCCTGCCACAGAAGGCGCAATGGATGCGGCCGTGATTCGCTTACGCAAGAAAATAGGAGATGATACGGCTAATCCTATTTACCTAAGAACAATACGGGGACAAGGGTTCCAGTTGTTGAATCACGAAGTTGTTGAAAATTGAAGGTGCATATTGTGAGCAGCTATGAAGATGCCTACAAACGGCTTGGTTTTATCAGTGACCCATTTACTTACCCGCACGGCGAAAAAGCGCCTGATGAGTTTTTAGAAGCAACATGGGTTGATTTCCCCAATAGTGAGAAAGTGTTAAATCTCGATCAGTCAAGCATTTTGCTTGCTCCACCGGGTAGTGGCAAGACCGCTTGGCGACGCTATTTAGAAAAGAAAATCGCAAGTGAAGACCAACAATTTCTGTCTGTTGTTTACAACCAGTTTGAGATACCTAAAAACCGTAGAATACGGCTTAATGACCATAAATACCCGTTGTTACGCCAGATTGCTCGTGCAGTCATCAATTATTTGGAAAACACCTGGTCACTAGACAATAAGAATGCTTCAAGTGACTCCTGTTTTCACAACAAACTATGGTGGTATGCTTTTCTCATCCATTTTCTACCACAATACTATCAACCTAAGTTAGAACAATTATTTCCTGATCATTCTGGTGTTTTGCCACAATGGGGAAACTTGACCAATCTGCAAGAAATCATTTTGCAAGAGCTAGTGCCCCGTTTGATATCAATTGGTCTTGATCGACTCTATATCTTAGTGGATGATCTAGACGGGATATTGGAGACGCAAAATCCAGATTCATTGGCGGCGTTAATCGATCCATTGATCAATAACACGCATCTACTTTCAGATAGTAAATTAGTATGGAAATTATTTGGGCCAAAACAATTACAGGCTGATGTCCAAAAATCGCACAGTTATC